>CAUJJS010000136.1 GCA_963205415.1 Pseudomonadota bacterium
CACCGACAAAGACGGCTTCACCGGCACGCTGCGCACCCTGACGCTCAACGTCAAGGTCAAGCTGGTTCCCAACGACAAGGGCAGCAGCGAGAACGCCCCCGACTTCCGCCTCCAGGCCGCCGGCCACGACATCGGCGCGGCGTGGAACAAGACCAGCGAGGCCGGGCGGGAATACAAGTCCGTGACCCTCGACGATCCTTCGTTCTCGGCTCCGGTCTATGCCCGCCTGATCGAAGGCGAGAGCGGCACGCACGACCTGATCTGGTCGCGCAGCAAGCCCCAGGCGGCGTGACCGCCGCAGCGCCCCGCCCACCGCGGCGGGGCGCTGTGCTGCTGTTCGCAGCACATCACCGCGTCACGCGCGCGGCTTCGCCGCGTCGCGTTCCTTCCACACCGCCTCCAGCTCCTGGCGCACCTGCGCCAGCAGCTCGTCGGCCTTGTGCGGACTATCGCCCGCGTAGGCCAGCGTCAGCAGCGTGAGCGGGTGGATCTCCATCACCTCGCACAGCTCGGCCAGCTTGTGCAGGGTCGGGCTTTTGAGGTCGCGTTCGAGGGTACTCATATAGGTGCGGCTGGACACGTCAGAGAAGGCTTCCTGGCTCAAGCCACGCGCCTTTCTAACGGTCTTCAACGCCTTCGCCAATGAGTACCGAGCCGCCACCTATGGTTTCCCTTAAAAAACCAAGATGACATCCGATTGCGCCCTATGGGGCTACAATCTATAGTGTTCATTTGGTGTTCTGCGTTTTTGTGCCTTTACGGAAATCCGCATCGACGGGTTTCAGCAAAGCCACGCAAGCGCCTCCGTGCTTGCGCACGAAGACGTAAATCCGGTTTGGCGGTTCTGCGCTTGGGCGTGAAACCGTATCCGTGCATCATTGGATTTGTGGGATTGCCGACCATGCCCCAGCCACTCGCCACCGTCCCAGAGCGTGCGCAACTGCTCGCCAACGGCGAGGCCCGCGCTGCGGGCCAAGCCATCGACCCGGTACCCGTGGTGCGGCTATTCAGAGGGTCGGCCGTGATTCCTGAAAAATCCGCAGAAACGACCCTAAGTCGTTGTCACGCTTCTAGAATTTGATCTTATAGTCGATAGGATCGATTGCCCTAGACAGATCCAGCGTGTAATCGCCGTAGCGGTTGATATGCGTCGTCCGGTATGGCGATAGCGCTTTCAGCACCGGCTCGCCCACTTGGTAGCCCTGAACCTGCAGCTCCTTGAGCTTGCGTGACATCCACTGCACGTTGTGAAGTATCACCATGTTGGCCACCAGCTGGCTGTACTTGATGACTTTGCGCTGCTCGTGCCGGACGTTCTCGGCAATGATCCCCTCCCCGCCGAAGAACAGCCACTTCACGAAGTTGTTGAACTCCTCACTCTTGTTGGTAGCGGCATGTATCGAACGGCGCAACTCCACGTCGTTGATGTAGTTAAGCAGGAACATCGTACGGATCACCCGGCCGAGTTCCCTGAAGGCGAAGTAGAGCTTGTTCTTGCGGCTGAAGGTGCCCAGGCGACGCAGGATCATCGACGGGGTAATCTTGCCGAGCTTTATCGAAACCGCCACGCGCAGCATGTCCCGGTAGTGCACGGCCAGCAAGTCCCAGTCGATGGTGCCGCGAAACAGGCACTGGATGTGCGTGTACGGGACGCCCGGCTCGGCCTTGAAAAAAACCAGTTCCTTGATGTTGCGGATGCGAGGCATTAGCTTGATGCCCAGCAAGTGGGCCAAACCGAACACCGGGGCGCTCTGTGCTTGCGTGTCGCCGTGCAGGGTGTCGGGCTGAATGTCTGACTCGTTCTTGACAAGGCCGTCGAGGATGTAGACCGCCTCGTACACGCCGCAAGGGATGAAGTTGCCGAACAGCGCGATATACATGTCCGAAACATGGTAGTAGCCGATGCCGCCGTAGCCGCCATAGCGCAGGTGGTACTCGGACATCAGGTTCTGCTCGTACACATTCCACTTGGTGCCGTCGGCCGAGGCGCTCTTGCCGGTGCCCCAATACTGCGGCAGCGAGAAGCGGTTGTAGGCATTGACCACTTTAAAAATCGCCTTGTCCAGCCGCTCCTCTGTCACATGATGCAGGTTGAGCCAGGCCACCTGCTTGCGGGAGAGCCCCTTCACCGATAGGGCCGTTTGCGTCGGCCCGAGATTGCAGCCATAGCAGAACAAGGTGGTGAGGAAGCGTTTGCGCGGGTCGTCGACCTTGCTCTCGAAACCGGAGAGCGGCCCAAAGAGCTTGTGCAGATCAAGCCAGCGCTCGGTTTCCGTCAGCACATCCAGGATGCTGGTGGTGGCCATCGAGTTCGTGATGGCCTGATCGATCTCGGGCAGGCCTTCCGGTGGCGGCGCCCGGTCGGTGCGCCGGATCAGCAGGCCAGTCTCTGTGATGGCCGCATGCTCATTGTCCGGGAAGCGGTCATCCACCTTTTGCGACACGTCCAGCAATTGCTGCTTGAGCAACGCAACCAAGGCATCACCGTCGGCCGGCAGACCCACCATCGCGCTGTAGTCGCCCACCTCGGCTTCGAACTGCTCCCAGCTGACCAGGTGATCGCGGTAGTCGTCGAACTGGTCGCTATTCTGCACATAAAGGTCACCGGACTTCAGTTCCTCCATCACATGCGAGAACACGCACAGTTCCAAGTACTTTCGGTGCACCAGACCCGAGGAGGCATCGCTGCCCTCGATCAGCGCACGCCACTTCTTGTCGGTCAGCCAATCCAGGTCGACGACGCCGAAGCCGGTATCGGCGCGCACATGCTCCTTGTGGCTGGAGCGGAACTGGGTGATCCAGGAAATGGCGCGCAACAGGCTTTCGTCGGGCGACGAGGACTTCAGCAGCATCGCGTCCAGGCACTGGAACAGCAGGGCGCGCTTGCTGCGGTAGGGCTGCAGCATGAACGGGTAGTAATTGTTCCCGGCGAAGGCGATGTGCTCGTCGCAGCGCTCAATCCAGGTGGTTGGGTCATCGCCCAGCACACCGCGCATCTTCTCGATCCGTTCGGGGTCGCTTCCATCGTCATCGAACGCGGTCAACACCTCGCGGAACTGGGCGATTAAGGCCTCGCCTTGCTCGACGTGCTCCAGCTGATATTCCTTCAGCCGCTCGCGCGCGACGTTGTGCATATTGCGGACTGAGCGGATGAAGATCTCAGCGATGTCGTCCACCGCCTTCTGCAACTGGGCGTGAATCAACAGGACGGCCAGCGCATAGCGTTTGATGGCCTTTAGGGCCATCATCTCGCGCACGTTCAAGGCCCGGGCTTCGAGCACGAACTGAGTGCGCTTGGACACGGGAACATCCTCAGGCTGGGGCAGGCCGTCGGCCAGCTTTCGCACCGCCTCGATGTGCGTCAGAAAGCTCGCCACCTCCCGCACATTGGGCTGCTTGGGTTCGCGCTTGAGCTGCTCCCATTGACTGCGGCCGGCGCGGGTGGTGAACAGACGGTCGATCTGTCCAAGCTGTTTGTCATTTAGAGCGGACGCGATCCGGCGCTGAATCTCATCATTGACTTTGGTCCTGACCCGGGACGCGGCGCGGGACAAGGTGACGAAGCCAGGTAGCTCATAGCGATGATGGAGCAACTCCTCCAGCAGCACGTTGATGATGTCCGGTAACTCCTGCTTGGTCTGCGCCGCCTTGACGGCTTGCGCCTCCAGCCAGACATGCCCTTCAACCCCCAGAACACGCAGCCCCACGTATTCGCGCAACAGGCGCTGATGGATCGACTTGCTGCCGGACTCGTCATAGGTCTTCAGCGCATCGGAAGAGAAGACCGGAATGCGCATCCGCTTGCAGATGTGCCGGACGATCACCTCCGGCACATCGACCATCATGGTGAAGTAGCCCAGACGCTGCAGCACCTTGAGTTGGATGGCGATAAGGGCCTGAGTGGTCACGCGCCGGTAGGCGTCGGCGATGAAGCGCCGCTCCTGCAAAGTTGGCGTGAACAGCGCGAGAAGGTCCTTCTCGGCAAGGTCGGTACGCAACTGCGGGTAGGCCGTTTCGTTGATGCTGCTCATCGGGCCAGATCCTTGATAGGGTCGGCTTCAAGCCGAATTCCAGTTGGATCGTGGCCCCAGGACTGCAGCGGTGTGGGGCAGGTGGTTGATGCCGCCATCGTCGATGGCAGCGCCAACCTGATGAATCTGCTGTTGTCGGTGCATGCCGCCGGACAGCAACCCTTCGAGCGTGGCAGTGGCTTGCTCGATGGGCCGGCCTGGGTCGGCAGCTACGCCTGCGCCGATGGCCACTTCATCAGCATCAGCCCGCTCGAGCCCCAGTTCAATGCCCTGCTGTTCAGCAAACTCGGGCTGGGTGACGACCCCGAGTTCAAACGCGCCTACGAGCCACGGCTCTATGCCCACTTGCGCGAGCGGTTGACTGCGCTGTTCGCCAGCCAACCGCGTCTTCACTGGATCAACCTGCTCGAAGGTACCGACGCCTGCTTCGCGCCGGTACTGACACCGGCCGAGGCGATGGAGCATCCGCACATGGCCGCCCGAGGTGTCTACACCCGGCAAGACGGTGTGCTGCAAGCCGCCCCGGCGCCGCGCTTCTCGGCGACGCCGGCCGGCGTGCCCGGTGCCGTGCCGCGGCGCGGTGAGCACGGTGTCGACATCTTGCGCTCGGCGGGCTTGAGCGAGGCAGAAATTGCGCAATTGCTGGCTGGCGATTGACCCAGGCCGACTGCTCTATCGGTCTTGTTGGGCTGCCCACCAACGGGCGGACACCGGGACCGGCATTGTCAGCACAATTTGCGCCATCCCTTTGCCCAAGGCGTCGTTGCGCAGGGAGGCCATTCCGCCGCCATCAAGTGCCTGTTCACAGACAAAGTTCAGCGCATGGATGCCGGGTACGTCATAGCGCACAACACGGCCTTTGACCAGGTGAGCCAACCATTGTGCAAGGTGCTCTTCGGTCAACCGCGCGCGCAGCAGCGGCAGCCACTCTGGGCGGCGCGCGATGATGCCGATGTTGGAGGTGTTTCCCTTGTCGCCACTGCGGGCCCAGGCCAATTGCAGCAACGGAACTTCGATGTCCGCGGGCTCTGTGGCTGTATCCAGATGGGGCGCCGATACAGCGGACGAATTTGCGGGTGCCGCAATGATGGGCGCGGCGATGGACGCCGGATTCGCGCTCGGTGGTGGCAGATCCACATGGATGATCTGCCCATCCAGTTCGACAACAGGATGCAACCGTTGCTTGTCCAGTAAAAAGGCAAACTGCTTGATGCATGGCGATGCACTGGGACGCCCTTCGGCTCCCGTGGTACCTGGTGACCAGCTGGTACCTGCAGCGGCGATCTCTTTGGAAAATAGCTCGAGCGCAGCACGTACCGGGTGCATCACGGCCACGCGCAAAACCACCTCGCGCGCGTCCAGCGTGCGTGCCTGTGGACCGAAGTTTCCGGCTTCGCTGCCCAGCACTTCAATATGGGTGCGGCTGTAGTCGCCAAGGCCGTGCGACGCGAACAGCTCGCGCGTGCGCGCCAAGATCGCTTCACCGGTACGGCGCGCCTTGCGCACGGCATCCGTGCCGACAAAGGTCAGCTGGGCGTTGCAGCGGAAACCGTCGATATAGGTGGACGAGACCTTGTACGTCGTGCTGGGCGCCAGGCCCCGTGCGCCGCGCACTGCCACGCGGTTCTCGCCCTCCTGCTCCAGTTGGACCTGCGTGAAGTCGCAAATCACATCCGGCAAAAGGTAGCGCGCGGGATCGCCAATCTCATAAAGAATCTGCTCGCTGATGACGGCGGTGTTGACCAATCCGCCAGTCCCAGCCGGTTTGGTTGCCACAAAGCTTCCGTCAGCGTGGCACTCCAGGATGGGGTAACCGATGTGCGGCCAGTCCGGTACAGATTCCCAGTCGGTATGCAGGCCGCCGGTGGCTTGGCACCCGCATTCAATGATGTGGCCAGCCAGACTGCCTTGGGCCAGCAAGTCATGGTCAGAAGGGGACCAGGCAAACGCGTGCATCAGCGCGCCGAGTGTCACGGCGCTGTCAACGCAACGGCCGGTGATGACAATCTGCGCACCTTCGTCCAGCGCTCGCTTGACCGGCAACGCGCCCAGATAGGCGTTGGCCGTCAGGACATTGGCGGGCAGGGTGGCGTCCGCCGCGCAGGCATCCAGGCTGCTCACGCCCTCGGTGCGCAATTGCGGTAGCAACGGCGTCACGTCGTCGCCCACCACCACGGCAATTCGGACCGACACGCCTTGCTCGGCCGCCAGCTCTCGGATGGCTTGAGCACAGGCCTGTGGATTGACGCCGCCAGCATTGCTGATGACGCGAAGGCCCTGGGCCGCAACGTCTTTCAGAATGCTCTTCATGGTGACGGTCACGAAATCGGTGGCATAGCCGAGTTCGGGTTTCTTGGCGCGCGCCGCGGCAAGAATCGACATGGTGAGTTCGGCCAGGTAGTCAAACACCAAATAGTCGAGCTGACCGTGCTTGACCAACTGCGGCGCGCCTACGCTGCTGTCGCCCCAAAAGCCCGAGGCACCGCCAATTCGCACCACTTTTCTTTTCGCCTTCGCGGCTGCATCCGACACGATCATGGCGCCGTACCTCCCAAGTTGTTTGCCCAGCGGGGTTTGCGCTTTTCCTGAAATGCCTTCTGACCCTCCCGTGCATCGTCGGTCAGCGTGAACAGTGCGATCTGGCTTTCGGTAAACGACATGCTTTCTTCAAATGGCATTGCCTCAATTTTTTTCATCGTGTACAGGCCGCGCCGGATGGCTTCAGGTGATTTGTCGAGCAACCGCTCGAGCAGCCACTGCAGCTTGGTATCGACGTCGTCGTCGACGTAGTTCACCAGGCCGAGAGCCAAGGCTTGAGCGGCGGTGAAGGGCTCGCCAGTGATGCACATTTCGGCCAGCTGACGGCGCGGGACCAAGTGCTGCAGGACGCTCAGTACTTGCGCCGGAAACACGCCCACCTTGACCTCGGGGAGGCCGAAAACGGCATGGCTGCTGGCAACCGCCAGGTCGCACATCGCCAGCAGGCCCATGCCTCCAGCCATGCAGGCGCCGTTGATGCGGGCCACCAGTGGGATGTTGCTGGCCTTTGCTCGCCGCAGCAGGAGGGCCATGGGGCCATACGGCTCGGAATAGTCGGTGACGAAAGCCTGGGCCGACTGCAGATCGGCTCCCGCACAAAATGCTTTGTCCCCTGCGCCTGAAATGACGATGGCGCGAATGGCACGATTCGCCTGCGCCGCGTCAATGGCTTGCGCCATGCTCGCGAGCACGCCGTGGCTGACGGCGTTGCGCCGCTGTTCTCGGTTGATCGTCAACCAGAGCACCGGGCCGCGCTGGTCTACCAGCAGTTCAGGGGAATGGGGTGTAGAGGGTGTCATGTTTGCGCCAGTGAATGAGTCGATGCGGGCGAGCCTTGGGGATTCAGGCCCCATTGCGAGCCAATGGCCGTGCTGGCGCGGTACGCGTCTGCATACTCCGAGCGAAGCTGCTCAATGAGTTCCCGCGTGGCGGAGATGCCCTTGATCGCACCGATTCCCTGCCCGGCACCCCAGATCGTCTTCCACCTCAAGGCCGCATCGGTGTCGCTCGTTGCGGCAAGCGAAACGGAGCCCACCTCTCTGGCCGGTAGCCGATCGGGATCCAGACCGGATGCCACCAACGAAGGACGGAGGAAATTGCCGTGCACGCCGGTGAAGTGATTCGTATAAATGATGTCCTCTGCGCCGCAATCAACCAGCATCTGCTTGTACTGTTGCGCTGCGTTGGCCTCGGGCGTCGCGATGAAGGCGCTGCCCATGTAGACCAGATCGGCGCCCATCACCTGAGCGGCAAGAATCGCCCTTCCATTGGCAATCGAGCCGGCCAGAACCAACGGTCCGGCGAACCAGGCGCGAATTTCCTGCACCAGCGCAAATGGCGATGTCGCTCCGCTGTGGCCACCGGCGCCTGAAGCCACGGCGATGACACCATCGGCGCCCTTGGCGATCGCGCTTTTCGCGTGGCGATTGGTGATCACATCGTGCAGAACGAAGCCGCCATAGGAATGAATCGCGTCATTCAGTTCCGGACGAACCCCCAGGGAGGTGATGACGATCGGGACCTTGTGTTCCACGCAAATCGCCAGGTCATGGTCGAGCCGTTCGTTGCTTCGATGGGCGACCAGATTCACCGCATACGGTGCGGCCGGCGTGTCGGGGTGCGCTGCATCGTGTTCGGCCAGAGCGGATCGAATCTTGCTCAACCACTCGCCCAGAAGCTCCTTGGGACGTGCATTGAGCGCGGGGAAGGAGCCCACGATGCCGGCCTTGCATTGCTCTATGACGAGATCCGGGTTGGAGATGATAAAAAGCGGTGCCCCGATCACGGGCAAACGCATCGATCGATGAAGCAGAGGAGGGCGTGACATCACGTTGGGACCTTGCTGCGGCTGCTCATTGCAGCGACGCTGGCTTGAACTTCAGGCGAGTGCAGCCGCTCGGTAAAGAGGCCGTGTTCGCGAGCTATCACACGCCGAACCGCGTCGCGGTGGCCCTCGCGCATCAGCATCTTGGTCAGGCGGATGGAGTCAACCGATTTGGCGGCAATGGCTTGTGCGCTTGCCAGTGCCCGCTGCAGCGCTTCGCCATCGGCGGTGGCTTGGGTCACCATGCCGACTTCGCTTGCGGTGTCCACACCGAAGTACTCCCCCAACATCAAGAGTTCCGCTGCCTTCCGGTAGCCAGCAATCAGTGGCAGGTAGTAGCTTGAGGCACCTTCCGGGCAGGTCCCCAGATGCGTGAAAGGCAATCTGAAACGCGCACTGCGAGCCGCATACACGAGATCGAAGTGCAGCAGCATCGTGGCACTGCCGCCCACCGCGAGTCCTTCGACCGCAGCGATAAGAGGCTTTGTTGCGTCGTTCAACGCTTCCATCATGCGCTGACCTACAGGCGGATCGGTGCGCAAATCCAGCTGCTGAAATTCAGTCAGATCGCCGCCGCTGGAGTAATTTCCCCCGGCACCGGTGACGACAATGGCGCGAATATCGGGGTCGTCATTCGAGGCTTCAATTGCATCGATGAACGCGTTCGTCATCTCGTGAACGAGCGCGTTCTTTCGCTCCGGCCGATTTAGCGTCAGGAGAAGGACGCCGGGAGAGGGGCTCTCGCAAAGCAGATATGGAGTCATGGCAGAGTTCGAGTGTTGGCGTTGCGACTGCGATGTCGCGGATTCACGGTGCAGCGGTGAGTTCGATCAGCAGGGCACCGGCCGTCACTTGTGCGCCTTCCTCGAAGCACACGCGGGTCACCACGGCATCCATGGGTGCGATCGCAGGGTGCTCCATCTTCATCGCCTCGAGAACGAGCAGTGGTGTTCCCTTTTCAACCGTCTGGCCGTTGCTGACATACATGGCCACCAAACGCCCGGCCATGGGCGCGCGGACCGCTCCGGTGTTCGACGCAGCACCGCCCACGGTGCCCGTCAAGGTCTGATCGTCGAGAATGGTCTGGCGTCCGTGCTGGCTCACGAACAGGCGGTCTTCATCGAATGCCCATGCGATGGACTCGCGACCGGCGCTGGAGGTCACGGTCAGACCGTCCTCCCTGCAGCGGGTGACGGTGAAGTCTTCTGTTGCAGCGCCACAAGCCACTCGATAACGGTTCGGCTTGAAGGTTTCTATTTTGGCTTCAATCGCCTCGCCGTCGAGGGCGAACCGCATTGGCCGTGCCCAAGGTAGCGCCAACGCGATGTGCATCGGGTCGTTCCCCATGCGCAGGGCCTCGGAGGCGTACAGCACCATGGCCGCCAGCGACGCGCGCATCGGCGGCGTGCCGCGCAGCAATTCGTCGCCGTGCGCCGCAATGAAGCCGGTGGTGGCCTCACCGCTGACAAAGGTCGGATGTTGCAGACAGGCCGCAAGAAATGCCTGATTGGTTTGCATGCCCAGAACCACGGCGGTGCGCAAGGCTTCGGCGAGCGCGCTGCTGGCAGCATCTCGATCGGTGCCATGAGAAACGAACTTGGCAACCATGGAGTCGTAGTACGGCGGTACTTCGGCGCGGGCTTCCAGCGCGTGGTCGACACGCACTGCTGTGCCGGGCTGCCAGGCGAGGAGCCGGCCGCTTTGCGGCAAGAAGCCGTGCCAGGGATCTTCGGCGCACAGCCGCACCTCGACCGCATGGCCGCCGGATTCGAAGCGGCGCAGGATTTCGTCCTGCGAGCATTCGGGCAGCACCTCTCCCTGCGCGACGCGCAACTGCCATTCGACCAGGTCGTACCCGGTGAGTGCCTCGGTCACCGGGTGCTCGACCTGCAGGCGCGTGTTCATCTCCATGAAGTAGTACTCACCGCTGGCGTCGAGCAGGCATTCGATGGTGCCGGCGCCGCAGTAGGTGATCGCACGCGCGGCCGCCACCGCCATCGCGCCCATGCGCCGGCGCAGCTGTGCGCCGTCCGAGCCGGCCAAGGCCGGCGAAGGCGCCTCTTCGATCACCTTCTGGTGTCGACGCTGGACCGAACAGTCGCGCTCGCCCAGGTGCACGACGTTGCCGTGGCTGTCGGCGAAGATTTGAATCTCGACGTGGCGAGGCTGCACGATGGCCCGCTCTAGCAGCACCGTGGAATCGCCGAACGCCGCCTGCGCCTCCGAACGCGCGCTGCTCAGGTGAGCGTCGAAGGCCGCGGCCGATTCGACCAGGCGCATGCCCCTGCCGCCGCCGCCCGCGGTGGCCTTGATCATGAGAGGGAAACCGATGCGCTGGCCCTCGGCGCGCAGCGTGGCCTCATCCTGCGCGTCGCCGTCGTAGCCGGGCACGCAAGGTACCTCGGCCACCTTCATCAAACGCTTGGCTTGCGCCTTGTCGCCCATCGCACGGATGGCCGAAGGGGGCGGGCCAATCCATATCAGGCCCGCGTCAACCACCGCCTGCGCGAATTCCGCGTTCTCCGCCAGGAAGCCGTAGCCCGGGTGCACGGCACCGGCACCGCTGTGCTGCGCCGCCGCGATGATCGAGGCGGCGTTGAGGTAGGAGTCGCGTGGGGCCGACGCGCCGATCCGCACCGCATCGTCGGCGAGCTGCACATGCGGGGCGCTGACATCCGCGTCCGAATACACCGCGATGACGCGGTAGCCCAGGCGTTGCGCGGTGCGGGCAATGCGCACGGCGATTTCGCCTCGGTTGGCGATCAGGATGGATGAGAAACGTTTCATGGCCGCGCCACTCCGAATTGAATGGGGCGCACCGTACGCCGCGCCGCCTCGTTGAGAACTGTCAGGCTCAGGGCAAGCACATCACGTGTGTCGCGCGGGTCGATCACGCCGTCGTCGAGCAACAGGCTGGAGGTGGCGATCGCGCTCTGCTGGCGCTCGAAGGTGTCGACGATCGCCTTGTCCTGCGCGTCCAACGCCGCCTCGTCAACATCGAGACCCTTGCGCTTGGCACCGGCCTCGGCAACGATGCGCATCGTCATGGCGGCTTGCTCCCCTCCCATGACCGCGGTGCGCGCGTTGGGCCAGGAAAACAGGAAACTGGGCTCGTACGCCCGACCGCACATGCCGTAGTGGCCAGCGCCGAACGAGGCGCCGCACATCACGGTCAACTGGGGCACGGTCGCGTTGGCCACCGCCTGGATCATCTTGGAGCCGTGCTTGATCATGCCGCCGCGCTCGTAGGCCTGGCCGACCATGTAGCCGGTGGTGTTCTGCAAGTAGACGATGGGCGTTCCGCTCTGGCAGCAGGCCTGGATGAAGTGCGTCGCCTTGTTGGCGCCGTCCGGATCGATCGGGCCGTTGTTGGTGATGATGCCGATGGCGTGGCCCCGTATCGCGGCATGCGCGGTCACGGTGGAGGGCCCGTAGAGGGACTTGAACTCGAGGAAGTCCGAGTCATCGACGATGCGCGCGATGACTTCGCGCATGTCCGCGGGCTTGCGGCCGTCCGGGGACATGATGCCCAACAGATCCTCTGAATCGAAGCGCGGGCCTCGCACCTCGCTGCCTTGCGCGAGGGCGCCCGGCGTGAGATGCCGCGACCATTGCAGTCGCTTCACCACTTCACGCGCCAGACGAACGCCGTCGGCATCGTTTTCGGCCATGTACTCACCCAGGCCGGACACGGCTGTGTGCATCTCGGCGCCGCCCAGGTTCTCTTCGGTCGCGATCTCGCCGGTCGCGGCCTTGAGCAAGGGCGGCCCGGCCAGAAAGGCGCGCGCCCGTCCGCGCACCATGATCACGTAATCCGACAAGCCGGGCATGTAGGCCCCACCCGCCGTCGACGAGCCGTGCACAACGGTCACCACGGGCAGTCCTGCAGCCGACAAGCGCGCCAGATTGCGAAACATGGCGCCGCCGCCGACAAAGCCTTCGACCTTGTAGCGCAGCAGGTTGGCGCCCGCGCTCTCCACGAGATGGACGAAGGGCAGCTTGTTGTCCAGCGCAATGCGCTGCGCCCGCAGGATTTTCTCCAGCGCCATGGCCCGGAACGAGCCTGCCTCGATGCCCGAGTCGGAGGCCACGACCATGCAGCGCGTGCCGCCCACCATGCCGATGCCGGTGATGACGCCCGCGCCCGGCACGCACTTCGCCGGGTCCGGATGGTCGAGACCGAAGCCCGCGAGCGCCGAGAGTTCCAGGTAGGCACTGCCTGGATCGAGCAGCAGCGCGATCCGGTCCCGTGGCAACAACTGACCCCGCTTGTCGAATAGCGGTTGGGATTGCGCCGAGCGATCGCGCGTGCGCTGCTCCAGCGCCCGCACTTCGGCCAGCATGCGCAGCATGTGATCGCGGTTGGCCGCAAAGGCTTCGCTTCGCGGGTCGATGCGGGAATCGAATAGGGGCATGGTGAATCCGGGATGGGGGAACAGGCTTGCAGGTTGGACGGAAAGTCAGGCGGCCGGCACCACGTAAGGCGAATCGGCGATGGTCCAGGACGGTCCCTGCTCGGTGCGGAATATCTGCCGCAGGTGCACCTCATCGGGGCCGTCGCCAATGCGCAGACTGCGCGCGTAGACGTAGGCGTGGTGAATCAGCAGTTGGTCGCTGCCGCCCATGGCACCGAAGATCTGCATGGCGCGGTCGGCCACCTGCTGCAGCATGTTCGGAACGGCGACCTTGGAGATCGACACGTCGCGCCAGGAACCGCGATGCCCCTGCTGGTCGATCAGCCAGGCGGTGCGCTGCACCATGATCCGGGCCAGTTCGATATCGATGCGCGACTGTGCAATCGAGCGCTGCACCGTGTCGTAGTCGATAACGGCGCGCCCGAAGGTGCTCCGCTCCTTGGCCCGCGCGACCATCAGTTGCATCAGCACCTCGGCCATGCCGATGAGCCGCGTGCAATGGTGCACGCGCGCCGGCCCAAGGCGGGTTTGTGCGCCGCTGAAGCCCGCGCCTTCCTCGCCCAGCAGGTTGCCCACCGGCACGGCCACATTGACGAACTCCAGCTCGCCGATGGGCGCCACGTGGTCCTCCCATCCCATGAACCGTTGGGAGCGCACCACCCGAAGGCCAGGGGTGTCCATGGGAACGATCACCATCGAATGCTGGGCCGTGCGTTGCCCCTCGGGATTGCTGCGACCGACCACCACCACGAACTTGCAATCCGGGTGCGCGGCGCCGGTGATGAACCATTTGCGCCCGTTGATGATGTACTGGTCACCACGGCGTTCCATGCGCGTGTCGATGTTGGTGGCATCCGACGACGCGGTGTCGGGCTCGGTCAGCGCGAACGCCGACTTGGCCTCGCCTTCGAGCAACGGCCGCAGCCAGCGCTGTTTCTGCTCGGGATTGGCGACCTGCTGCAGCAAGGCCATGTTGGGCACATCCGGCGCGTGGCAATTGAACACCTCCGAGCCCCAGGGCAGGCTGCCCATGAGTTCGCACAACGGGGCGAACTCGACGTTCGACAGCTGCGTGCCAGGCTCGTCGGGCGCCAAGGCGGGCAGTGCGAGATTCCAAAGGCCCTGTTCGCGCGCCGCGGCACGCAAGGCGGGCATGAATGCCGCCTGTTGCTTGCGCACGACAACGGCGTCATGCCATTCACGGTGCCGAGGAAGCACTTGCGATTGGAAGAATGCCGTGAAGCGTTCGCGTATGTCACGCGCCCTGGGTGATTCTGAAAAGTCCACAGTGTTGTCTCGCGGTGATATTGATGTTCAGTTGCCGCTGAGCCGGGCGTTCATCTGGTCCAGCGCGCCTTGGGTTTCGGATACGAGGCGCTCGACGATCTCATCCACCGTCTTCAGTTCGTTGAACCAACCCACACCCTGGCCCGCGCCGGTATAGGAAAGGGCCTCGATGCCATGCTCCTCGACGGCCGCGAGCAACTCGCCGGTCAGCACCTGCTGGTAGGGCATGGGCAAGGGTTTGGGTGCCGAAGGCGCTTCCCATTCGTCGGTCCATGCGCTGCGGATCAAACGGGCCGATTTGCCACTGTGGCTTTTGGAGATCACCGTGTCCTCTCCACGGGCGGCCAGCACCTGGCGCAGCAAGATCTCGTTGAACGCGTGTTCGCGGCTGGTGAGCCATGCCGTGCCCAGCCAGACACCTTGCGCACCCAGCCCAAAGGCCGCCGCGATGTGCCTGCCGTGGCCCACGCCCCCGGCCGCCAGCACCGGCACGTCCCCGGCCGCTTCCACCACTTGGGGTACCAAGGAATAGGTGCCGATCGGTCCGGTGTGGCCTCCCGCATCGGCACCCTGCGCAACGATCAGGTCGACACCCGCTGTCTTCGCGGCCACGGCATGTTTTGCCGAACCCACCAGCGAGATGGTGAATTTTCCGCATTGCGCTGCGCGCTGGATGACACTGGCCGGAAGCCCGATGCCAGCCGCAAAAGCGTCAGCGCTTGAGCCGAGCACAGCGTCAATCTGTTCGGCAAACAATTGCTGCGAGCGGATCTGGCTGGAGAAGAAGGTCGCTTTTGTGGCGGGAGGTACGTTGTACTTGGTCCGCAACTGCTCAATGAACGCCTTGTTTTCTGCAGGCAGTCCGGCCACGACCGCTGCGCGATCGGTTTCGCTGCCCACGCCCGATGGCAACAGGAGGTCAACACCGAATTTCCCCGTGCCGATGCGTTCGCGGATTTCCTTGAGGTGGCTGACGATCTCGTCCGGCATATCGCGCGTGGCCCCGTAGATCGGAAAGCAGCCTGCGTTGGCCAGCGCGACCGTCACGTCGACGCTGTGAGAGAAACCAAAGATGGGGTAGCGGATGCCCAGTCGACGGCACAGCGTGGTGTTCAATGGCGTGCTCATTAGTTCACCTTGATATTGGCGCGCTTGATCAGCGTCGAATACCTTTCGGTGTCCGACTTGATCAACTGATCGACATCGGCCGATGTCATGGGGCGCACGAGTTCTGCGCCGAGCTTGACAAGCTGCTCGCGCACTTCGGGCAATTTCAGGACTTCGTTCATTTCGTTGTTGATTTGATGAATGATGGCTGCGGGGGTGCCACGTGGTGCCACGAACCCATACCAGGGAATGAGTGCGGCTTCGGCGTAACCCGCCTCGGCGAATGTCGGCACGTCGGGAAGTAACGACGAGCGTGAAGCGGAGCCGGAAGCAATGGCCTTGATGCGACCGGACTGAATCTGGGCCAGCGCCACGGTGAGCGGGAGCCCGGTAATCTGCACATTCCCGTTGATCAGATCGGCCACGATCGGTGGCGCACCTGCATAGGGCACCATCAGGAAATCTGCGCCAGATGCATGTTTCAGTGCCTCGAGGAGAAATTGACTGGAAGACCCATTCATCGTCCCCGCTGTTATCTCTTTGGGCTTGGCCTTGGCGAGTTCGACGACATCGCGCAGCGTCTTCACGGGCAGCTTTTCAGTGGCCACAATGATCATTGGCGAGTAGCCGACGACCCCCAAACCGACGAAATCCTTCATGGGATTCCAAGCGGCATCTTTTGATAGCGATGGGTTGGCGGCAAACGATGGCCCGACCATCAACCAGGTATATCCATCGGGTTCGCTGCGCAGTGCCGCCAGCGTTCCGATGTTGGATGACGCGCCTGGTCGGGGTTCGACAACGATCGACTGCGACCACCGCTTTGCCATGGCGTTGGTCACGACGCGCGCGAAAAGGTCAACGACACCGCCAGCGGGGTAAGGAACGATGACCCGAATCGGCTTCGATGGATAAGCGCTTTGAGATAGTGCGGGACTGGCTATGGCGACGGCCGTCAGCAAGACGGCGAAGAACCGGGTGGTCAGGTGTCTCATGGATATCTTTCTAGGTGTGGTTTCGGGTAGGCGGTGATCTCATGCGGCAATCGATGGCGCGTGGGAATCGACAATTCAGGCGCGCGCATGCGCCATGTGCGATGTGTGGATAGGGATTGCTTGTTTTTCCAGTTGGGCTTGTGCTTGGAAAACACCGGATCACACGACCGATTTCTCGCGCAGAGTCTGTAGTTGGGCTTCGGATAAACCCATTTGCCGGGTATAAAAATCCTGGTTGTATTCGCCCAGAGTGCCGGCGGTCGACCGGACCGCGCCCGGATTGCTCACGAAGCGAGGCACCACGTTTTGCATGCGCACCGACCCGAAGTCCGCGTCTGGCACAGAGACGATGGCTTCTCGCGCCACCATCTGGGGATCGTTGACGATCTGGTCGATGGAATAGATCGGCGCAATTGCTCCGCCTTCGCGCTCGAACGCTTCGAGGATTTCGTCCAGGGTGTGCTCACCCATCCAGCGGGAGAACACCTCATTCAATTCGGCCGAGTAACCCATTCGCAAACTATTGGTCATGAAACGCGGATCCTCTGGCAGGTCAGGGCGACCAATGGAGCGGGCGTTGGCGACAAAAATCGCGTTGGTGCTGCCCGACAGCGAGACATAGCGTCCGTCTCGACTTGAATACACCGCAGAGGGGGCGGAGTACTGGTTGGCATTGCCCGAACGCTCGCGCACTTCTCCCAACTGGTCGTGCTCGATCGGCAGGAAATCGAGCAAGCGAAGCACGGCCTCCGTCATCGACAGGTCGATCTCCTCGCCAGGCGCATCGGGCTCCATGACACGCCGGCACAAGGCGGCCAGCACGCCGATGGTGCCGAACAGGCCACCGATCGCATCCCCCATCGGGTACCCGGTATGCATCGGTGCGCCTTCCGGCTCACCGGTGATATAGGTGAGTCCGCCCATGGCTTCAAACAACCGGGCAAAGCCGGCCCGATCACGGTAGGGGCCCGTCTGGCCAAAACCTGTGGCACGCAAGATCACCAGACGCGGCTGCAGTTCCCAGAGGACTTCGCGCGTCAAACCCCAGCGGTCCAGCGTACCGGGCCGGAAGTTCTCCACCAGCACGTCGAAGCCCTTGATCATTTGCTTGAACAGAGCCAGGCCTTCAGGCAGTCGCAAGTCGAGCGTAATGAACTTCTTGTTGCGGTTGATGGCCTTCCACCACAACGATTTGCCGTCCTTGAAAGGAGGGAAGTCTCGCGCACCGTCGCCGTGGCCAGGAAGCTCCATCTTGATGACGTCAGCGCCATAGTCGGCGAGCAAGGTCGCGCAGGAGGGCGCCGCGATGATCGTCGCGATGTCGAGAACCTTCAATCCGCTCAGCGGTCCGCTCATGGTTGTTTCCTGTTGCTTGTTCCATCGTTTCTAGAGGCCAACGCAGGCACTCAGAACAAATAAATGGATCAAAAATCTTAAAGTGTTCCTGTATTTTGAACTTCGTGGATAAATTGGTCAATGCCTCTCATCGCGCGGCCTGCTCGTTGAGCCGCCGCTGCATCCGCTGTTGTGATGAAGAAGAAAACAGCCAAGCAGCCTCGATCAGTGCTGGGCTGCGGGTGCGCTGATGTGTTTGAGAGATGGCGCACCACAGTGGTCGGTGCGCTTGCGTGCGCTGTGGGCGCCCCCTGCGGCCGGACAGATCGTGGCGCGCCAGGGCAAGGCGCTCAGGCCCAGGGCGGTGACGCGCTAAACTTTGGCCTGATTCCGTCGACCGAAGTCAACCCGATCGAGCGCCTATGGAAGGCCATGCGCGAGGACTGCCATGGCAACCATTTCATGGCCGCTTTTTATGCCTTCGAGAGCTCCGCCGCGGATGCGGCAGCCGGCTTTATGGCTTCCACATGGTGCGAATGCTGGCTGCCAGTGCGACGGCGCGTGGCGCGACATCATTCTCTAGCTGCCCGTAACCAAGTCGGAACGCTGGAATGCCGCAATTCATCGCCAGCGCTGTCCCATCGGGCAAGGTCAGCAAGGGCACGCCCACCGCGTGCACTCTGGGATCGAAGTCGCCGTAAGACAGGCAGTAGCCCTGACGCGCGCAATCCTGCACGGCCTCGGCCGCCTTGGCATGGTGGCGCTCCCACAGGTCTGGCATGTCGGTGCGGGTTTGCTCGAGAACGCGCATTCGTGTTGCTTCATCGAGCTGCGCCAGCAATGCCCGACCGATCGCCGTCTGGATCAAAGGCGCATTGTTGCCCACGTCGGGCGACCGTGGGTGGGGGTCGGTGCTTCGAGCCGTTTCAACGTAAATCAGGCTGAGACGATCCAGGGCACCCAGCGAGACCGCACCGCGGATTTCGCGTGCAACCTCCAGCATCAACGGCCGCGCGACCAGCCGGATCGTCAAGCTGCGCAGTACAGGGTAGGCCAAGGCGAGCAAACGCACGCCAGGGCGAAACTTGCCTTCGTCGTTGCGGGTCAGAAAGCCCAGTTCAATGAGGGTTGAACTCAAGCGGGAAACGGTCGGCTTCGATAGACCTGTGCGCCGCGAAAGTTCGGCATTGCCAAGCCAGGTATCTTCAGGACCGAAGGCCTCGATGAGAGAGAGTCCGCGCGCCAACGTGGTTGCAAACCATTCGCCGTGTTCGCTCTCATCTCGGACGGTTTTGGTCGTGGGCGGCTGTATTTCGGGTTTGGGCATGATTGGAACATTTTCCCATAAACGTTTCGAAACTCGATGGAGGATGCGGTGAGACGTATTGATGGTCTCCGAGGCTTTGGCACTGGGCACGTCCAGGAGCCGCGCGTGGCCAGGGCAGGCCAGAGTTCCGCCGGGAACTCGCGCATAGCTCGACGCACTTCTTGACGTAGACGCTGGCGCACGTGGGCTATGCAAGCAGCTTGGAGGCGGGGGTGTTGGACAGTCCACCGCGGCGCTGATATCCAAGCACCACGGCAACGGACTGATGGCCTGTCATCGCCATCGTGTCGGCGATCGAGACGTTCTGTGCAGCCGCTTCGGTGACGAAGCCAGACCGCAATGAGTGTGCAGAAAACTTCCCCTCAACCCCCGCCAACAAACACCGCACTTGCACGATGTCGCGCACGGCTGCAGCCGACAGTGGCCCACCCAGGTGGCCGCCCTTGAGCACGCGGCGGAAGAGGGCGCCCTCGCGGATCCTACTCACCGACAACCAGTCTTCCAGCGCTGCACCCGCAGCACCGAGCACGGGCTTGTGGTTCTCGGGCCGGTCGACGCCGCTCTGGTTCGTTTTCGAGAAGACCAGCTCGTAAGAAAACTCCCCCGATCCGGTCTTCTTCAGGAACTTCATGTCCGCCGCGGCCACTTCGGAGCGCCGGCGCCCACCACTGGCCCAGGCAAAGAGGAGGAGGGCGCGATCGCGTTTGCCTTTCAATGTCTCATCGCAGGTGGCCAGCACAAGCTGCAGCGGATCCTTGGTCAGCGCGTCTTTTTTCTTGGGCAACTCGCCGCGCTTGGCGTAGGCCTTGCGCGTGCGCGAGAGCAGCTCGCGCACCTTGGGGTCCTGACACGGGTTTTTCACCTCGCGCATCTGGTGGGCTTTGGAGAGCACCGCCAGGCGGTGCACGAGCGTGTTGTGCGCCATCGGTCCCGCCTTTCCCTTGTAGCCGGCCTGAACCAGGGCGGTGTCAATCCCGGCCGGGAGCTCGTGCACCAGGCCCTTGGGCGTGCTGCGCTGCGCGTGGTCGACGATGAACTGCAGCACGCAAGCCGCTGGCAACGGCAGGCTGATCTGCGCCCCGTAACGAATCCCGTACCAGGCGGCCCAATATCGAAGTGCGCTGCGGTAGCTCAGCTGCGTATTGAGCGATTCACCTTCGCGCAGCAGGTCGGCCACGGCCTGCGCGGTCACATCGCTGAGCTCATGCGGCTGCAGGGCGGGGGTTTTCTGGAGGATGGGCAGGCGCATGTTCAGGGCAGGGTGACGAATGGAGTTTTATCGCACATACTATGTATGATTTGATACGAAACGGGTCGATAAATCACGATAAGTATCCCTTATCGTTGGTAATTTACAGTGTGAAGCAGGGCGGTGCAAATGAAAAGTTCGAGAGTCTCCCGAGGCGTTCAGGTCGATGAGGTCTGGGGCGCGGCCGACGCCGTGCTCGCCCAAGGCGAGCGGCCCACGATTGAGCGCGTGCGCGCGCACCTCGGACGAGGATCGCCGAACACCGTGGCGCCCATGCTCGATGCCTGGTACGCCTCGTTGGCCAAACGACTGGGGGGTGGCGATGAGGGCGTCGGGGAGCAGGGCGCCCTGCCAGCACCGGTTCTGCGGGCGGCCAAGGCGCTGTGGGGTCGCGCCCAGCAGCACGCCCAGGAGCAGGCGGCGCAATCGGTACAGGTCGATCGAGACGCACTGGAAAGGTTAGTAGAGCGGCTCGCGGCCGAGCGAGTCACCCTCGATCAAGAACAGCAACGGCTGAACGAGCGCTCGGAAGCACTGGGCGCCGCGCTTCAGGCCAAGGACCACCAGCTTGCGGATCTGCTTCGCCAGGTTACCGACCTGCAAAAAGGGCTGCTGGGCCGGGACGCTGAAATTGAATCCGTGCGCGCCCAGAATGCTGCGGCAACGCAAGCGTTGCAAGCCGAGCGTGGTCGCCTCAATGCGCTGAACGAGGAGCACCGGCAGGAGCGTGAGCGCCTGGAACAACGAGCTTCAGCTCAAGAAAGACGGCTGTTGGAGGACGTCGATAGGGCGCGACAGGAACTCAAACGCGTCACCCTCTTGCTCGCAGATGAAAACAAAAAGGCGGCCAAGGCGTTGGGAGATTCGCACGAGCTGGCCCAGTCTCTTCGGGTGCAGGTCAGCGCACTGAGCGCTGAGAAAGCCGGCTTGGCCCGTGAGATCCTTTCTGCACGCGAGGACTTGCAAACAGCCCAGTCGCAACAGGCGCAGTTCCGAAAAAACACGACGGAGCTGTTGGTCGAGCTCAAGACACGTCTTCCCAAGGGAGACGCCAACGCTGGGACACCCGCGAAGCGGTCCAAAACGAAGAACGTGCTCAAACGCTAGTAGCGCAACAGCACGATACTTCGCGCCGGATGGTTGGCGGTCAACCAATCCGCAGAACACACAAAATAAAGTTCTATCCCTGTTAGTTGCCAGGACGGTTATGCGGCAGCCGGAACTTTGGCGGTCAGCTCGATGCCCAAGGCTTTCATGACCGCCAGAGTCGTCTTTAGGGTCGGGTTGCCGTTCTCGCTGAAAGAGCGGTAAAGCTGCTCGCGGGAAAGCCCGGTTTGCCCAGCAATCTGGGCCATTCCCTTGGCACGCGCGACGACCCCCAGCGCGTGCGCGATATAGCCGACGTCATTCGTCTGGAACGCTTCCGCCATGAAGATCGCAATGGCTTCGTCCGAAGTCAGATCCTCGGCGGGATCATAGGTAGTCAGTTTTTCAGCCATTTCATTCGCTCCATGCTTCAGCCAGGCGCTTTGCAGCCTTGATGTCCTTCGCTTGCGTGCTTTTGTCACCGCCGCACAGCAAGACGATGATCGTGCTTCCTCTCTTCTGGAAGTAGATGCGGTATCCAGGGCCATGGTGAATACGCAATTCGCTGACTCCCTGCCCCACGGGCTCCACATCGCCCGCAAGACCAAAGGCGAGGCGGTCCAGTCGGGACGCCACCAAGATGCGCGCTCGTTCGTCCTTGAGCCGCGTTCGCCATTTCCTGAATGTCTCTGTTTGTTTTAACTCGATCATTGATGATCGAACTGTAGTTTATGGACTACTGCCTGTCAACCAAGCCTTGGCTGCGCATCAACCTACGCTGTACAGCGTATGGAATGCTTTGAGCACACAGTCCAAGACGCGTTGGATAGTGGCTACGTTCATAAAGTCGGAAAAAATCTTAGTTAAATCAAATACTTAACTGCTTTTCTGCGGATTTTGCAGGAATCACGGCCGACCCTCTATTCACGCCGGACGCGCATGTGACCTGGCTGCTGGCCGCGCTCGATCCCGCCGATGGCGATACCGCCTGGGGACTCATCGACCTGGGAATCGGGATGCCCGCGCAGGGCACCGTCAAGCTGTCCGAGTTGGCCGGCATCGTCGGGCCGCGCCAGCAACCTGTGATGCGCGACCTCTATTTCCGCCCCACGCGCACGCTGTCGGAATACACCCGGCTGGCCGAGCGCGACGGAGCGATCCCGGACTGAATACGGCCTACTGTGACTTTTTCAGTCTGGTGTCATACCGGGTAAGTCTCAATCGAGATTCTTGCGGCGTAGCCCCACCAGTCTGACCCAAATAGACAGGATGCTTGGCGCGGGTTGCGGCAGGCTGGCTTGTGCAGTGTCCCCGGTCGGGGCGCCGCCGCCGCAGCATTGAGACGAATACCGCAACACATCGGAGCCAATCGGTCTTGACAGCCCCATCCGCCTTTTTAACCCATGACGTTCCGACGAGGGCGATGTAGCGCGTAGTTCTTCCGTGGCGGCGAGTCCTGTTCGCAGGAGGAGGCGTCATGGTCAATCCTCATCACCTCGCGCATTGGTATCCCACTGCTGCATACCTGCATGTCTTTTGGCTGGATGCGCTCGCGCTCGCTTGGGAGTACCTGCGCAGGCATCCCGACTACCGGCTCGACTGGCTGCGCCGTCATCGCCGGCCTGATGCAGCGCATCGCTGGGGTTTGCGCCTGCTGGAAGACCCGGCACTGGATTCGCGTGACGCGCATCCAGCTTGGCTACCTGGTCATGCTGCCGTGGTGCAGCTCTACCCCGACGCTGATCCGCCGCAGGATGCCACCGCCTTCGCGTTCTGGCGCATCCCCGGCCACAAGCAACTGTTCCACGACGGCAAGAAGCTGGCGCTGATCGCGCGCAGCCCAGGCCATTGCCTGCGCTTTGCGCTGGCGCCCGGCCTGGAAGACGGCATGGCCGTGGCCTATGCCCAACGGAGCGGCACTGCCGCGCCTGTGCGCGGTCATGCACGCGGCGCGACCTTCGCTGCCACCACGCCCAGGCCAACACCTTCCGCGCTGCTGGAACTGCACACCTTGCAGGCGCTCGACGCGACCCTCGCGGGCGCGTCCTTGCGCGATGTGGGCGAAGGACTGTTCGGTGCCGACGC
>CAUJJS010000137.1 GCA_963205415.1 Pseudomonadota bacterium
AGCGCTCGCCGCCACCTTGGCGCAGTTCGGTTCCAATAACGCCGACAATCGCGGTCGCCTCGAACGCTGGGATCGAAACGGCGTACGCATCTGGCTGGATTTTGCCCACAACCCGGAAGGCCTCGCCGGCCTGCTCGATATCGCCGCTGCCGACCATGGCGGAGGGCGCATGGCCTTGACTCTGGGCCACGCCGGCAATCGTCGCAACGAAGACATCACCGCATTGGCCCACACCGCAGCGCAGTACCGGCCCGACAAGATCGTCCTCAAGGAAATCCGCGGCTACGAACGCGGCCGCGCCGACGGAGAGATCGCGGACCTGATGCGCAGCCAGCTCATCGCCGATGGCGTGGCCGACAACACCATTGCGTACATCGCCGACGAGGTCGAGGCCGCGCGTCATTTGCTGGACTGGGCCAAACCCGGTGATACCGTGGTGCTGCTGATCCACGCCATGGCGGCCAAGAGCGCGGTTCAAGCGCTGCTCGATGCGCCGATTTGAGGGCGGGGTTTGGAGTGGTGCCGCTTCACAGACTCGAACTGTGGACCTACTGATTACAAATCAGTTGCTCTACCAACTGAGCTAAAGCGGCACGAAGTCAGCGTGCGGGCGGCGATTGTAGCCGATTGTGCGCACGCTACTCACAGCGGATCGGTGAACCGCTCACGCCGTTGAAGCCTTCAAGGCGCGAGGGCCAGTCGTAACCGGCCACCACGGCCAAATCGATCCAGTAATTCGGGATCTCGTCCGAACGTGGCTGCAACTGCACATCAAAGCCCAATGCGCGGATCGCATCGAAGCGCGCCTGTGCATTGTTGCGATCCTGGAACAGGCCAAGGGAAACGGTGTTCTCGCGTGCGCCGGCCGTCACGACGTAGTAATCACGCACGCCCTTGCCGGACAGTTCGCGCGCGCGCGCCAGGGCTTCATCACGCGAACGTTGTGCGGGCAAAAAGACCCAAAAGCCGCGATTGGCCGTGGCCCGCGTCTCGCGGTACTGGATGCGCTCGGCACCGACACTGAAACTGTTCATCGCCCGACGCAGGTCGGCCTGGGTGAGGAAGGGGCCGATCTCCAAGCATTCCAGGCGATCGAGGCCGGGTGTCGGTTCCGGTGGACCATCAGGTTCGGCGGCCTGCGGCACACCGGCGACGGAATTGGACTCCTCGCTCAAGAGCACCAAGCTCGGCGCGGTGTCGGGCAATGGTGCGGCCGCATCGGTCGCCGCAGATGGGCGCAGCCATAGCCACAGGGCCACGACCAGATTCATCATCAACAGCAGGGCGATGAGTGCACGCGAAAGCATGGTGTCAGCACGGGTTGGGTTAGCCGCATTCTAGGCCATGCCCGCGTCGGGATTGGATGCAGTCACGCGTCGGCTTCGGTGCACTGGGACTGCACCCAGCGCGCCAGACCCTCCAGAACCAGATTGGGCCGATGGCTGTGTTCACCGAGGTAGGCCTGCAATGCGGCCGCGCCGCCACCGGTCAAGACCAGTCCCACGTCTTGATTCAGTCGTTGCTGAAGCGTCGTTCGGCTGCGCGCGATCAAGGCCACGGCCGCCAGCACGCAGCCGCTCTCGATACCATCTTCGGTGCTGATCGCCAGCTCGTGGACTTCACCCCGCAACTGGCTCAACCCCGGCGCACGCGCCCACAGCGCCTGTCGCATGGCTTCGGGCGTGGGCGCGATCAGCCCGCCCAGATGCCGGCCATCCGCGCTCAGGCCATCGCAGGTCAGCGCCGAGCCCACACTCACCGTCAGACACGGCGTGGCAGCGCTACCCTGCAGCGCCAACAGCGCCAACCAGCGATCCACACCCAACTGTTCGTGCCGGGTGTAGGCCGTGCGCAAACCGAGGGCCGAGGCCTGCGTTCGCACTCGGCTGACTTCGATACCGGCCTGAGAAAACATCGCTTCGACCCGTTCCCCGGTGACTCGATCGGCCACCGACGCCAGCCACACACGCGATGGCGCGCGCTGCTGCGCCAACCAGCGCGATAGCTGCTGTTCGAAGTCGGGCGCCGCATGGGTGAACTGCGCCAGAAACTCGGCGCGACCCTCGACCAGCGCGGCGAGCTTCATTCGGGTATTGCCCAGATCGACCAGCAGGATCATGTCGCACGCACCGAAACTTCGGCGCTTGCAAACGCCTTGGTTTCACCCTGCACGTCCACCAGCAGGCAACCCCGCCCATCCACACCACACGCCCGACCCTCCACCTGCTCGTGCACCCCTGTCAGAACCCGAACGGCTTTTCCAGCCAAGGCATCGAAGCCATCCCAGCGCGCGTGAAAGGCCTCCCAACCGCGTCGCGCAAAGATATCGAAGGCCTCGGTCCAAGCGTCTGCCAATGCTGCCGCAAGCATCTCGGGCGCCATCACCACGCCCTGTTCGGCCAAGTCGGTGCAGGCTTGATCGATCGATGTGCGCACGGCTGCCGGCAACTGGCAATTGATGCCCACGCCCGCAACCACGCCGCCAGCGAAGGTTTCCACGAGGATGCCGCCGAGCTTTCGCCCCTGCACCCACACATCGTTGGGCCACTTCAACGCGACATCCGGCGCGCCCCATTCGCGCACGACCTCGGCCACGGCAACGCCCAAGGCCAGACTCAACGACCCCGGCCAGCGACCATGGTCCGGGTTGCGCGCCAACATCGACAAAGCCAAGGCCGAACCGGCAGGCGTGAGCCAAGTGCGGCCACGTCGCCCTCGTCCGGCTGTCTGGTGATCACTCAGCACCCAACTGCGGTCGGGCAGGCGCTCGGCCTGGTCCAGCAAAACAGCCTGCGTGGAATCCACGCGATCCAACACCTGCATGCGCGCGGCAAGCGCGGGCGCAACCAGGCTCGCCAAGAGGCGCGCATCAAGGCCCGTCAACCCCGTGACAGGCCTTGTAGCGGATGAGTTTGCAGCTTCAGTCATGCCAGGCACCCAGGAGCTGACGGCGTCCGGCGCAGCCGGGAATGCGGACACCCGGCAACTCCAAACCATTGAAATCAAAATCAACGCGCGTCCACGCGTGCAGGCACGACGCGTTCGCAACAAGGGGATTGTGTATTCCTGAACGGGAAAGACCCATGGCCTCCCATGGCCCCGACGCCTCTTTGGCGCCGAGATTGCAAATCATCCCCTGACGGCTGCTTGTTGTCACGCAAAAACCTGTTACTCTTGGCCGGCTTGCCACCTTGACGAGCCTTTCCGGTCGATGTGGCTCCTGATTCCATCGAATTGGAACGCGCGCCATGACCCATCGTCTACTGCTCACCTGCGCCCTTCTCCTGCTTGCGGCCAAGGCTCAAGCCGGCTCGGAGCTTTTCCACAGTGCCAGTGGCGAGACCTCCGGTCCCTGCCCCAGCACCGTCTTGAATCAGACTTCGGATGCCGCCGCTACAGACGCGACCATTGTCGCACCGGTCTCCTCCGAGGTGGCACCCACGAGCACGCATCGCGGCAGCAGCGCGCCTGCAGTCAATCGCCCGAGCCTGCGCTGGCACTCCTTCTTGCCGGGCATGATGAAGTAAGGCTTTTGCCCGGCCGCTTGAGCGAGCGGTTTGAACGGGTCTGGATGAACCCAACACAACACCCGCCCCACCGCACACGAACCAAGTGGCTCGCGGCCACTCAAAGCCTTCGCCTTGGCTTCGTGGTCCGGCGCGGAACACTCACTCCGCCGCGTCGGGCTCAGTCACAGGCTTCATCAGGGCGATGAAATGAAGTGGCTGCAGAATTTTTTTGTCAGCCTGCCTGCGTCTCCGAGGGATGCAATTGGCCTGTCGGAGCGCAGGACCTTGTTTGGCGCGACCCAGCACTCGCTTTACCATCGACCGTATCGGGGTGGCCATGAACGAACGCAATTGGAACACGGACACACTGGCATGTAGTCACTGCCACCGCGTACTTCTCCCATCCAACATCGAAGCCATTGATACCACAGATGGAGAGATCACTCTGGGTTTCCGGAACCTGCTGTGCCTGCGGTGTCCGGACGATCACGAGCGGCGCCCCACAAGCGCCGACTTTGGTCAAACACTGGAGGACGCCTTGCTGGGTCCGCAGGGCTTCCCGACGGCACGATTCAAAGGCATTTTTCGCAAAACCGCACTGTGCCCACGCTGTGATCACGCACTTTCAGAGACGCTCACACTCGCACGCTTCGAACTGGCGCTGTTCCTCAAGCAACCCGGAACTCAATACGAAGTCGAATTCGAAACACCCATTCCTGGCACGGCCACCCATCCCAGCCTGTTTTGGGTGGACTTGAGTTGCCCATCGCTCAGATGCGATGCATGTGGCACGAACTTGGCGATGAAGCCGGCAGCCGACATGCGCACCGCGCTTGGCCGGATACTCGACAAACTCTGATGCTGTACGCGCGGAGACGAGGTGCGATCAAACCGCCGGATTGAAGCGCACCACGAAGCAGGCGCCACCGAGGTCATTGGAACGCTCCACTTCCAGCTGCCCGCGATAGGCGTGGATCAGGTCCAGCACGATCGCCAAACCGATGCCGTGGCCATGCACGCGCTCGTCACCACGCACACCACGTTGCAGCAGGCGTTCGACATTTTCCGGCGCAATGCCCGGGCCATCGTCCTCGACCTTGATCAGCAAGCCGGCGCGTCGCTGCGGGGCGCTGGTGTGAATGCTCACGGTCAACAACACGCGGTGTTTGGCCCACTTGAAGGCATTTTCCAGAAGGTTGCCGAGCAGTTCCATCAAGTCACCGCGCTCGCCGTAGAAATTGGCGGCGTCGTCGATCTCGAACTCGCACAGGATGTTCTTGCTGGCGTACACCTTTTCCAGGCTTTGCACGATTTCCTCGGCACAGGCGGCAATCGGCACGGGGGCGGCAAAGGTTTGATGGCCGGTCGCCGCGGCGCGCGAGAGCTGATAGGCGACGATCTGATTCATCCGCGCCACCTGTTCTTCCACCGCCGTGCGGACGGTCTGGGAATCATGTTCGGAATCAAGCTCGCTGCGCACCACCGCCAGCGGCGTTTTCAGGCTGTGGGCGAGGTCACCCAGCACATTCCGGGTGCGGGTGATCTGGTCGCGCCCGACCTCGATCAACTCGTTCAGGCTGCCGGTGAGGACATCCAGTTCCTGCGGATAGCGGCCATCGAGCCGTTCCTTGCGTGCCAAGGTGACCTGCACCATGTCGGCGACCAGTTTCCGCAGGGGCGACAGGCTCCAACGCAACAAACCGATCTGCAGGGCGAGGAGCAAACCACCGGCAGCGCCGAGATAAACCCAGAGCGTGCGCCGGAACGCGGCCACTTGCTTGTCCAGCGCGGCCGAGCTTTCGGCCACATGCACGGTGACGTTGACATCCTTGATGTCGCTCACCTCCCAGGCCATACCCATGCTTTGGCGGTAGATCGCGCCGGTTGGCGTGTCGATTGGCCCTTCGTAGCGTTCCTCGCCCGGGCGCAGCACGTCATCCAGCGGCAAGTCTCGGCCCAAGGCCGACTCGGATTGCCAACGATCATCGTCGGCCAGAATGGCCGCATACAGGCCGCTGCCCACGCGCGCCAAACGCGCATCCGGTGGTGTTTCGGGCGCGATGATCTTGCCGTTGCGTGACAATTCGGTGCTGCGCAAATACGCCCAAGCGTAGTTCTGCAAGCGCTGACGCATGGTGCTGTCAGCGGCCTCCACGAAGGCGCGATCGAGCGCGTAACCGGTCAAACCAAGGAAAGCCACCAGCCCCAAGCTGGCGGCCAGCAGCTGTCGCGCCTGCAGGGAATAGGTTCGGGTGCCGCTCACGGCGAACCGCGCTGCGGCTTACTCGTTGCGGGCAATGGCAAAGCGATAGCCACGACCGCGCACGGTTTCGATCGGCTTGAGGCTGCCATCGGGATCGAGCTTCTTGCGCAGGCGCCCGATGAATACTTCGAGCACGTTGGAGTCGCGATCGAAGTCCTGTTGGTAGATGTGCTCGGTCAAATCGGCCTTGGACACCAGCTCGCCGGCATGCAGCATCAGGTATTCGAGCACCTTGTACTCGTAACTGGTGAGGTCCACGCCCACGCCATCGACCATCACCGTCTGCGCCGCCAGATCCAGGCTGAACGGGCCGCAATCCAGACGCGGCTTGCTCCAGCCCGCCGCGCGCCGCAGCAGGGCATTGAGTCGCGCCAACAATTCTTCGACGTGGAAAGGTTTGACCAGATAGTCATCGGCGCCCGACTTCAGGCCTTCCACCTTGTCCTGCCAGCCGGCACGGGCGGTCAGGATCAGAATCGGGAACTTCTTGCCCTCGTTGCGCAGCAGGCGGATCAGTTCCATACCCGTCATCTTCGGCAGACCCAGATCGATGATGCCGACGTCGAACGGCACTTCGCGCCCGAGGTAGATGCCTTCCTCGCCATCACTGGCCGAGTCCACCGCATAGCCTTCACGCTTGAGCCGTGCGGCCAGGGTTTCGCGCAGTGGTGCCTCATCTTCAACCAGAAGGATGCGCATGTCATTCACCTCTCGTGACTTGGGGGGCCGCTTTGGCGGCGGTAACGCTGAAAGTGTACCTGTCGACCGCGAAGATGAACATCATGCCGCCATGATCGCGGCCGCAGCTTGGTTCAGCGTTGATCCTCACGCACCGGTGCGGCTTGATCGCCACGCGGTATTGGATGATCGCCGCGCATCATCGGCATGCGGTTCGGCTGGGATCGGCGCTCACGCGCGGTCTCGTTGCGTGGGGAATCCCACATCACCCGCACGCGCCCTTCCGGGGTGTAAACCTTGATGCGATTGAGCTCGCGCCCGCTCTGGGTACGCCGCTCGGCCGACAGTACCCGGCCACCGGTTTCACGTTCGACCCGATTGACCGCGGCTGGCAAGTTCTCGTCATCGGCCGCTCGTGCGGTCGGACCGGAAGACAGGCAGACCACAACAGCGAGCGCGGTGAACAACGGTGCGTTGGACATTCGGATACGTACTTAATGAAGTGACAGGAACGACCTGCCATCGGCTACGAGCGGCAGTCTGGTGGGCAGGCAGTGAATCCGATCTGAACTCTTAACGCAATTCTCACGACAATCAAAACCGCAGCCCAAGCCATTGTCAACTCAGAAAATCTCCGCAACGCAACAACGCAGCGAACCGCCGGCTTTTTCGATTTCATCCAGTGCCACGGCATCGATGGCAAAGCCATTGCGCTCCAGTGCCGCGCGGGTAGCCGGGCGCAGCGCATCGGCGGCGCGTTCGCTCATGAACACCGCATCCGGGGTGAGGGCAATGCAATTGGCGGCAAAGGCCGCTTTCTCGTCCGGGTCCAAAACGATGCCACCTGCGCCGTACCGGGCGGCGATAGCCTCACCCACGGCCGGGTCGGCAAAACCATCGGGCGCCACCACCACCGCCCGCGAGGCCAGCACGCTCATCACCACGTTGCCGTGGTATTCACCGGCGGCCAGCGCGTAGGGCACCGTTTCCACCCAGCCCAAGGCCTGCGCGAACGCCGACAGGCCGGCTTCATCGCAGCGTTCGGACAAGCCGCCATAGGCCACGCCACGCCCACGATCGATCACCACCGAACCGGTCAGCTCACACACGCCGGGATGCTGGCGCAGATCGATTTCGGCGTAGCCCAGCACGTCACGGAAGAAGCGACGGATGTCCATGCGCTCGGCCTCGACCTGACGCACCGGATGACGCATGTGGCCGATGATGAGCTGGCCCGGCGCGGTGGCAAACACATTGTTGGGAAACACCGCATCGGGTGTGGCCGGATCGCCGGGGAAGCACAGGGTCGGCAGCCGTCGCGCCAGTGCTCGCTGCAATCCCCGATGCTGCGCCAAGGCGCGCTCAACATCCACGCGCAGGCTCAAATCCATGTAGGCATTGTCACTGGCCGATTGCACCGCCAGGCTGAAGCCTTCCGGAGCCACGAGAAATGCGGCGCGCGCGGTGGCCGCGCCGAAGCCCAATCGGGCCGCATCCGGAAACGTCGCCAAGGCCTTGAGGTCACGCGTGATCATGTTCGGGGGATTGCCTGTGTTGGGTGAATGTCATGGCCTGCTCGACCAAAGTCCAGTCGGCCTCGGGTTTGTGTGCGCCTTCGCTCAGCACCTGCCGGAAGGCGCGTCCACCCACTTGCCCTGAAAACAGGCCCAGCAGATGACGGGTGATGTGTTTGAGCAAGGCGCCGCGCGCCAATTGCGCTTCCACGTAGGGGCGGTAGGCAAGCAACAACTCGGCGCGGGTTTGCAGTGGTCCACCGAACCACGCCGTATCCAGTTGATGCAGCAGGTAGGGCGTGTGGTATGCGGCGCGCCCCAACATCGCACCCTCGACGTGCTTGAGGTGCGCGGTCGCTTCCGCCGTATCGGCAATGCCACCGTTGACGATCACCTGCAGGCATGGCCGCTCGCGCTTCAGCCGATAGGCCCAGTCGTAGCGCAGCGGCGGAACCTCGCGGTTCTCCTTCGGTGACAGTCCCTGCAACCAGGCATTGCGGGCGTGCACCACGAAGGTTCGGCAACCGGCCTCGGCAATGGTGTCGATGAAGGCCAGAAAATGTTCCCACTCGTGGTCATCGTCCACCCCCAAACGGCACTTCACCGTCACCGGCACGGTGCAGGCGGAAATCATGGCCGCCACGCTGTCGGCCACCAGCGCGGGCTCGCGCATCAAGCAGGCACCAAAGCGGCCGGCCTGCACCCGATCGGACGGGCAACCGCAATTGAGGTTGATCTCATCGAAGCCGTGCTCGGCCCCGATTCGCGCCGCCTGCGCCAGCACTGCTGGATCACTGCCACCCAGTTGCAAGGCCACCGGATGCTCGGATGGATCCATCGCCAAAAGCCGCGCGCGATCACCCAAGACCACTGCGTTGGCGTGCACCATCTCGCTGTACAAACGCGCATGCGGCGCCAACACCCGATGAAAGGCGCGGCAATGCGAATCGGTCCAGTCCATCATCGGGGCGACGGACAGGCGCAGGGCTTCGACAGGGATGGTTGCGGAGACAGGCATGGGAGGCACATTGTACGGATTGGCTTCCATCGCCACGGCATCGGCTGTTGTGTCCCTTGCGTTTGGCCAGTGCTGGCCCCGTTGCTGGATGCGACCCAGCGTCCGATCGCATGCTCAGGTGCACTATGCGGTGATCAGCACGCAAGGTGCTGCACCATGGCGCAATCCGTGCATCGCCGCACTGGCCAGTCCGCCGGCGCTGGCGCTTCGACAAGCTGCCGGAAATTGAGAGGGCGTGATGTTGCTGCTGCGCACGCCCTTGCCGGGCAAGCACAGCACTGGACGGGGGGTTCAGGTTCCCATGAAGATGCCGGCTTGCGATGCCGTCGCCGATGTGGGCGGCCGCCTACAGGAGATGCGCTATGACCCAACTCATCGAGGCATGCATCGGTCTGGGCGCCAACGTGGGCCACCCGATTGCAGCCATACAAACAGCCATCATGGATTTGCAGGCGCTGCCGCTGACCACGATGGTTTCTGCTTCGCGCCTCTACCGGACACCTGCCTGGGGGCGTTTGGATCAGCCGGATTTCATCAACGCCGCGGCACTGCTGCGTACCGAGCTGGGCCCGAAAGAGCTGTTGCTTCATCTTCTGGATATCGAACGCAAGGCCGGACGCAGCCGAAGTGGAGAGATCGCTTCGAAGCATTGGGGGCCGCGCGTATTGGATCTTGATCTACTGCTCTACGGCGATGCCAGAATCAACGAGCCAGGGCTGCGAGTGCCGCATCCACGATTGCACGAACGTGCTTTTGCCTTGGTACCTCTGGCCGAAATTGCACCGAACGCCTCGTTCCCCAACTTCGGCACCGTATCAGACGCACTGCGGCTGGTTGATGTCAGGGGTGTGGAAGTCGTTCAACTGAAGTAACGGTGCCTCGTTATCCTGCGATCGCGGGCGCCCATCAGCGCGTCTTTCCATCTCAAGGCATCGCGGCGCATCGCTGCTTGATCGCGCATTTCACGATTTGGATGGCGGAGGGGAAAAGCTTGATGTAGCGGCAATGACCATGTCTGCGCGTCATGCTGCCGATGTATTTCAGTGCCTGCAATGTGGCCCATGCATTGCCGGATGCATCGCAGATGCCCGGCGGTTACGATCTCGCCGAGGGTGCAGCATCGTCACGCGCTGCATGACCGCCCCCCACCTCGACCTGCGCCCCAACCCCCATGTCCGCAAACGAACGCTTACGCCATCGAAGTCAGCAACGCCCCTATCTGATCGGTCTGACCGGCGGCATCGGTTCGGGCAAGACGGCGGTGAGCGATCGCATGAACCGGCTTGGCATGGCGGTCGTGGATGCCGATCAGGTGACTCGTGACTTGGTCGAACCGGGGCAATTGGCATTGACGCAGATCGTGGCGGCATTCGGGCCAGAGGTGGTGACCGCCGAAGGCGCGCTCGATCGTGCCGCCTTGCGCGCGCGGGTGTTTGCCGATGAGGCCGAGCGCACGCGTTTGAATGCCATCCTGCATCCCTTGGTGCATACGCGCCTACACGCGCTGGCGCATCGCCCGGGGCCGTGGGGCGTGCTGGTGGCGGTGCCATTGCTGGCAGAGAACATCGAGCGTTATCGCTGGCTGGATCGCATCCTCGTGGTGGATGTGCCGCGCGCGCTGCAGATCGAACGCGCCATGGCGCGCGATCGCATGGATCGAGCCGCTGCCGAGCGTCTGCTCGCCGCGCAAGCCGACCGCGCCACGCGACTGGCAATTGCCGATGATGTGATCACCAACGATGGGCCAATCGAGCAGCTCGATGCCATCGTCGAGCGCCTGCATGCGCGCTACCAAGCCATGGCTGGCGCGGGCTGAGCTGAGCCTTGTTCAACCGCGATTGATGCAGGGGCGGTGACTCCGGAGTATCCTGTGCGGCCGTTTGATCCCTCCATCCGAATCAAAGGATATGCAACCGAGATGAGCGCCTACCTCTTCACCTCCGAATCCGTCTCCGAAGGCCATCCCGACAAGATTGCCGACCAGATTTCCGATGCCGTGCTCGATGCCATTCTGGCCAAGGATTCCAATGCCCGCGTGGCCTGCGAAACCCTGGTCAAAACCGGTGTCGCCATCGTGGCCGGTGAAGTGACGACCTCGGCCTGGATCGATCTGGAAGCGCTCACCCGCAAGGTCATCAATGACATCGGCTACACCAGTTCGCATGTGGGCTTCGATGGCAGCACCTGCGGTGTGTTGAACCTCATTGGCAAGCAATCTTCCGACATCGCCGCCGGTGTCGATGGCACTGCCAAGAAAAAGAAGAAGGCCGAAGAGCAGGGCGCGGGCGATCAAGGCCTGATGTTCGGCTACGCCTGCAACGAGGCGCCCGAGTTCATGCCGGCACCGATCTACTACAGCCACCGCTTGGTCGAGCAGCAGGCCAAGGTGCGCAAGCAGAAGAAGTCGCCGCTGCCGTGGCTGCGCCCGGATGCCAAGAGCCAGGTCACCCTGCGCTATGACGGCAACAAGGTCGTGGGTCTGGATGCGGTGGTGTTGTCCACCCAGCACGATCCGGAAGTGAAGCACAAGGATCTGGTCGAGGGCGTGATCGAACACGTGCTCAAGCCGGTGTTGCCCAAGGCGTGGCTCGATGCACTGCCGAAGAACAAGATCCACGTCAATCCGACCGGCATCTTCGTGATTGGTGGGCCGGTGGGCGACTGCGGCCTGACCGGTCGCAAGATCATCGTCGACACCTACGGCGGCATGGCCCGTCACGGTGGTGGTGCGTTCTCGGGCAAGGACCCTTCGAAGGTGGACCGCAGTGCGGCCTATGCGGCGCGCTATGTGGCCAAGAACATCGTCGCCGCCGGCCTTGCCGACAAGTGCGAGATTCAAGTCTCCTACGCCATCGGCGTGGCCGAGCCGACTTCGATTTCGGTCACCACCTTCGGCACCGGCAAGGTCAGCGATGCCTTGATCGAAAAGCTGATCCGCAGTCACTTCGACCTGCGGCCTTACGGCATCATCAAGATGCTGGATCTGATCCACCCGATCTACCAGACCACCGCCAGCTACGGTCACTTCGGCCGCAAGCCCAAGGAAGTCAGCTACACCGATGCCAACGGCGCCACCCGCAAGGCCACGGCGTTCTCTTGGGAAAAGACCGACAAGGCCGAAGCCTTGCGCAAGGCTGCCAAGCTCAAGTAAGCGCAGGCAATGGATACGCCGCAAGGGCCGCTGCAAAGCGGCCCTTTGCTTTGGTGCGCCGCTGGCAGTTCGGTGGCGCGCGATCGGATACGCCGTTCTATCATGCAGGCCGGTTCACGGAGACGACCTATGTACACGCTCTACTACGCACCGGGTTCAGCCAATCTCGTGGTGCATCTGGCCCTGCTGGAAGTCGGCGCACCGTTCGATCTCAAGAAGATCGACATCGAGAAAGGCGAACAACGCAGCCCGGCGTATCTGGCCATCAACCCACATGGCGTGGTGCCGACCCTGATGGTGGACGGACAGCCCTGCATGGAGGCGGTGGCACTAGCCTTGTTGGTGGCCGAGCGTCATCCCGAGGCGAACCTGGCCCCGGCACCCGGCAGTGCGCAACGCGCGCCATTTCTGCAGTGGATGGCCTATCTCGCCAACACCTTGCAGCCAGTATTCCGGCAATGGTTTTTTCCGGCCGATCACCTGCCCGAGGCGAGCGAGGCGATCAAAGCCAATGCCCGTATCGGCATCGAAAAATGCTGGGATTACATCGACGCGCATTTGGCCAAGACCGGGCCATACCTTCTGGGTGAACGCTTCAGCCTGGCCGATCTGTATTTGCTGATGCTGATGCGCTGGGCGCGCAACATGCCCAAGCCGGCCACGTCCTGGCCACAATTGGCGGCCTTGGCGACGCGCCTGAAGACGCGCCCCTCATGGAACAAGGTGTGCGAGGCGGAAGGTTTGGTGGAATGGGCATGAGGCACCAAGCGAGTCGGTCTTTGATTTGAGGGCCGCCATCCACACGCTACACGCATCAACTGCTCCACGCCGCCGGTGAGTGAGCCGACCTGCACGATTGCAGGCTGCCCCCATTTGAAACAAACCGGCCCGCGCAGGGCTGGCCGGTTTTCGGGATTGATACCCAAACCTTGTGAAACCGCTTGGTTTCAGTCCTCAGTGACGACGCAAGCCGTAGGCGCCAATCCCCAAGACTGTCAAACCCAATATCCACAACATCCATTGGTTGAGCGTCGGAACCAATGGCGGTGGCGGAATGGCAAGGAAGCTCGCTACCACGGTGCAATCTGCTGCCACCGGATCCGTACGGTACACGGATGTGTAACGGTTGTCGTCCAGGCGCGCACCACCGCAAGTACCGCCAACGCTGTCGACCGTATAACCAGGCGTTGCCGTCAGGGTGAAATCGATGGTGTCGCCGAACAACACGATCTGTGCACCCGACGGTGCGACATTGCCAAAGCCTGGTGTGCCCACGCTCGGAGTCACGGTGTACGGAATTCGCTCGAAGTGCGCCACCACCGTGCAGTCCGTCGTCACCTGATTGGTCGTGTAGACATCTACCACAAGCGATCCGCCGCAGGTGCCATCCACGTAATCGATCATGTAGCCGGTATCAGGTATGAGGGTGAAACTGATGGTGTTTTTGTGATTCACCGTCTGCGCACCCAGCGGGGTGATGTTGCCAATCGGCGTACCCACACTCGATGTGACGGTGTGCGTGGCACTGGCAAATGTCGCCACCACCGAACAGTTGGCCGTCACCGCAGCGGTGGTGTAGGTGTTGCCTGACAAGCTGCCACCACAACCGGTGACATCATCGATGACAAAACCTGGATCCGGGGTCACGGTCAGCGCCAAGGTAGCACCCGCGAGCACGGTCGTGTTGCCGGCAGGGGCGATGGTTCCATTGCCGCCGGAGACGCTGGCATTCACCGTCCAAGTCGGTGAGCCGGTCAGATTGGCCACGGCAAGGTCCAACTGGATGCGCGGCTTGGTGATCGTGCCACCGGCGCGGGTATCCGTGATGGATTTGCCCGTCACCACGAATGAATTGAGGATCTCGGTGACGGTTGCGGTCGGCTTGGCCTCTTTCATCAACACCCAAGCACCGGCCACATGCGGTGTGGCCATGGAGGTGCCATTGAAACTGGCGAAGCCACCGCCGGGTACCGAGGAGGTGATGGCCGATCCGGGCGCAAACAGATCCATGATCGAGGCCACATTGGAAAAACCGGACACCACGTCGGCCTTGGTGGTCGATGACACCGAGATGGCGGTGGAAATGCAGCCCGGCGCGCTGACGTCGCTGATGTAGCCATCGTTACCGGTGGCAATGACCGTGGCAATATCCACACTGCGCAGGTTGTCAATGGCGGTCTTTCTGGCAGCCTCCGCGACATCACAGTCGCTGGCGTACTGCCCCCCGCCCAGACTCATATTCGCCGACGCGATCGAATGGGTAAGGCGCAAGGTGCTGTTGATGTAGTCCAGCGCCGCGATCTGGTCAGAGCTATACGTCAGTACACACGGCGCCGAGGAGGGGTTGCAATCACTCGCAGCGTTGAAACGGGAAAATACCTGGATCGCAATGATATCGGCGTCGGGAGCAACGCCTCTGCGGGTCCCGCTATAGCCGGCCGCAATACCCGCCACATGCGTGCCGTGGTCGCAAAGGCTGCCACCATCGCAATCGGCGATCGTGGCATCGGCCGAACCTGCGCCAGTTTGGGCCGTGCTGCCATCAGGGCACAGCGTCACGCCAGCACCCGAACCTCCGGCGTTGGAAAAACAGGCCTCGGCCACAATGCGGGAAGCGCCGCCCGCATCTTCGAAGAAGGCGTGGCCGGCATCAATGCCTGTGTCCAGGATCGCCACGGCCCAGCCGCTGCCGTCAAAGCCCAGAACATTCCACACATCATCCGCACCGATCAAGGGCACACTGTCGTTCAGGGTCGGTGGCTGCGGAATATCCTCGCTGATCTGACTCACGTTCACTGATTGTGCCAACAGGTCCAAGCCGGCTGCATCCACGCTCAAGGCCACAACCGGGACGGTTTCGTAACTGCGATAAGCCGTGGTGCCCGTTGCGCTGAGTTCGGCCAACAAGTTTCGGCGCGCGGTCGCGATTTGACTCCGCTGGGCGGATATACCGGTGACGGAAAGCTTGCCTTCCGCCACGAAGGCCGCGCCAAGGTTCAGTGTGACGATTAGCCTGACGTGTCCTTGGCCATTGGCTTTTTGCCGCATGGCATCTGCAACATGGACTTTATTTGAAGGGGGGTAAGCCTGTGTCGGCAAGGTCAGCCCAAACGCCAACAGCAGCCCGCACACAACGTGCGCAAAGATCGGAAAAGACATGCTTTATCTCCGGAAAGAGGTTGAATGTGTGCAACCGTGCTGTGCACACGCCTACAGCCCCCTGCGGCGATGCGCGGTGCGAATCTAGTCGATCACTTTACGGATGTCAAAAGTAAGTGGCTGTTTCATAAGCAAATGATTCTTGCTTGGACGCGCATCGCCAAGTCTGGCGACGGCGAGGTTCCGGGAACCTGATCCGCTCACGCGGGTCCGTGATCTCCGCGATCCTGCCAGTCCAATAATCCAGGCGAGGCAACGCGCGATTCACCCACGCGAGGAGGCCAGACTCGCGCCGTCTGGCTGCGTCCCACGCGCAGCGAGTGCAGATCGACTTCTTTGGGGCTCCAATCGGACGCATTTCTGAGCCAGTGGTCGCGTGGCGCAATCACGCTATCGAGTTCGAGGTTGCCGTGCGGCAGAAGTCCATCAAGATGACGAGCTCGCCGCGCAGGTGATCGGAGACACGAGATGATCTCGGCTTCGCGTTTGATCACCGCGCCGAAGCTGTCGACTGCGAACGGCGCGCCACAGATGCCGGCGAGCGCGAGCCGGCCCTGCACCGCCAGCGAAGCCAAGGCCTGCTCCAGCACATGCGGCAGGCCGGCGCATTCGAGCGCGACATCCACCCCAGGCCTTGCGTGGCCGTACGCCGATGCCAAACACGGCAACGCGATCACCGGGCTGGATGCGCGCCTTGCGCAGCGCGTGGAAGGCAGTCGCGCTCGAACACAGCTTGATTGCCGCAGCCGCCGCGCTCATGCCGTCGGCGACCGCGACTGCATTGCGCGCCGGCGCCACCACGTACTCGGCGTAGCCGCCATCGCGATGCTTGCCGATCATCTGCCCATGACGACAGAACTGTTCGAGTCCGTACGCGCAGTAATCGCAATGGCCGCAGCTCACGAGGTAATGCAAGGCCACGCGCTGGCCCAACGCAAGGCCGTCGACGCCGCTGCCCAGTTTGTCGACGCGCCCTGCGATCTCGTGACCTGGCGTGATCGGTCGGTAGGCGATACTCGCGGTGCCGGCACAGTAATGCGCATCGGAATGACAGATGACTGCCGCTTCGACCTTGATGCGGACCTCGTCGGCAGCCGGCTCCGGCAACGGCACCTCGCGCAGTTACAAGGGTTTCCCGAGTTCGACGATTTGCACGGCTTTCACGGATGACTCCCGCTGGTGGACCGCGCACGCATCTTCAGCCACGCGCGCATGGCGCAACAAACTTGAGGGCTGACCGCCAGATAGGTTCCGGCCCCATCAGCGCCACGCCTTGGCGCGTGCGCCAAACCACAGGATTCATCCGGTATTCTGCAAGCCCTGCGCCACGCCGTTGACGCAGGCCACCAGCGCCTGCAACAGCGCGTCGTCCTGCCGATCTCCCGCACGCCAGCGCCGCAAGAGGTCCACCTGCAACAGGCTCATCGGGTCCACATAGGGATTGCGCAAGCGGATCGAGGATGCCAGTCGCGCATCCTTGGACAAGAGCCGCTGACTGCCCTGAACCCGTAACAGGCCGCGCACGGTGCGTTCGAATTCGTCGCCAATCAGGGTGAAGAAGGGCGCATGCCAATCGCCGGACAAACGCGAGTAGGCCTCGGCGATGTCGAGGTCGCACTTGGCCAAGATCATCTCCACGTCATCCAGCATGTTGGCAAAGAACGGCCAGTCGCGCGCCATTTCCGCCATCGCGGCAACACCGAACTGCGCGATGCCGTGCTCCAGCGCGCTGCCGAGGCCATACCAACCCGGCAAGATCGAACGGCATTGAGTCCAGGAAAACACCCAAGGAATCGCGCGCAGATCCTGCACTCCGCGCATGCTGCGGCGGCTTGCGGGTCGCGAACCCAAGGTCATTTTTTCGATCACGTCGATCGGCGTGGCGCTACGGAAATAATCGACGAAGCCTTCGCGATCGACGAAGGCGCGATAGGTCTTGCGGCTGACGGCCGCCAACGCATCCATGCGCTCGATCCACACCGCCTCGCGTGGCTCCTGCGCACGGGGGCGCAAGGAAGCGCGCAACACCGCGCCGACGGTTTGTTCGAGATTGCGCAGCGCAAGCGCACGAAACCCGTACTTGCGATGGATCACTTCGCCTTGATCGGTGACGCGCAAGACGCCTGCCACGGCCCCGCGCGGGGATGACATCAGGGCCGGTGTGATGCGTGCGCCACCACGGCTGGCCGAGCCACCACGGCCGTGGAAGAAGGCCAGTCGAATGCCGGCGGCGCGCGCCACATCCAGCAGTTCACCTTGGGCGCGCTGCAAACCCCAGCGCGATGCCAGGGTGCCGCCGTCCTTGCCACTGTCGGAGTATCCCAACATCACCCATTGGCAATCCTTGCGCGTCTGCAGGTGGGTGCGGTACGTCGGGTCGTCCAGCAAACCACGCAGGGTGGCCGGGGCGTGTTGCAGGTCGTCCACGGTTTCGAACAGGGGCGCGATGTCCAAAGGTACCGCGCCCGAATCCTCGACCAGACCACCGTGCCGCGCCAGAGCCAACACCGCCAGCACGTCCGCCACCGAGCGCGCCATGGAGATCACGTACAGGCCGGTGGCCTTGGTTCCGTGACTGGCACGCGCCACATGCAAGGTCGAAAACACCGCCTTGAGGCGGTTCACGCCGGCATCATCACTGACCGCGAATCCGATCTTGCCGCTGGCGAAATCCGCCAGTCGTGCCGCGCGCTCCGGCGCCGGCCGCTCGGGCCACTCGCCATCAGCCAGAAGCACGGCAAGGGCATCGTCATGCACACGCGAGTCCTGACGAACATCAAGCCGCGCCAGATGAAAGCCGAAGCCACGCACGCGCCAGAGAAGTCGTTCAACCGCGTAAGCGCCCGCGTGCAGGCCACGGTGTTCAATCAGGCTGTCGCCGATCAAGCGCAAGTCTGCAATCAGGGTGTCGGGTGCGTCATACGCGTTTTCACCCGCCTGCTCGGTCGCCAGGAGACGCGCATCGATCAGATGCAGTAGACAGCGATAGGGCATGTCGGCGTGACGCGGCCGGATACGCGCAGCCGCCTCGGGAAAGCGCGCGCGATAGTCGGCAAGGCGCTGCATCAATGCCTCGGACACGGCCACGCGGTCATCGGTTTGACTGAGCAGGCGCGCAAGTCCCGCGACATCCTCGCGGTAGCGGCCAAGCACCAGATCACGCTGCGAGTTCAGGCATTCGGCAATGGTGTCGGCCCCGACATTCGGATTGCCATCCATGTCGCCACCTACCCAAGTGGCGTAAGTCAGGAAACACGGCAGTCGCATGGCCACGCCGTACACCTGCTTCAGG
>CAUJJS010000138.1 GCA_963205415.1 Pseudomonadota bacterium
CACCGGCAATACCATCGACGTCGCCTCGATCATTCGTCTCTGGCTGCTGCGAATCTTCGTGTCGTTGGGTGGCCGGCGTGAGTTTGCGAGGTCTCATGGGTTCAATAACGACACCCTGGCGGAAGCAGCAAGTTTTTCAACAACCTGCTAACCAGGCCGGCCCCCGTCTGGCCGCAATGCCTCCACCACCAGCGAAAAGGCCTGTGAAGGTCGTCGCCGACTGGGGTAATACAGGTGATAGCCGGAGAACGGCGGACACCAGTCTTCCAATACCTGCACCAGCGCGCCGCGCGCCAGCAGGGCTTCGACGCGGTCGCGCATCACATAGGCGATGCCGATGCCGTCGAGTGCGGCTTGTTGCGCGTGGTCGATGTTGTTCACCGTCAATTGGCCCTCCACCTGGACGCGCAGCTCGCGACCATCACGCTCGAATTCCCAGGCGTAGAGGTTGCCGCGGGTTTCCATGCGCAGATTGATGCATTGGTGCCGGGTCAGGTCTTCCAGCCTGTGCGGTGGCGGGTGTTTCTTGAAGTAGGCAGGCGAGGCCACCGCCGCCATGCGCAAGTCCGGGCCGATGCGCACCGCCACCATGCCCGGTGCCAGTTGCTCACCCAGGCGCACGCCCGCATCGAAGCGGTCGGCCGTGATATCGACCAGGCGCGAATCGGCGGCCAGCTCCAGGCGGATATCCGGGTACTGGGCCAATAGCGGTTTCAGTTTCGGCCACAACAGCGTGTCGATCGCGTGCGCGCCCGCGTTGATGCGCACCGTACCGCTGGGTGCGTCACGCAGTTCACCCACCTGGTCGAGCGCGGACTGGATGTCGAGAAAGTGCGGTTCCAGTTGTTCGCGCAGCCGCTGGCCGGCTTCGGTGGTGGTTACGCTGCGCGTGGTGCGGTTAAGCAGGCGGATGCCGACCCGCTCTTCCAATCCGCGGATGGTGTGGCTCAGGGCCGACGGCGTGACGCCCAGCTGTGCGGCGGCGCGGGTGAAGCTGCCCTCACGCGCCACCACCACGAACGCGGACAGTTCTTGATAGGCCGGTTGGGACATGCCGAATTCCTTGCGCAATGGAAAGAGGGTGATCGGATGGAAGGCCGCTGTTGCCGGCAACGCCCACGAACTATTGAATTGTACTCATCAGTTCATGTGTTTTATCCCCCTTAGTCCAGCCACGACGCAGGACTAACGTAGGCACATCGAATACCGCACCGGGAACACAACATGCAAACACGCACACTTGGCAACAGAGGACTTGAAGTCTCCGCGCTTGGATTCGGCTGCATGGGCATCAGCCAGAGCTATGGCCAGCCACTGCCGAAGGCGGAGGGCATCGCGCTGATCCGCGCGGCGGTGGAGCGCGGCGTGACCTTCTTCGACACCGCGGAGGTTTATGGCCCCTTCACCAGCGAAGACGTCGTCGGCGAAGCCCTCGCGCCCGTGCGTGACCAGGTCGTCATCGCCACCAAGTTCGGTTTCGACATCGACTTCGCCACGCGCGAGAACCGAGGAGTCACCAGCCGGCCCGAACGCATCCGCCAGGCCGTCGAAGGTTCGCTCAAGCGTCTGCGCATAGACACGATCGACCTGCTGTACCAGCATCGTGTGGATCCTGCCGTGCCGATCGAGGACGTGGCCGGCACGGTCAAGCAGCTGATCGCCGAGGGCAAGGTGAAACACTTCGGCCTATCCGAACCCGGTGTGGCCACGCTGCGGCGTGCCCACGCGGTGCAGCCGGTCACCACGCTGCAGAACGAATACAGCCTGTGGACGCGCGGCGTGGAAACCAATGGCATCCTGGCGACCTGCGACGAACTCGGCATCGGCCTGGTGCCCTACAGCCCGCTCGGCAAGGGCTTCCTCACCGGCGCGATGAACAAGGACACCAGGCTCGGCGATGACGACTTCCGCAGCAACCTGCCGCGCTTCTCGCCCGAAGCCAGGGAAAAGAACCAGGCACTGGTCGATCTGCTCAAGCGCATCGGCGCGGGCAGGAACGCCACGCCAGCGCAGATCGCACTGGCCTGGCTGCTGGCGCAGCGGCCGTACATCGTGCCGATTCCGGGCACCACCAAGCTGCATCGACTGGAAGAAAACCTCGGCGCGGCGAGCGTCGAACTCTCGCAGGCCGACCTGCAAGAGATCGAACAGGCCGCTGCGCAGATCCACATCGAGGGCGAGCGCTACGCGCCGCCGCAACTGGCGATGGTCGGGCGTGACGCGCCGCCGGCAAACCACTGAACCCTGACAGGAAAATCAACATGACCCCATCCGCCATTCCGCACTTCACCCTCAACAACGGCGTGAAGATTCCCGTCATCGGCCTGGGCGTGTTCCAGACCCCGCCCGCCGAGACCACCGCCGCCGTGCTCGCGGCGCTTGAGACTGGCTACCGCCACATCGACACCGCCGCCGCCTACGGCAACGAGCGCGAGGTGGGTGAGGGCATCCGCCGTTCCGGCATCGCGCGCGACGAGATTTTCATCGAGACGAAAATTTGGGTCACCGACTACGGCTTTGATGAAACGCTGCGCGCCTTCGACACGTCATCGGCAAAGCTCGGCGTGGACACCATCGACCTGCTGCTGTTGCACCAGCCGATGGTGGGCATGCTCGACAAGACCGTGGCGGCCTACCGGGCGCTGGAAAAGCTGCTCGCGGACGGACGCGTGCGCGCCATCGGCATCAGCAACTTCACGCCGACCATCCTCACGCGTTTCCTGCCGCAGATCACGGTCACGCCGGCCGTCAACCAGATCGAGCTGCACCCGTACTTCGCGCAGGTTGCCAACGTGAAGGCCAATCATGACGCCCGCATCCTCACCCAGGCCTGGTCGCCGATTGGCGGCATCACCCATTACTACGGTTCGGCAGCGACCAGCACCTTCACCGACACCACCATCGCGGCCATCGGCCAACAGCATGGCAAGACGCCCGCGCAAGTGATGCTGCGCTGGCATATCCAGCAAGGCCGCCAGGTTATCCCCAAGTCGACCAAGGCCGCGCGCATTGCCGAGAACTTCGATGTGTTCGACTTCGAACTGTCCGGCGCCGAACTCGCCGCCATCGACGCCCTCGACAAGGGCGTGCGCGGCGGGCCTGACCCCGATCAGCCACAGCCGGGGTTCCTGAAGTACCCGATCCCCGGGGCGTGACACACCCGGCCACCGGCGCATGAAACGCTGGCGCCGACCAGGCACTTCAACCTTGATGAGGTGAGCACTATGGACAAGCACTCGACGGATACCACTCGGCGCAGCTTCCTGAAGGGCGCCGCCACGCTCGCTGCGGTGCCCCTGGTCACGGGCATGGCCGCGAGCCAGGCCCTTGCGCAGTCATCGTCAACAAGCCGTGCCGGCGGCGCAGGTGGCGCGAACCGCACGGAGACGGCGCAGGTGCGCGGACGGCGCAAGCTCGGATCGCTGGAGGTTTCCAGCATCGGACTCGGTGTGCAGAACATGCACCGTACCTACCAGACGACGGTTCCGTATCGGCCCGAGATGATCGACATCATCCGTACCGCCTTCGATCGCGGCGTCACCTTTTTCGACTGTGCCGAGGCCTACGGTCCGTTCGAGAACGAGCGCATCCTCGGCGAAGCCATCGCACCATTCCGCGACCACGTGGTCATCACCTCCAAGTTCGGCTGGAACATCAACCCCGACACCGGCGAACGCGGCCCCGGAATCAACAGCCGTCCCGAACAGATCAAGCGGGCCGTCGACGGCATGCTCAAGCGCCTGCGCACCGACCGCATCGACCTGCTCTATCAGCACCGCGTCGATCCGGCGGTGCCGATCGAGGATGTCGCCGGCACGGTCAAGGATCTGCTGGATCAGGGCAAGGTGCTGCACTGGGGCTTGTCCGAACCGGGCCTGAAAACCGTGCGTCGTGCACATGCCGTGTTGCCGCTGACCGCTATCCAGAGCGAGTACTCGATGGCCACACGCGATCCGGAAAAACAGGTGCTGCCGTTGTGCGAGGAGTTGGGCATCGGCTTCGTGCCCTGGTGGCCGCTGGACTGCCAGTTGCTCACCGGCTGGATCGATGCGGGCACGCGCTTCGCCGCGGGCGACTTGCGTGGTGCCACGCCCCGATTCTCGCCGGAGAACCTGGCGCTCAACATGCCGCTGATTGACCTGCTCAAGACCTGGGCGCATCGCAAGCAAGCGGCTCCCGTGCAGATTGCGCTTGCCTGGCTGCTCGCACAGAAGCCGTGGATCGTGCCGATCCCCGGCACCACGCAGATGACGCACCTGCTGGAGAACATTGGTGCGAGCGAAATCACGTTCAGCGCGGACGAACTGCGCGACTTGAATGCCTCCCTTGCCGCAATCACTGTCCACGGCGACCGATTGCCGGCGGCAGTGCTGGCCTTCAGCGGCGTTGAAGCGCCATTGCAGTAACGCCACGCAGCGCCGGTCCCTCCACCGTTCATTGATCTACCCACACAGGAGCACACCCCATGTACGCAACCGTTATGCACGCCCCCGGCGATGTCCGTTACGAGAAAGTCGCCGATCCGAAGATCGAGAAGCCGACCGACGCCATCATCAAATTGTCCGCCACCTGCATCTGCGGCTCCGACCTGTGGCCGTATCGCGGCCTGTCCGCGCAGGACGGCCCGGCGCACATGGGCCACGAGTACTGCGGCGTGGTGGTCGAAGTTGGCTCGGACGTGAAGACGGTCAAGTCCGGCCAGTTCGTGGTTGGTTGGTTCGTTCTGCCTGTCCGACAACACCTGCCCGCACTGCGCGTTCGGCTTCCAGTCCTCGTGCGTGCAGCGCGAGTTCATGACCGGTGCGCAGGCACCGTTCGCGCGCGTGCCGCTGGCCGACGGCACCCTGGTCGCAACCAGGGACATGCCCGATGCCACCATGATCCCGCACATGCTGGCGGTGTCCGACGTGCTCGGCACCGGCTGGTACGCGGCCGATGCGGCGCAGGTGCGCAAGGGCGGCACGGTCGTCGTTGTTGGTGACGGCGCGGTCGGATTGATGGGCGTGCTGGCCGCCAGCCAGATGGGCGCCGAACGCATCATCGCCATGAGCCGCCACGCACCGCGCCAGCAGCTGGCGCGCGAATTCGGTGCCACCGACATCGTGGCCGAACGTGGCGATGAAGGCATCGCACGCATCATGGACATGACCAACGGTGTCGGCGCCGAGTCGGTGCTCGAATGCGTGGGCATGGCCGAATCCATGCAACAGGCCATGGGCGTGTGTCGCCCTGGCGGCTCCATCGGCTACGTCGGCGTGCCACACGGCGTGAATCTCGATGGCCAGCAACTGTTCTTCAAGCAGCAACGCATGTTGGGCGGCCCCGCACCGGTGCGCCGATTCCTGCCCGACCTGATGCAGCGTGTGCTTGATGGCAAGATCCGGCCGGGCAAGGTGTTCGATCTGGTGCTTCCCATTGCCGAAGTTGCCGAAGGCTACAAAGCCATGGACGAACGCCGTGCGACCAAGACCCTGCTGCGCGTGGATTGAGGATCAACCACAACACCTATCGCTTTGACTTGGCTACCTTGCGTGCCATAAAGTACCTACAGTTTCGTATATATTGAGGTGCGCGTAATGGTTGCCACTGCCAAGGTGTTCGCCACCGGCAACAGCCAGGCCGTGCGCTTGCCCAAGGCGTTTCGGGTGGATGTCGAGGAGATGTGGATCAGCCGCAACGAGCTGACCGGCGAAATTACCTTGAAGCCCAAGGATGCCAAGCAGTTGCGTCAACGTCGGCTCGCGGATCTGATCGCTTTGATCGCCGAACACCCGCTACCGGATGACTTTTTGAGCGAAGCCACGCGCCGCAACGCGCCACCACAAAACCCGTTGCAGAATTGGGAGCGCGCACAGAAGGCGCCGCACAAGCGAAAAGCCAAGCCCGGCACAGGCTCATGATCAAGATACTGGCCGATACCAACATCCTCGGTTATTTCGTGCGCAATCAGTCCGCGGCGCTGCAAAAGCGCATGTTGGCTGCGCTCAAAAAAGAGGAAGTCGCCATTTCTGCCATTACTCGTGCCGAAACGCGGTTCGGGCTGGCGCTGCTTGCGCCCGATGACAAACGCCGGCGCACCGTGGATTTGCTGCTGGACGAGTTGCCGGTACTGCCGTGGACACAGGAGGCCGCAGACATTTACGGCGATATCGCCGCGCATTTGCAGCAAGCAGGGCAGGCCATTGGCCAGGTGGACACCCAGATTGCCGCACATGCGCTGGCGCTGAGCTTGCCATTGGCTACCCACAACATCCGCCATTTCAAGCGGGTTCCGGGCTTGCGTCTTGAAGACTGGCTGGCGTAATGCGGAAGCACGCGAGCAGTATTTCATGCAGCCCAATTGTGCGGCGACCGTGGCGCGCAACGGTATTGAAACAGCTGGCGCGAGCAGCGCCGATTGTCCGCGTACCGCATCGGGTGCTGGTGGCAGCTCAAGCTGTCCGAGGTGGATGATTGCGTGTGCGAAGGTGGTACGAATGTGCACAACGAACAAGCACAAGAGTGTTAGTCCAAGTTAGTAATGTCCCCTTCCAACCAGATAGAAGTGTCCCCTTTTTGGCTGGGCACACATGGTTGGGGAGCTTGGGTTGTCAGATCGTGAAGTGAAGCGTGCCGGGGTGTTGGAAGAGCTCGCGTGTGGC
>CAUJJS010000139.1 GCA_963205415.1 Pseudomonadota bacterium
TTGCCAGCCAAAGCCACCAAGCCAGCCCAGAACCACCCATGGAGGAACATGTCCATTACTTCCTCGGCGGTGCCCAGCTCAGATCACAGGGGACATCTCTAACTGGCACAACCAGGGGACATTTCTAAATTGCATTGACACTTTGCGCCAATTCGCTATGCGCCTGAACGCCGAGCAGCTACCATTGCGGATTGAAGGCTTGCTGAACATCGGACTGGGCTTTGCTGACCTACGTCCAAGCGGACTTCAAGTCCACGGCAAGCGCGCTCGACAAGACCCCATCAGGACCTAACCACCACGATTCATGAGAAATCCGGACGCCCACGACACCGCAGCTCGTGTCGTATTCCCCAATGTCGATCCCTCCATCGTCGCAGACGATGGCAACGACTGGGTGTTCTGCTCCACCTGCGCGTTTTCGGAAGTGTGCTTGGCACAGGGCATGGGCAAAGGCGATCTGCGAGACCTGCATCTTCTGGTTGAGCACACCGGCCCCTATGAGGCGGGTCAATTCATTTTTCGCGAAGGCACCGAGTTCAACTCGATCGCAGCGGTTCGCGCCGGCACGGTCAAGACCTTCATGGTCGATTCGCAAGGCCGCGAGCAGGTTTTGGGCTTCCATTTGCCGGGGGAACTGATCGGTCTCAACGCAATCGACGGTGATCGCTATCCTTGCGATGCGGTGGCACTGGATACGGTGATGCTATGCCGCTTCTACTTCCCCAAGATCGCCATGCTTGCCACCCGAGTGCCCAAGTTGCAGCAACAACTGTTCCGGCTCATGAGTCGAGACATTGGCAACGCGGCACGTTTTGCGGGCGACTACTCGGCCGATGAGCGTGTGGCTGCCTTCCTCGTGGGATTTTCACGCCGACTGTCTGCACGCGGCTTCTCTCCTACGCGCTTCCGACTGACAATGTCCCGTGCCGACCTGGCCAATTACTTGCGCCAAGCGCCTGAGACCGTCAGTCGCGTACTGCGCCGCTTTGAGGACGACAAGCTCCTCGAAGTACGCCGACGAGACGTCGAGATCATGGACCTTCCCCGACTCGAATCCATGGCCTCGGCCGTCTTGCGGGATTGAACCACACGGCCCTGCCCTCGCAGGCTCAATACGTGTATTGAATCTGCAGCCAGTACTTGTCGGTGTCCACGGTGCGTTGACTGTCGTCGCTCCGATAACGGGCAAGTTTCATCAGCGCAGACAGGCCTTTGATCGCCGGGATGGCACGTGCATAGGAAAGGTCGAATTCGGTTCCGAAGGCGCCGCCGTCACGCTGTGCATCGAAGTCGTGATACCACGCGGCCAAGGTGCCGCCGGCCAGTGGCGCGCTCAGGTTGGCGTAGCGATCCTGAATCCCATCGGCTGGCGTAGTGAGAAAAACGTCTGCCCACCCCTGAAAGATATGCTTGGTCGCCAAGGGCGTCTGGAACGCACGATTGCCGGAGCCTTCTGCACCGCCCAACGACTCGTGCCCAAGCTTTGCTTGCAGCTTGTTATCGAACGTGTATCCGACCTCAGCGAGGACGTAGCGCCCATTCAGTTCCCATGGATTGCCGGCGATGTCTCTTTGGCGAGCGTGTTCGAAGGCGTAGTTGAGACCTTCGAACGTGCCGCTGACCCGAAGGCCGGTGGTTGCACTGTTCAGTGTGCCGAGAGGCGCGGCGGGCAGCACAGCGGCATTGTCGAAGTCCAGACGGTAGTGGTAGGCGCTCAACGCCAACCCCTGCGCCACGACATAATTCCAATGCAACAAATGACTGTCACCCTTCAAGCGCGCTTGATTAAACGCATTGGCACGAGGCCCGTTGTCCGGGCCAAAAATGGTGTGTACGCGATTGAGCCACGCGTAACTCAAGGTCATCCCATCGATGGGTTTCAACTGCAGTTGCGCGGCGTCGTAGGTTTGTTCGTTCTGACGCCAGGCAACCCCGCCGATGAAACGCTGATTGTCTAGGTTGATGCGCTGACGACCAACAATGGCTGCCCAACGCGCATTGTCGTAGCGCAAAAGCATTTGATTGATGGCCGCGCCACTCGGGTCCGCAATGAGTGAGTGGTTGGTCTTGCCATTGCGGGTGTTGTTGAATGACCCCCCGAGCGTTCCGACGTGGTCCACCTCGATCAGGGCCGTCAGTCCGTTCCAGTCGGCCGTCTTGTAGCCAAGACGCGTGCGCAGCGTATGAGCCTCAGCCTCGATCAATGCATTGTCTTGATCGACGTGCTCAAATCGGTAACGCAGGTCGATGTTGGATTGCCCGTCGGTCAACCAGTCGCCCAGCCCCGAAGCACCCGCAACCGGACTTAAAATGGCGAGGATAGAAATCACGAGAACGCGTTGCATGGCAGGACTCTCAGGTGTGAAGGACTGATGTCCACGATACGCACCCGGCCCCGACGCAATCTGATTGGAATCAAATCTGCGGCTGCGGTTCATGCGCGGTGAAGTTTCGGCGACCAGCTGCGCATCGACCCGTCTACATCAGACATACCAAAGGCGTGAAACGCCCTCGCGCTTACTCAAAAGCGCGGGCTCGTGAGTTCCAACAAAAAGTGCTCCAGGATCCGCGGCTGCCACAAGACGGTGAATAGCACGCCATAGCCCGCGCCCCACAAATGCGCGCTGTGATTGACGTTGTCACGCCCCTGGCGCTCCATCCACAGGCTGTAGCCGACGTAGAGCACCGCGTACACGATCGCCGGCACCGGGATCACGAACACGATGATCAGCGACCAGGGCTGGATCAGGATGAAGGCAAACAGCACCGCCGAGACCGCGCCGGAGGCGCCGAGGCTGCGATAGTTCGGGTTGTCGCGGTTGCGCAGGTAGCTGGGAAGGATCGACACCAGCAGAGCCGACAGGTAGAAGCCGATGAAGCCCCAGGGCGATGGCAGGCCGAGCACGCTGAAATAGTGCTCCATCGCGCCGCCAAAAAAGTACAGGGTGATCATGTTGAACAAGAGGTGCTGCCCATCGGCGTGCACGAAGCCGTAACTCAGCAAGCGCCAGTATTCGCGGCCACGCGCAATCGCCGGTGGCCAAAGGATCGTGCGCGCCATGAGGCTCGGCTGCTTCCACGCGAGGTACGACACCAGACAAGTCACGCCGATCAGGCTCAAGGTGACGATGGCATTGGGCATGCGCGCAACTCCGGGCTTTATTGCTTTGGGCGCGCACTATACCCTGCGCGACATGAGCCTGAACCCTCAGCATGCCCACGACACTATCGGTCGCAATTTCACCCCATTGCGCGGTGAGCTGCGTTCCATGCCACGAGTGTCGGTCGTTCGCCGCATCTGTTGCACGCAACATCAGTGCCGACCGGCATGAATGAAACCCGCAACGACGAGGAACTGATGCTCGCTTATGCCGCTGGCGACATCGCAGCCTTCGAGAATCTGTATGCGCGCCATCGTGGCCCGCTGTACCGCTTCATCTCGCGTGGTTTGAGCCCACGCAGCAGCGCCGACGATTGCTTCCAGGAGACTTGGGGGCGCGTCATTCAGGCACGCGAACGCTATCGCCCCGAGGCCAAGTTCAGCACTTGGCTCTATCAGATCGCGCAACGGCTGATGATCGACCAGTATCGCCGTCAGCGCACCCAGATATCGTTGGATGACGAAGACGCGCCCATGCCCTTGAGCGAGGACGAACAGGCGCAGCCCGACCAACACTTGGGCCGATTCGAAGAAGCGCGGCGACTGCAAATGGCGCTGGCCGAACTGCCGGATGAACAACGCATCGTGCTGCAATTGCGGCTGGAACAGGAATTGAGTCTGGAAGCGATTGGCGAAATCACCGGCGTGGGTCGGGAAACCGTCAAGTCCCGCCTGCGCTATGCCATGGACAAACTGCGTGCGAGGCTGCAGCCATGAGCGAACCTAAACACACGCCCTTGAATGCCGAAGAACGCGCCCTCGCCGATGCCTTGGCGCGCCTGCCCACGCCGCAACCTTCGGCCGAATTGGACGCGCGCATCCTGGCGCAAGCCCGCGTGAGCACGCGCCCCAGCGCCCATCCAATGCGCCATCGTCGACGGCACTGGTGGGCTGCCAGCATGGGAAGCGCGGCCGTGGCGGTGTTGGCTGCGGGCATTGCCTGGCAATCCGGGCTGCTGCGGCCCGCGCCGACACCCGAATCATCATCCCTGCCCCACGTCATTCAGCATGAGGCCGCAGGCGCCAAAGCGCCTGCGGTCCCACGCGCCGTGACCGGATCCGAAACACAGGAAGCCGCAACCGCATCCGCGCGCGATGAGGCGCCGGCTGTCGATTCCGACGCACCCGCCATGGACCTGCCTGCGCGCCGCGCACGCGCTTTTCCAGCCGAACCGGAGCCGCAAGGAGCGGCATCCGCGGTCATGCGGCAACAAGACTCCCTGAGCGATCAAGCCAAGGCTGAGCTCAAGGCGCGCGAGCAGATCCGGCAAGAAGCCGCCGCTCCACCGCCGCCTGCACCCGCGCCACCCGCCGCAGCACCCACAGCCGTGCCACCGGCGCACGAGGCTGCGGTGCTCAAGTCGGCGGGTGCGGTGGCCAATGTGTCTGCATGGCAGGACGATGCGGCCTTGGCGCCGAATGCCTGGCTCGCGCGCATTCGCGAACGTCTGCGTGCCGGCGATCGCGTGGCGGCCACGGCCAGCTTGCGCCGATTTGTCACCGACCATCCAAGTCATGCCGTGCCTGCCGACCTCGCCGAGTTGTTGCGCGAATGAGTCGATTCACCCTGGCGGCACCCTGTCAATGGGAAGCCGAGATCAAGAAAAGCCGCTTCCTCGCCCACGCGACACCTCTGGCGGAGGCTGAGCAGTCGCAGGCTTTCCTGCAGCAGGTCGGCGCACGCGACGCCACCCACAGCTGTTGGGCGTGGCGCATTGGCCAAAACTATCGGTTTTCGGATGACGGCGAACCGGCCAGCACCGCAGGAAAACCCATTCTCGCCGCCATCGAGGGCGCCGGACTGGATGCGGTGATGGTGGTGGTCACGCGCTGGTTCGGCGGTATCAAACTGGGGGCCGGCGGCTTGGTACGGGCTTACGGCGGCACTGCCGCCGAGTGCCTGCGTCGCGCCGAGCGCATCGAAATCATCGCGCAGGCGCACGGCTGGATTCAGTGTGGTTTCGAACATCTGGGCAGTGTGCACGCACAACTGGATCACTTCGGCGCGCGCAAGCTCAACGAAGCCTACAGCGCCGACGGTGTGCAGCTTGAGATCGAGCTGCCTCGCCAGCATCTGGAAGCCATGCTCACTACACTAGGTGATGCGACACGCGGCCAGTCGCGTTGGCGGAGCCTGGATGAAGCGGCACCGCACGGCTGAGTCGCGAACCTACCCATCTGCACGGATGTTCTTGTTGCGTGAAAACTGATGCTCCCGCTCCACGCCAGCGGCCACTGTCGGCCCTGCGCACGCTCTGGCCTTTCCTGCGC
>CAUJJS010000140.1 GCA_963205415.1 Pseudomonadota bacterium
ATCGACACCGCCAGCTGCGGGCCGATGGTTCTCGATGCGCTGATCAAGATCAAGAACGAGATCGACCCAAGCTTGACCTTCCGCCGCTCCTGCCGCGAAGGTGTTTGCGGCTCGTGCGCGATGAACATCGAGGGCACCAACACCCTCGCGTGCACCTGCGCCGCAGAAAGCTTGGGCAATGGTGAGATTCGCGTGTTCCCCTTGCCGCACATGCCGGTGGTGAAGGATCTGGTGCCCGATCTGACGCACTTTTTCGCTCAGTACGCGTCGATCCGGCCTTGGCTGCGCACGCAGAGCGCGGCGCCGACTGCCGAGCGCCTGCAGTCCCCGGAAGATCGCAAGAAGCTCGATGGCCTGTACGAATGCATCCTGTGCGCCTGCTGCTCCACCGCCTGCCCAAGCTACTGGTGGAACGGCGACCGTTATCTCGGCCCGGCCATCCTGCTGCAGGCCTATCGCTGGTTGGTTGACTCGCGCGACGAGGACACCGGCGCGCGTCTGGATGACTTGGAAGACCCCTTCAAGCTCTATCGTTGCCACACCATCATGAATTGCACCCGCACCTGTCCCAAGGGCCTCAACCCGGCCAAGGCGATTGCGGAGATCAAGAAGATGATGGTCGCTCGGCGTGGGCTGTGAGTCGCGCGTCAGCGGCGTGACAGCATGAGTGAGGATGCCCGCACCCTGGCGCGATTGCGTTGGCGAAGCCGTCGCGGCATGCGCGAACTGGATGCGCTGTTGACGCGCTATCTCGACCAGTGTTGGCATGCGGCTGCCATTGACGAGCGCGACAGTTTCGAACGCCTGCTTGCTTGTGAAGACACCGTGCTCTGGCCGTGGCTGTCAGGCCGCGAACAGCCCGAGGATGAGAGCCTCAATGCCTTGGTACAGCACATCCGCAGCTTGCCGGTCCGGCCCTGAATCTCAATAAATCAGATTCACCATGGCGATCACGACCACAAGGTACAAGGCCGTGAGCGGCAGGCCCACACGCATCAGATCTGCGCTGCGGTAGTTGCCGGGGCCGCTGACCATGGTCAGCACGGTGTTGGAGGTGCTGATCAGGTTGTTGGAGGCCGATAGCGCGATGATCATGGCAAAGGGCAGGGGCGGCGCGCCGGCGGAAATCGCGATGTTGATCGCGATCGGCACCATGATCGCAGTGGCACCGACATGGCTGACCACCAGACCCATGATCACGGTCAATACCGCCAAGGCCGATTGCAGCACCACGTCGGGCATGTCGCCCAAGCGCGCCATCACCTGCTGGGCGAGATAGTTGGCCAGTCCCGACGAATCCACGGCCCAGCCCAGCGGCAGGATGCCTGCCATCAGAAACACGGTCTTCCAGCTGATCGAGGCATAGGCTTCGTCCATGCTCAATACGCCGGTCAACACCATCGCAATCGCGCCCGACATCAGTGCCACCGGCACCGAAATCTGATGGCTCAAGGCCAAGCCCAGCGATACCGCGAAGATGGTCATCGCCAGCCAGAGTTTGTGCGGACGTTGCTCATCGGTCGGAATGTCGGTGACGACGACGAAGTCGCGATGGGCGGCGGCCGTCGCAAGATCGCGCCAGACGCTGTGAAACACCAGCATGTCGCCGGCCCGCAAGGGCAGGCTGCGGAAATCCTCGCGGTGCACGTCACTGCCGCGATAAATCGCCAGCACGCTGATGTTGTGCCGACGCCGCAGGCGCAGTTGATCCAAAGTCTGGTCGATGAAATGCGAAGTCGGTGGAATCACCGCCTCGGAAATGCCGGTGCGGCTGGGATTGAAGAGGTCGGCAAAATGCCGCAGCCGGGTGTGCAGGCGCAGGAGGTTGTTTTGCGCGTAGTCACTGACCTGTTCCCGCGTGCCCATGACGCCCAGCACGCTGCCCACCCAGATCATTTCATTGCCGGGTGGTGCCAAGCGCGCCTCGTTGCCGCTCTTGAGAGCCAAGAGCAAGGGCGCGCCTTTTTGCGCCTCGGCCTCTCGAATCGACATGCCAACCAGCGGGCTTTCCGAGGTGACCGTCAGCTCGTAGATCTCGCCGGAGATGCCATAGGTATTGGCGTAATAGCTCTCGGTGCGGGCTGGCGTGACATTCTTGTCAGTCATGCCACCCAAGAGGCGTTTGCCGAACACACGGAAATAGATCAGGCCCACGGCCAACAAGGCCAGGCCGATCGGTGTGGGCGCAAACATCGGCAGGGTTTGCAAGGTGGCCACACCCGAAGGCAGGTTGCGGTTGGCCTGTTCCAGCAAGTCATTGAGCATGATCTGCGGCGAGTTGCCGACCATGGTCAATGAGCCACCCAGCACCACGCAGATCGCAATCGGCAACAGCAATCGCGACAGCGCCACACCGCTGCGCGCCGACAGGCGCGAAGCCACCGGCAGGAACAAGGCCACCACCGAGGGATTCTGCATGGTGGAAGAAATCAGGCCGGCCACGGCCGAGGTGTAGAGCACGAGGCGCTCTTCCACGCCCTTGGAATGACGCAGCAGCCAGATCGCGATGCGGTTCATCAGGCCGGTTCGGTCCAGACCTGCGCCCAGCATCATCGTGGCCGTGACGCTGATGACGGCATTACCGGCAAAGCCCTGAAAGATCTGATCCGATGACACGAGGCCGGTGAGACCCAGCAACACCAACACCAACATCGCCGTGACATCGGCACGCAACTTCTCCCAGACGAACATCACCATGGTGAAGCCGACCAAGGCCAGCACCACCATCATGTCCGGGGTCAACGCGGTGGTGGTATCGAGCAGCTCCTGATCCATGCCTCAGCCGATCGCCGAGGGCGCGTGCGTTGGTTGAGCGTCGTTGGTCACGGGGTCGCGGCGCAGGTAGAGCAGATCCCACACCCCATGCCCGAGACGCAGGCCGCGCGCTTCAAAATGGGTTTCAGGCCGCCAGGCCGGACGCGGGAAGTAGTCGCGAGGGCCTGCGCGATTCTCGAAGGCCGGCTCGGCATCGAGCACGTCCCACATGCGCTCGGCATACGGTTCCCAATCGGTGGCCAGATGCAGCAGGCCGCCCGGTGCCAATTTGCGCGCCAGGAGGCGTGCGAAGGCGGGCTGGATCAAGCGCCGCTTGCTGTGACGCTTCTTGTGCCACGGATCGGGAAAGTAGATGCGGATTTCAGCCAGCGATGCATCAGCGATGTCTTGCTCCAGCACTTCCACGGCATCGTGGTTGTAGAGCCGCACATTGCTTGCGCCGTCTTGCGCCAGAGCATTCAGCAGCCGGCCCACGCCGGGGCGGTGAACCTCGATGCCGATGAAGTCGCGTTCGGGCTCGTTGGCGCTGGCAAAGCGCAGTGCCTCACCGTTGCCGAAACCGATTTCCAGCACGTGATCGGCGCGACGGCCAAAGATCGCGTCGAAGTCGCGTGGTGCGCCAGCTGGTTCCAGGCCGTAGCGCGACCAGTGCTGCTCGAACGCGCGTTCCTGCGCCGGCGTGAGGCGTCCCTGGCGCAGCACGAAACTGCGGATGGGCCGCAATCGTCCGGCCGAAACTTCGTGGATGGACGGGTCTTCGTGTGTCATCACCGCACCCCGCACGCGCCAAGGCCATCGCACGCGTACCAAGACGCGACACGCGCGTGAAGGCAGGCATCAGGCTGGAGTGACTGGGCGTCCATCCCGCAATTATCGCCTTGTTGCGCGAACGATTGCAGCCAGATATCGCCAGAAGTCCGTGCCCGCACGCACTCGGCGTTCATCACGACATGCCGGTTACGCCATGACCGCGCAGTGAACACACCGGGCGCATTGCCGCGCTCGCACAGGCTGGTTATGATCGTCGCGCTGCGGGTGTAGCTCAATGGTAGAGCTGTAGCTTCCCAAGCGTGCGACACGAGCCGCGTAGCAACGGTCGTGCGCTTCAAAGGTACCTACCGCCTCAAGGGTAGGCACAAACAGTCGTTCCCGTCATCACGAGGGGCGACGCAACGGTTCTAGGCGCAAGCCCGGCCCCGTTGTTAACAACGACCGGCACTCCCCAAGGCTTTCGGGCCGCAAGGGTGTCTACGCGGCGAAGGCCGCGCAAGCAATTGTCGGATGAAGGTCTGCACGACTTCTGCCCGACCCGGTGTTCAGCCGCCGGTAGCCAAGGAGCGGTGCGGGACTGGTAACGGTCCGGTACTGAGCGCTCCGACAATGTAACCACCCGCGGGGGTACGCTGGCCCCCGCGAGGGGTCTGGCGTGATTCCGGAAGACGAATCCGGATGAGGTGCTAGGCTGAATCGAAGGGTTAGCGCAAGCGAACTGCCATCGAAACGTCGTCAAGCTTGATGGGCCAAATCGTCTGAAGCAGGTCGGCACGACTGCATAGGCCCTACCCAAAATGGGACGAGGCTGGATGTATTGCTGCTTGGTCGGTACACGCTGACAAGAAGCCTCCGGCGTAAAGGCAGAACCCTCCCGATTCTGTTGCTTGTGCGGAACGTGACAACCCCGTCGATGTGTTGGTGGGCGCTCCTCCCTGTCAGGGGTTGGGCAAGAACCGACAAGACAGCCCGCAAGGGCCGTTGATACACTGGCGGGCACAGGAAGGCGGAGAAAGCGAATGCCCGGCTGTAATGGCCGTGATAGGGGATGAAACGATCGCCCCGGCCCGAAAGGGTGCAGACTTCCGCCCGGTGGCCTGTTGCTAGACAGGTCCGACAACCTACCCCCGTGGGGATACGTCCCCGCGAGGGGGCGTCCATCCCTTCGGGCTCATGGGCGGGTGTAGCTCAATGGTAGAGCGGCGGCTTCCCAAGCCGTTGATGAGGGTTCGATTCCCTTCACCCGCTCCACTCACCGGAGGACTGATATGGACGCCATCAACGATGGCGATGTCGCCTCCGCGCGTTGGCAAGACTGGCACACGATCCCGTGGGCACAGGCGAACCAGCACGTTCGGAGGTTGCAGACACGCATAGCAAAGGCAGCCAAGGCAGAGGACTGGCGCAGGGTTGTACGCCTGCAAAAGCTTCTCGTCCGCTCGACCACCGCAAAAGCTGTTGCGGTGCGTCGGGTTACGGAGAACCAAGGCCGCAAAACCCCAGGCGTCGACGGTGTCACTTGGTCGGCGCCGGCGGAGAAACGGCAGGCGATGGACACGCTGGAATCGCGTGGCTACCGTCCCAAGCCGCTTCGTCGCATCCACATCCCGAAAGCTAACGGAGGCAAACGACCGCTCGGCATTCCGACGATGCGGGATCGCGCAATGCAAGCGCTGCATTGGCTTGCGCTCGATCCGGTCGCGGAGACGCGCGGAGACATCAACTCCTACGGGTTCCGCTCCGGTCGCTCGACGGCTGACGCCATTGCTCAGTGCCACAACGCGCTGAGTCGGGCTCACTCGCCGCAATGGGTGCTGGAGGGGGACATCAAAGGCTGCTTCGACAACATCAGTCACGAATGGCTGCTGCGCAACGTGCCGATGGACCGGCATGTGCTGAAGAGGTGGCTCAAGGCGGGATTCGTGGAGGATCGCAAGCTCTTCCCGACGAGTGCCGGTACGCCCCAGGGCGGGATCATTTCCCCGTGTCTGGCGAATCTGGCGCTCGACGGCATGGAACGGCTGTTGAAAGACAGTCTTCCACGCCGGGCCAAGGTGAACTTCATCCGGTACGCGGACGATTTCGTGGTGACGGCGGACTCGCAAGAGCTGCTGGAAACGCGGGTCAAGCCGATGATCGCGGCATTCCTCGCCGAGCGCGGTTTAACGCTCTCGGTGACCAAGACCAAGATCACACACGTGTCGGATGGGTTCGATTTCCTGGGCTGGAACGTGCGGAAGTTCAAAGGCTTTCTCCGCATCGTGCCATCGGCGAAGAACGCCGCAGCGTTCTACGACAAGATCAGGACCCGGCTTCGCGCGCTGCGCGGGGCGAAGCAGGAGGACGTGGTGTTTGCCCTCAATCCGGTCATCCGGGGATGGGGTAACTACCATCGAATCGTGCATGCCTCGCGTCCGTTCGCGAAGATGGATCACCTGGTTTTTCGCGCGCTGTGGCGGTGGGCGGTGCGTCGCCACCCGACCAAGGGCCGGCGCTGGATCAAGCGGAGGTACTTCCACCGCGAAGGTTCGCGCGACTGGATCTTTCGGTCGGCGGAATACCGGCTGGTGTGCTTGTCGACGATTCCTGTCGGTAGGTACGTCAAGGTCCGGACCGACGCCAACCCCTACGATCCCAAGGACGAGCCGTACTTCGACGAGCGTCTCACGCGTCGGATGAAGGCCAGTCTGATGGGCCGCAGGAAGTTGTATTGGCTTTGGACGAAGCAGGACGGATGCTGTCCGGAGTGCGGTTCCAAGATCACGAAGGCGACGGGGTGGCATGTCCACCACCAAGTCTGGCGGGTCTACGGAGGCTCCGACAAATTGTCCAACCTGCAACTGCTCCACCCGACCTGTCACGCGCAGTTGCACGCGTGCGGCCGGTAGGGATAGGCTGCCGCTCATCCGACTGAGGTCGGGTGGGTAGATGGCTGCTTGAGCCGTATGAGGCGAAAGTCTCACGTACGGTTCTTAGGGGGGAGGGTGGCCGCGAGGCCATCCTCCCACCCGACTACTGACGAGGGTTCGATTCCCTTCACCCGCTCCAGCTTGGATTTTTGGCCGTTGACGCGGCCGCGTTGCAAGGCCTTCCGGCGGCAGGTATCGCTAGTCGCGTTCTGGTTCGGCATTGGCGATAAAATCCTGCGACTTCGAGATTCGACTTCCCCGAGAGTACCCATGAGCATCAAGGCCGACGCCTGGATTCGCCGGATGGCGCAGGATCACCGCATGATCGAACCCTTCGAGGCAGGTCAGGTGCGACAGAACGCGTCCGGTGGCAAGATCGTTTCCTACGGCACCTCAAGCTACGGCTATGACGTGCGTTGCGCCAACGAGTTCAAAGTCTTCACCAACATCAACTCCACCGTGGTGGACCCGAAGGCGTTTGATTCGCGCAACTTCATCGATTTCGTGGGCGATGTCTGCATCATCCCGCCCAATTCCTTTGCCTTGGCGCGTACGGTCGAATATTTCCGTATTCCACGATCCACCTTGGTGGTGTGCCTGGGCAAGAGCACCTACGCGCGTTGCGGCATCATCGTCAACGTCACCCCGCTGGAACCGGAATGGGAAGGGCATGTGACCTTGGAGTTCTCCAACACCACGCCCTTGCCAGCGAAGATCTACGCCAATGAAGGCGTGGCGCAGATGTTGTTCTTCGAGTCTGACGAAGTGTGCGACACCAGCTACAAGGATCGTGGCGGCAAGTATCAAGGGCAGCGTGGCGTGACCTTGCCGCGTACCTGATGCACCCATTCCAATCGAAAGATCACATACGCCGGCGGGCTTGGCCTGATCGGTCAAAAGCGAGACTCCGATGCGTACGATTTCTTGCCTGCCATGGCTGGCGCTGATCCTGAGCCTGACCGCCTGCGGCGGCACCGACGCACCGCCTGCGGTGGAAGCGGGCGCGTCCAATCTCGCGGTCAGCCTGATGCCCTTGCAAGAGCGCGACTTGCAGCGCGAAGTCGTCGCTTCCGGACAAGTGGCGGCGTGGCAGGACATGCCCTTGGGCGTGGAGATATCCGGTTTGCGGGTACGGGAAGTCAAGGCCGAGATCGGTCAGTCCGTTGCCGCAGGCGACGTCCTCCTGGTGCTGGATGATCGCGGTGTGCAAAGCGAGTTGGCACAGGCAGAGGCCGCGCTGCAGGAGTCGCTGGCCGCCGGCAAATTGGCCGATGCCAACTTCGCGCGTGGCAAGAGTCTGCGCGAACGTCGATTGCTGAGTGCGGCTGATTTGGATCAACTGCTGGCGGCACAACATCAAGCGCAGGCACGGGTGCAAGCCAGTCGTGCCAGCCTGGAGGCCGCACAGTTGCGCCTTTCCTACACCGTGTTGAAAGCCCCAGACGCCGGCGTGATATCGCGCCGCAACGCCCAGCCGGGCCAAGTGGTGCAGGCGGGGTCGGAACTGCTGGGCTTGATTCGACAGGGGCGGCTGGAGTGGCGGGCGCAGATCGCCGAGAACGACCTCAATGCCGTCGACGTCGGACAGGCGGTGACACTCCGGGGTCTGGATGGCAGCCAGGTGACGGGGGCGGTACGCACGGTGGCGCCAGGATTGGACGCCGCCACGCGCACGGCCTTGTTGCAGGCGGATCTTCCGGAGCCAGGTACGCTGCGTGCGGGCATGGTGGCCGAAGGGCGCATCCTGATCGGCGTCTCCTCGGTGCTGAGTGCGCCGCTGCCGGCCGTGGTGCGACGCGACGGCTTCGCGTATGTCTTCAGTGTTGATGAGAAAAATCGTGCCGTGCGGCATCGGGTCGACGTGGGTCGGGTTGACGATGGCTGGGTGGAGATTCAGTCGGGCGTGGCCGTCGGTACGCCACTGGTGGTGCGCGGTGCGGGCTTCCTTGGCGAGGGCGACCGTGTGCGCGTGGTGCCGATGGACGCGGCGGACGCGCCATGAATTTCTCGGCCTGGGCCATTCGTCGCCCCTTGCCGTCCTTGATGTTGTTCGTGGCCCTGTGCATTGCGGGCCTGTATTCGTTCCAGCAGTTGCCGGTAGCGCGCTTTCCGGACATTGCCTTTCCCATGGTCACGGTTACCGTGGCCTTGCCTGGTGCCGCGCCTGCGCAGCTTGAAACCGAGGTCACGCGACGGGTCGAAAATGCTGTGGCGACGCTCGAAGGCGTCAAGCGCACGATTTCCTCGGTCACCGAGGGCCAATCGGTCACCTTCATCGAGTTTCACCTGGAAACCCCGCTCGAACCGGCCATGGACGAAGTGCGCGATGCCGTCACCCGCATCCGCATCGACCTGCCGGCCGATATCCAGGAGCCGATCATCAGCAAGGTCGCGGTGACGGGCGGAACCTTGCTGGCCTACGCGGTGCACGCGCCTGGCTGGCAGGAAGACGAGCTGAGTTGGTTCGTCGATGACACGGTCAGCAAAACCCTTTTCGGCGTGCGCGGCATTGCTCAGGTCACGCGCGTCGGCGGCATCGATCGGGAGGTGCGTGTGGACGTGAACCCGGCCGCATTGCTGGGTTACGGCGTCACCGCCGGACAAGTCTCGCAGCAATTGGCGCGGGTGCAGGTGGAACGGCCGGCAGGTCAGGCCGAGTGGGGCGGCGAGCGGCAGGTGATCCGCACCGTCGGCACGGTGATGGATGCCAGCGAACTGCGTAATTTCCCGATTGCCTTGCCGGACGGCCGTTCGGTGCGCTTGTCGGCCTTGGCTGAAGTCGTGGATGGTGCTGCCGATCCGACCGAGGCCGCCTTGCTCGATGGTGAGCCGGTGGTGGGATTTTCCATGCTGCGCGCGCGAGGTTCCAGCGAAGTGGCAGTGGCGCAGGGCGTGCGCACGGCCTTGGCCGAGCTGGCGGCCAAGCACCCTGGCATGGAATTCAAGACGGTGTTTTCCACCGTCGAGGAAGCCGAGCGTTCGTATTCGTCCTCGATGACGATGCTATGGGAAGGCGGCGCACTGGCGGTGCTGGTGGTGTTGGTGTTCCTACGCGATTGGCGTGCGACCTGGATTTCGGCCTTGGCCTTGCCCTTGTCGATCATCCCCACTTTTGCGGTGATGCATTGGTTCGGCTTCAGCCTGAACATGATCACCTTGCTGGCCTTGGCGGTGGTGGTCGGCATCTTGGTTGATGATGCGATCGTGGAAGTGGAAAACATCGTGCGGCATCTGGGCATGGGCAAAAGTCCCATTGAGGCCGCCACCGATGCGGCGCAGGAAATCGGACTGGCGGTGATTGCCACCTCGATGACGCTGGCCGCGGTGTTCGTGCCGGTGGCCTTCATGCCTGGCATTGCCGGCAAGTTCTTCCGAGAGTTCGGCTGGACGGCGGCGACGGCGGTCTTGTTCTCGCTGCTCGTGGCGCGTCTTCTGACGCCGATGATCGCGGCCTACCAACTCAAGCCGCAGGCTGAGCATCCGAGCGATGGCAGAGTCATGCGTTGGTATCTGGGCTGGGTCGATGCGGCCTTGCGCCATCGCGGCCGCACCCTGTGGCTGGCGTTTGCGCTTTTCATCGGCTCCTTGGCCTTGGTGCCACTGATCCCGGCCACCTTCATTCCGGTGTCGGATCTGGGCCACAGCAATCTCGCGCTGGAACTGCCACCGGGCACCACGATCGAGGAAACCACGGCGGTGGCCGAACAGGCACGGCTGGCGCTGTCGGACATTCCCGAGTTGAAACAGGTCTACACCACGATTGGCAGTGCGCTGGATTTGGGTGATCCAGGCAAGACCGGTGTGGGCGAAACCCGCAAGGCGACCTTGATTCTGGATTGGGGCAATCCCGAGGATCGTTCGCGCCATCAAAAGGTGCTTGAACACGAAGCGCGCCGTCGTCTTGCGCATCTGACCGGCGTTCGCATCAGTTACCTCAGTTCCGAACCGGGCGAACAACTGCAGTTGGTGCTCTCGGGTGATGATCCGCTGCGACTGTTCGAAACCGCGCAAGCAGTGGAACGCGAGCTGCGCAGCATTGGCGGCTTGGGCAGCATCACCTCGTCGGCTTCCTTGTTGCGTCCGGAAGTGCTGGTTGTTCCCGACCCGGTGCGCGCGGCCGAGCGCGGCGTCACCACCGAGGCCATCGCTGAAGCCGTGCGCATCGCCACCGCCGGCGATTACACCCAGCGCATGGCCAAGCTCAACCTGCCCGAGCGCCAAGTGCCGATTCGCGTGGGCTTTTCCCGCGAGGCCTTGCGTGAGCCGGCTCTGATCGGGCAATTGCAGGTGATGGGGCGCGATGGTCCGGTGCCGCTGGCTTCGGTCGCCGATATCGGTCTGGGTTCGGGGCCGGCGCAGATCGCACGCTACCAGCGTCAGCGCAATGTCACCTTGACCGCCGAGCTCAATGGTCGAGCCTTGGGTGATGTCATGACCGAAGTGCAGTCGCTGCCCAGCGTCAGCCATTTGCCGCCGGGCATCAGTTTCCTCAATGCCGGTGATGCGGAAGTGTTTGTGGAGCTTTTCGTGGGCTTCTTGCTCGCCATGGGTGCGGGCATTGCCTGCATCTACGCGGTCTTGCTGTTGTTGTTCAACAACGCCTTCCAGCCAATCACCATTCTCACCGCCGTGCCCTTGTGCGCGGGCGGTGCCTTCGGTGCCCTGCTGGTGACGCAGAACATGCTGTCCCTGCCGGCACTGATCGGCCTGTTGATGCTGATCGGCATCGCCTCCAAAAATTCGATCCTCTTGGTGGACTACGCCGTCATGGCCGAACAGGATCATGGCCTGTCGCAGCACGATGCCTTGGTCGATGCCTGCCGCAAGCGCGCCCGTCCGGTGATCATGACCACGCTGGCGATGAGTGCCGGCATGGCGCCGGTGGCGCTCGGACTCTCGGCCGATTCCAGTTTCCGTGCACCCATGGCCATCGCGGTGATCGGTGGCCTGGCCACCTCCACCGTGTTGAGCCTGATCGTGGTGCCGGCCGCTTACACCTTGATGGACGATCTGCATGCGTGGATTGGCCGTTGGAAAGAGCGCGGCAAGTTGGCGTAACGAGCAGCGGGTCCGGGCAGGCTCATGTCGGCGAAGGAAGGGGCGCTGGCGGTGATCCTGATGGAGTCGCTGCGCGTTGCGGCAGACACCCATCGGCAAGGAATCCGCGCTTTCTCGTCATCAGTGCCCCAGCTCTGGACATCGCTGCGGGCCTGATGCGCGATGAAACCACGTTTGTGACTTCTGGCAGTGGGAGGCGGGCGGCCCCGGGTTGAAGATGGCGCGCCGCCCCACTGTCAGAGATTTCCATGCGCCATCTTCTACTTGTAGCTTCCATCGCTGTGGCGCTGACCACCGTCAGTTTGAACACGGTTGCGATGCCCGATCAGCCGGCCGCGGCCGCGACGCCACTCGAGATCACCACCCAGTTGCCGCGCACGGTGCGGCCATCGCATTACGCCATCGAAGTGACGCCACATCCGGACGCCATGAATTTCGACGGCAAGGTTGGCATCGACATCGACGTACTGGAAGCCACCGACCGCATCGTGCTGCAAGCGGCGCAGCTGAAGTTCGTGAAGGCACAGCTTGCCTCCGAGGGCCAGGACGCCGTCGCGTTGACGGTGAGCCTGGATGCCGCGCATCAAACGGCAAGCTTCAGCAGCGGCAAGCCGCTACTGCCGGGCAAGTATGTGTTGAGCATCGAGTACAGCGGCAAGATCGGCACTCAGGCCAATGGCTTGTTTGCGCTGGATTATCCGACCGAGCAGGGCCAGCGCCGTGCGCTATTCACCCAATTTGAAAACTCCGATGCACGGCGCTTCGTGCCGTCATGGGATGAGCCGAACTACAAGGCCACCTTCGATCTGAGCGTCATCGCGCCACGCGATCAGATGGTAATCAGCAACATGCCGGTGGCGACGTCGGTCGATGATGGCCAGGACCTCAAGCGCGTCAGCTTCAAGACCTCGCCCAAGATGTCCACCTACCTGCTGTTTTTGAGCATGGGTGACTTCGAGCGGATCACGCTGGACGATGGCGGGGTGGAGATCGGCGTCATCGCGCAGAAGGGCAAGGTCGAACAGGCGCGCTACGGACTGGAGGCCAGTCGCGATGTGCTGCGCGAATACAACGACTATTTCGGTGTGCGCTACCCCTTGCCCAAGCTGGACAACATCGCAGCCCCCGGTGGCAGCCAGTTCTTCAGCGCGATGGAAAACTGGGGCGCGATCTTCACTTTCGAATCGTCCTTGTTGATCGATCCGGCGCTGGCCAATACTGGAAGCTATCAACGCGTGTTCGGTATCGGCGCCCATGAAATCGCGCATCAGTGGTTCGGCAATCTGGTGACGATGGCGTGGTGGGACGATCTGTGGCTCAACGAGGGATTTGCCAGTTGGCTGGCCGATCGCACCACCCGCAAACTGCATCCAGAATGGGACACCAACAGTGTCAGCGCGGCTTTCACCAGCCGTGCGCCGATGGGTGGCGATGCCATGTCCACCACCCATCCCGTGGTGCAGCACATCGCCACGGTGGAGCAGGCCAGTCAGGCCTTCGATGGCATCACTTATGGCAAGGGCTCGGCGGTGATTTCGATGTTGGAAGATTATGTCGGCGAGAACGCTTGGCGTGAGGGTGTGCGCCGTTACATCAAGAAGCACGCCTTCGGCAATGCCGTGACCGAGGATCTCTGGATCGAGCTGGAAAAGGCAGCCCCCGGCAAGCGTTTTCTCGATGTGGCGCATGATTTCACGCTGAAACCCGGCGTGCCATTGATCCGTGCTGAAACCCAATGCGTCGAAGGCAACACCGTGCTCAGCCTCGTGCAAGCCGAGTACAGCGTGGATCACCCCGACAAGGAGCCGCTGCACTGGTTCGTGCCCGTCACGGTGCAGGCGCTCGGTGGCGAGCCGATACGCACTTTGGTGGACGGCAAAGCTAGTGTGAATCTGCCCGGTTGCAATGCGCCGGTGCTGGTCAATGCCGGCCAGAAGGGCTATTTCCGCACCGTGTATGCGCCCAGGGATTTCAAGGCATTGACGGCGCATTTCGACCGTCTGACGGTGGCCGATCAGGCTGGTTTGATCATGGACGCCAGCGCCATGGCCACGGTAAAGCTCCAACCCGAGTCGGATGCCCTCGACCTGTACATGCAATTGCCCATGGCGGCAGCGCCGGAACTCTGGCAGATGGCTACGCGATCGCTTGCTGGCATCGATGACCTTCTCAAGAACGACAAACCGCGACAGGCCGCTTTCCGCCGCTTTGCGCTCACGCGCCTTGCGCCCAAGTTCGAGGAACTGGGTTGGGAAAAGCGCGAGGGCGACTCCTCCTCCATCCAGCAATTGCGCACGGGCATCATTCGCACGGTTGGCAGCTTGGGTGACGAGAGGGTGTTGGCCGAGGCGAGGCGCCGTTTCGATGCCTTTCTGGCCGACCCAACCACGCTCTCGCCAGAGTTGCATCGCACCGTTTTGGGCATGGTGGCCTACAACGCCGATGCCGCGATCTGGGACCGCATCCACGCATTGGCCAAGCAGGAAAAATCCTCGATGCTGCGGAACCAGTATTACCGATTGCTCGCCTTCGCAAAGGATGAGGCGCTGGCCAAACGGGCTTTGGACATGGCCATGACCGACGAGCCTGGTGCCACCCTCAGCGCATCGATGATCAGTGGCACGGCGTGGGAGCACCCGGACATGACCTTCGACTTTGCCGTAGCGCATCGCGAGCACATCGACACCCTGGTCGACTCGACCTCGCTGGCCGGCTACTACCCGAGCCTGGGTGCGGCTTCCGACGACATCAAGATGATCGACAAGATCAAGGCCTTTGCCGAGCAGCACATCGCCGCCACGTCACGTCGTGATGCCGACGAAGTGGTGAACGGCATCCGCACCCGGCTCAAGCTGCGCGAACAACGCTGGCCGGCGATCGATGCCTGGCTCAAGAAGCAGGGGATTTGAGGCGCGTCAGTCGTGCGTGACGGGCGGCATCGCGTGAGTGATTGAGTATGGGCCGGTGACGGTGATGTCACTGGCCCGATTTCACCTTGGCAATCCAGTCGCCGTAGCCCTCGGCTTCCATGCGCTCCAGCGGGATGAACCGCAGCGCCGCACCGTTGATGCAATAGCGCAAGCCGCCACGATCAACCGGGCCATCGGGAAAGACGTGGCCCAGATGCGAATCAGCGATGTGGCTGCGCACCTCGGTGCGCAGCATGTTGAACGAGGTGTCGCGGTGTTCGGTCACCGACGTCGGATCGATCGGACGGGTGAACGAGGGCCAGCCGCAGCTGGATTCAAACTTGTCGCGGGAACTGAAGAGTGGTTCACCGCTGACGATG
>CAUJJS010000141.1 GCA_963205415.1 Pseudomonadota bacterium
ACATGGGCGCACAGCGTTCCGGTGCTCAGGTGCTGCGCTGCATCACAGGTGATGCTTGCGGGAGGGCATGTCAGGGCTTTCCACCCTACGTTGGCGTACGCTAAATTGACGACTCCAACGGGAGGGACTCATGAACACCAAGCAGAGCACGATCGGGCGCACGCGCACCCTGATTGCCGTGGCCGTCGCATCCATTCTTGGCGTTGCGGTGGCGCAGGCCACCACGATCGAGGGGCCGGGCCTGAAGCATCGAGGCACGATCACGTATGACGCCGAGGGTATCCCCACAGTCACGGCAGAAACCGATGAGGACGCCGCTTGGCTGATGGGCTACCACCATGCCAGCACGCGCTTTTTCCAGATGGATACCTTGCGACGCAGTGCCAGCGGCACGGTGGCGGAGCTGGTCGGCGCCGCCGGATTGTCGCAGGACGTGCAGGTGCGCACGCTTGGCCTGCGGCGCGCGGCTTGGGAATCGTGGGCCAAGACTTCGCCGCAGTTGCGTGCCCAGCTCAAGGCCTACGCCGATGGTGTCAACGCCTGGCTCAAAACGCACGCACTACCGATCGAATACGGCGCTTTGGAGTTGACCTCGGCCGATCCTTGGAACCCGGTCGACACCATGGTGATCGGCAAGCTGCTGGCCTATCAGCTCTCGTTTGATCTTGATATCGATTACACCCTGCGTCTGGGTGCCTACCAACAGGCCGGCGCCGCAGCAGGCTTTGATGGCAGCGCGCTTTTCTTCGTGGACACCCATCGTTCCGCGCCGCCGGATGCGCGCCAGTCCATCCATGATTTCGTGCCGGGAGGCGGGGCCACCGAGGGTAGCGCCATGGCCAAGGCGCAAGTCGCCATGCCCACCGCACCCATGCTTGATCCTGCCATGCTTGATCTGGCCAAGAGCTACAGCGCGCAGATCTCCAACAACCCCTTGATCGCCCCGCACCTGCAGCGCCGCGAAAATCGCGCCGGCAGCAACTGGTGGATGGTCGGCGGCGAGCACACCGCTTCGGGCCGCCCCATTCTGGCCAACGATCCCCACTTGTCGCTGGATACGCCGACCCTGTTCCAGGAAGGTCATGTGATCTCCAACGATGCGCGCTATCCGGCACCGATGAACTCGGTGGGTTCGATCGCGCCGGGCACGCCATGGCCGATCCTGGGCTGCAATGCCGACTTCTGCTGGGGCCTGACCACCAACTCGCTGGACGTGACCGACACTTTCCAAGAGCAGTTCGTCCTGAACTCCTACGGACTACCCACCCACACCATCTATCAAGGTCAGCGTGAGCCGGTGCTGTGGGTGTTCCAGACCTACTTCGTCAACCAAGTGGGTGATGGCCAAGCCAACAACGTGGTGCGCAGCAATTCCATCGGTTACACCAATGGCGGCATCACCATCATCGTGCCACGTCGCAACAATGGCCCGGTAGTCAATATATCCGGCAAGACTGGCCTGTCGGTGCAGTATGCAGGTTGGGGTGCCACCACCGAACTGGATGCTTTCCGCAAGGTCAATCGTGCCCGAAATCTCGGTGAGTTCCGCACGGCGGTACAAGACTTCGACGTGGGCTCGCAGAACTTTGCCTTCGTCGACAAGCTCGGCAATTTTGCCTACTTCGTCAGTGCGGAGATGCCCATTCGTGAGGATCTCCAAGCCGGCACCGTCAATGGTGCGCCGCCTTTCATCATCCGCAACGGCACGGGCGGCAACGAGTGGATGGCGCCGATCAACCATTATCCCGGCCAGCACCTGCCGTACGAGATCCTCTCGCCCGAGGAAATGCCCTACACGATCAACCCCGCGCAAGGCTACATTGCCAACGCCAACAATGATCCGATCGGCACCACCTTCGACAACAACCCGCTCAATCAGCTGCGGCCAGGCGGAGGCATTCTCTACTACGCGCCAGGGCATTCGGCCTTCCGCATGGGCCGTATCGATCGCGAGATGCAGGCGCTGGTGGCGCGCGGCGACATCACCGTGGCCGACATGGTCAAGCTGCAATCCAACAATCAGCAGCTCGATGCTGAACTGGTGCTGCCGCACGTGCTCAATGCACGCGCCAACATCGAAGCCTGTGGCCTTGACGGTGATGCCAAGTTGGGCGAGGCCCTCGACCGCTTGGCGGCGTGGGATTACTCCACGCCCACGGGCATTCAGGCGGGCTTCGATGCCGGTGACAATCCATTTGCCTTGGCAGCACCCAGCGACGACGAGATCGCACGTTCGGTGGGCGCCACGCTCTGGGCCCTCACGCGCGGTCAGCTGATTCGCAACACCATCGACTACACCTTGAGCAAGGTCGGACTGGGCAGTTATCTGCCGGGCGGTACCGACGCCTACATTGGCCTGAAGTTCCAACTCGATGCTTTTGGTCCGCTGGGCGGCAAGGGCGCTTCGGGGCTGGACTTCTTCACCAAGGTGGCGCCGGAAATGGCCGGTGCGGAAGCGGCCGTTCGCCGTGACTGTGTGTTGTTGAGCAGCGTGCGTGATGGCTTGAACTTGCTGGCCAGCGAGGCCTTTGCACCGGCCTTTGGTGGTTCGACCGATCTGAACGATTACCGTTGGGGCATGCTGCATCGAATCACCTTCGATCACGTGCTTGGGCCGGCGCTGAGCGTGCCCGGCATCGCGGGCTATCCGTTCCAGGATCTGGCGGCAGGCTTGCCCGGCATTTCCCGTCAGGGCGGCTTTGATGTGGTGGATCAAGCCAGCCACAACGCACGCGCGGATAGCGTCAATGGCTTCCGTTTCGGCTCCGGCCCAATTCGCCGCTTCATTGGCGAGATGACCGATACCCCGACCATGCTGCAGATCGCTCCCGGCGGTCAGGATGGCAACCCCGGCGGCATGGGCTATATCAGCCAATTGCCACGCTGGTTGGTCAATGCCTACAAGCCCTTGGTGGTGGACGCGGCGCAGTCTGATGCCGCGGCGCAGGTGCGACTCGAGTTCACGCCCAAGTAAATCGGGTGAAGGCATGTCAGGGGCGCACGCGTTGCGCCCCTGATTCTTTTGGGCAACACGATGATGACCGAGCAACGTCAACGCGGCTTTGATCTGGTTGCCGCACGCGCCCATTTGCAGCGGCGTGATCGTCGGCTGGCACGCTGGCTCGATCGAATCGAGACGCTGCTACCCAATCCGGGATGGCAGCAGCCGTTTGATCCGGTCGATGCCTTGGCGCGTTCGATCTGCTATCAACAATTGAGCGGCAAGGCCGCTGCGACCATCGTGGGCCGCCTGGAGAACACCATCGGCAGCACGCAACTGCATGCAGCGGCACTGGATCGATTCGATGACGAGTCTTTGCGCGCCTGTGGCCTGTCGCGCAACAAACTTCTGGCCTTGCGTGACTTGGCCGAGCACGAGCGGCGCGGCGAGATTCCCGGTGTTGCGGATATGAACACGATGGACGATCAAGCCATCATCGATGCCTTGGTGAAAGTGCGTGGCATCGGACGCTGGACGGTGGAAATGCTCCTGATTTTTCGTTTGGGTCGCCCCGATGTCCTGCCATTGGCCGATCTGGGTGTGCGCAAAGGTCTGGCCGTCATCGATGGACAGGATGCAGTGCCGACGCCCGCGGAACTCGCCGAGCGTGGCGCACGCTGGGCGCCGTGGCGCAGCTACGCATCGCTCGCATTGTGGAAAATCGCCGATCTGGGCTCGGGCGCGGTGGCGCCGGTCAAGCGTTCGCAGGACTGAGTTCGACAGGGCGTTCCGTGACGGCGCTTGAGTGCGGCTTTGGCTGATGTCATAATGCGCGGCCCTTCGTTCCCTGTTGCACACCGCAGAACGAAGTTGAATCGGGCGGTTAGCTCAGCGGTAGAGCACTACCTTGACATGGTAGGGGTCACAGGTTCGAACCCTGTACCGCCCACCACCTTGTGAAAAGAGCCGGCCATCGCCGGCTCTTTTCATTTGCGTGGATCGGGTCGTGTCGCTGGCTTCAGACGCGTGCGATCAGCAGTTCGCGCAGCTCGTTTTTTTCGGTTTCGCTCAGTTCGGCCTGTGTCCGCAAGTCGTCGATGCGTTGCTGTCGGGTCTGGCGGCTGAGTTGTTCGAGGGCATCGCGAATTTCCTGTTGCCAGGCGCGCGCGTCGCCGGGAATGTCGATCAGTGCGAGCTTTTCCAGTGCAGCCGCCTCATCGCGGTCGCTGAAATGTTCCAGCACGGCACCGGCGCGAAGGTTGGGGCTGGCGTGGATCAGCTCGAGCAGCTCGATCAAGAGCGGGATGCCCGCTTGCCGCAGGTTGGCGAAGGGGTAAGGTGGTTCGATCGCCAGACCCAGCGCCGGGTTGTGCAGCAACAAGCCAATGATGTTTCGCACCAAGCTGCGGCGCGGTGTATTGCGGGTGTTGGCGCGTGCGGAACGCGCGGGAGCCGTGGTGGGCGTCATCGTTGGCATCGCGGCCTTGGCGGGAAGGCCGCTCAATTCGGCCAGGCGCAATTGCATCAGGTCGCGAAAGGCGCCGTCGGGAATCGACTCCAGCATCGGCCGGCAGCGTTCGGCCAATCGCGCGCGCCCATCGAGCGTGTCCAGTCGGATGTCCTGCGACTGTTCCTGAAAGAAAAATTGCGACAGCGGCATGGCATCGGCCAATCGCTGCTCGAAACCGGCGGCACCTTCCTTGCGTACCAAGGAGTCCGGGTCCTCGCCATCGGGGAGAAACAGGAACCCGGCCTGTCGGCCTTCCTTCATGCGCGGCAGCACCGATTCCACCGCGCGCCACGCGGCCCGACGTCCGGCAGCATCGCCATCGAAGCAAAAAAGCACATCCCCTGCGTTGCGAAACAGGAGCTCGGCGTGCTCGGGCGTGGTGGCCGTGCCGAGCGTGGCCACGGCGGTGGTGATGCCGTATTGAAACAAGGCCACCACGTCCATGTAGCCTTCGACCACGATCAGGCGTGGGATCTTGGAATGCGCCTGCCGCACCTGCCAGAGGCCGTAGAGTTCGCGGCCTTTGTGGAACAGAGGGGTTTCGGGCGAATTGAGGTATTTGGGGCCGGCATCCTTGCCATCGCTGCTGGTCTTGCTCAGGATGCGGCCACCGAACGCAATCGGTCGACCGCGTCGGTCGTGGATCGGGAACATCACCCGATCGCGGAAGCGGTCGTAGACGTGACCTGCGTCCGAGCGCGCCAGCATGCCGGTCTGTTCCAACAGGCGCAGTTGCGCGGCGTCCGAGCCCAAGGCATCCCTCAGACCATCAAAGCCGTCCGGAGCATAGCCCAGCGCAAATCGCTCGCAGGTGGCCGCGTCGATGCCGCGGCGCTTGAAGTAGTCCAGCCCGCGACTTTGGGCATTGAGTTGTTTCGTGAACCAGCGTGCGGCGCCGTCGAGCGCCCCGTACATGGCCTTGAACTGGCCATCCTCGTTGCGCTGGCGGGTTTCACGCGGCACCTCGACGCCGGCGCGGCGTGCGAGGTCTTCGACTGCGTCCAGAAACTCCAGACGGTCGTATTCCATCAGGAAGCGCAAGGCGCTGCCGTGCGCGCCGCAGCCAAAGCAGTGGTAGAACTGTTTGTTCGGCGAGACCGTGAAGCTGGGCGTGCGCTCGTCGTGGAAGGGACACAGACCGTGATATTCACGGCCAGCACGCTTCAGCGCGATCCGTGAACCGATCAGCTCGACGATGTCGGTGCGCGCGATCAGGTCATCGATGAAGGTGTCGGGGATGCGGGCCATGGTTGAAAGTTTAGGGCAGCGGGCTGCACCTTGCCGTATCGCTGCCTTCAACAGGTTTTGGCAGGGGCGGATGCTTTACTCCGAGTCGGTACCAGAGCGACGCAAAGCCGGCCCAAGACCCTTTAGCTAAAGGCGATGGCCGCCGGACGATACGATACCCCTCATCTGGGGGATTGATGCGCACACTCGGTTCGCACATAATTGCTGAGTTGCATCACACTTTTACAAAACTCAATATTTAGGGTATCTATGCGTATTTCTTCTATCGTTGCACCGTGCAAGCGGGCGATTGTCGTTGCTGCCGCTTTGAATTTTGGCTTGGTCGCTACGGCGCAGGCCGACTTCATCAATGGCAACTTTGAAACGGGTGACTTCACGGGCTGGACGGCTCAGGGACACGGGATTCCCGGCAATATCCCCGTCATGCCCCCCACGACGCTTGCCAATCTGGGCCTGACAGCCGGTTCGAGCATGTCGGCAAACCTTGCAGCCGGTAGCGCAGGGTCCACGAATGGAATGTTGGCTTGGGGTACTCAGGTAGCGCGCGCCCACGATGAGGTCAACGGCTACAACAACACCGCGAGCTCCCTGACACAGTCCATCATTCTGACGAATGCCGACATTGGCAGCGATGGCCGTGTTCACGTGCGATTTGTTGCGGCGCCAGTACTCGAAGATCCGGGGCATCCTGCCGATCAACAGCCCTACTTCTTCATTGAGCTGACCAACAAAACCAAGGGCACCCAGCTTTTCCACACCTTCAACTACTCCAATGAGGCCGGGGTGCCATGGCAAAGCTACGGTGGCTACAAATACACCGATTGGCAGGCCTTTGACATTCCGATGACTGTGGGTAGTGACGTTGACATCGGCGATGAAATCGAACTGGTTGCCGTGGGTGCAGGTTGTGGGCAGAGTGGTCATGCCGGCGCGGTGTACTTGGATGACGTGCGTACATCACTGAGCATTGCCGGTGCGAGTCTGTGGGTCACGGCCACCGGCCCGGCTACGGCCTGCCGCAGTCCTGTCACCAGCAGCAGCATCACCTACACCTACACCTACGAAAACAATGGTGACGAGAGGGTCAATGACGTTGTGGTAAATGTGCCCATGCCGGTGACGTCGAATGCCGAGAACACCTTGTTTTCCAGCATTACCAATCCGAGCTTCGGTGGCGGTACATGCAGCGCTCCGGTCAATCCGGGTGATCCGGCGTTGTGCAACATCGGCGATCTGGATCCGGGCCAATCGGGCACTTTTACCTTGACCGTACAGATTCCGGCAGGCCCGCTGGTTGGGGTGGATCCCACCCTCAACAATGGTAGTTACACGATCAATGGTACGTCGGACGTGACGAGCAATCCGATCTCGCGTCTCGGTCCTCTTGTGCGGACAGTACTCACTGTGTGCGCGGCTCTGCCGACCAAAGTTCCCAGTTTGAGCCAGTTCGCCATGCTGCTTCTGGCGGGTATGTTGTCCGTGCTGGGTGTGCTGAGCATTCAACGACGGGCTTGATCGCTGCGACGTGGCAACTAAGAGACATTTTGAATAGATGTGGATCGAGGCCTGCGTGAGAACGCAGGCCTCGGCGCATCCATCGCCCCAGCAGCATCGTTGCCACGTACATTCACTCAGTGCAACGAAGCCAGGCCTGTGGTGGAAAGCTGAGCGGTGGTGCATGACGCGCGCTGCGACCACGCAAAGTCACTGCTAGGGGCGTAACGACGCGCGCCCGCTAAGCGCACCCTTCTGGCGGAGGCCACGCCTCCCCACACCCGCCATGCCTGAGTTGACGCATTGCTTTTCAGTATTCGGCCAGCGCCCCGGTCAGGATGTGGGAGTGAGACGTCACTTCCACGTCTTGGATGTGGATGCTTGCGGTGGTCTGCAGAATCGCTGTTCCACTGAGTGATTAGTTGGCCAAGGCCTTCTTCACCAATGCAGAAACCTGCGCCATGTCGGCCTTGCCGGCCAGCTTGGGCTTGAGTACGGCCATGAGCTTGCCCATGTCGGCGGCACTGCTGGCGCCGGTGGCAGCAATGGCGGCCTGCACTTCGGCCAGCATCTCGGCTTCGCCCATCTTCTGCGGCAGGTAGGTTTCGATCACGGCCATTTCGGCGCGCTCGACGTCGGCCAGATCGGTGCGGCCGGCCGCATCGAACTGACTGATCGATTCGCGTCGTTGTTTGACCATCTTTTCCATGATGGCGATGACGGCGGCATCGTCGAGCACGATGCGCTCGTCGACCTCGCGCTGCTTGATCGCAGCGTTGATCAGGCGAATCACCCCGAGGCGTTCCTTGTCGCCGCTCTTCATCGCGGCCTTCATGTCATCGGTGAGGTGCAGTTTGAGGCTCATGGTGGGGTTCCGTGATGGGACTATTCCAGTGACGTCGGACTGGAGCGGTGCCGTTGCGTTGATCGAAACGACAAAAAGCCGGCGTCGCGAGGGCGAGGCCGGCTTCGCGTGCGAAGGGGTGCCTCAGTACAGGCGCTGACGCTTGGTCACGTCGCGCGAGACGCGACGCAGATTGCGCTTGACCGCAGCCGCAGCCTTGCGCTTGCGTTCCTGGGTCGGCTTCTCGTAGAACTCGCGCTTGCGGGTTTCAGCCAAAACGCCGGCCTTTTCGCAGGTGCGCTTGAAGCGGCGCAGGGCAAACTCGAACGGCTCGTTTTCGCGGACTTTGACAGCGGGCATGGTGACTCCGGGTGGATACTGGACGCGTCGAACGATTGGTCGGCGCGATGCGAGCCGCGTATGATACGGGGCTTGAACCATTTTTTGCAAGACCAGATCGCTCGCGCCTCCGGCCGGAAAGCGGCTTGGTACGGGCCTGATCCTGAATGATTGTCCTCGGCATCGAAACCAGTTGTGAC
>CAUJJS010000142.1 GCA_963205415.1 Pseudomonadota bacterium
CGCGAAGAACTCGCCAATGCCCTGACTCACGGACTGGCCGCAGCCGTCGCACTGGCGGCGGGATCGGTCTTGATCACCTTGGCCAGTCTTCAGGGCGATGGCTGGCAACTGGCCAGCGCCATCGTGTTTTGCGCCACCTTGGTGTTGTTGTATGTGGCATCGACCCTCTACCACGCCATTCCCCACCCGATCGCCAAGGCACGGCTCAAGGTCTTCGATCACTGCGCGATTTACGTCCTGATTGCGGGCACCTACACGCCATTTACCTTGATCGGCCTGCGCGGGGCCTGGGGTTGGAGCCTGTTCTCGGTGATCTGGACGCTGGCCGTGGCGGGCGTTGTTTTCAAGCTTTTCTTTACCGGCCGCTTCAAGCTGCTATCGACCTTGATCTACATCGCCATGGGCTGGCTGGTGCTGGTAGCCATCGTCCCCATGACGCGGGCGCTCGACGCCTGGGCTCTGGGCTGGCTGTTTGCCGGCGGCATCGCCTACACCGCCGGAACGTTTTTCTACATGAGCCGGCGCATTCGCTATGCGCACGCCATCTGGCATGGCTTTGTGATCGGCGGCAGCGCCTGCCACTTTCTTGCCGTGGCCAGTCAGGTTCTGGCCTGATTGCGTAAGACAAAACGCCCCGCACAAGCGGGGCGCCGAGGTGATCCTGATAGGTCGGACTCAGGAATCGAAATTGCCGCTGAAGATGACACCCTCGTTGGGATTGGCGAGGCCGTGGTCGCTGCCCTCCGCCCCATTTTCAAACGAGATCGCGGAAATGATGTCAGACGGATTCAAGCCCGGAGCCGTCGTCTCGGGCAGCCCACGCGGACCCGGCAGCAGTGTAAACAACAGGGCCACCGCGGCCACGCCCGCAGCCACGGAAAAACCACCGCGCAACATCGTCGCCGAACGACTGACCGGCGCCACGCGCGTCTGTTGCAAGGCCTGCGAAAGCTGACGGGCCTCCGGTGCCAACTCTGCCAGGACGCGGGTGATCGCGGCAGCCGTGGTGGATGCGGCAACGCGATCGATCGGTGCCACCTCGTCCGCCGGCCAGCCGTAGCCGGTCAGTACGGCCTCGATGTCTTCGGCCAGCGCATCGTCCAGCGCCGGCTCACGCCGCGCGGCACCACGATACAGAGCCTTGATTCGTGCCTCGTCCATGTCACTCCTCCAAACCTGCTTCCTTCAATCGCGCCCGAACCTCGTCCAGACCGCGATAAATCAATTTGCGCGCCGCATCCAAGGTCAGCCCACAGGCATCGGCGGCTTCCTGCAAACCAAACCCTTCCAGATACAACTGCAAGGGTCGACGCCGCCGCGCCGGCAACTCCGAAATGCAACGCGCCACCGCCTCCACCGCACGACGATCCGATGCCATGTGCTCCGGTCCAGGGGTACTGGATCGCAACTCGATGCCATCGTCCACGTCGGGTAGTGGCTCGGCTGCACGCACCTGCGCGCGCCGCACCGCATCGATGATGACCGTGGCGACCACTCGCTGGATATAAGACGCAGGCAAGTCCGCGTTTGGGTCACGCTCGATCACCTTCCAAAGCCGGATGCGCACCTCCTGCTCCACATCATCCGGATCAATCCCATGTAAATTCAACGAATTGGAAGATATCTGGGCACGGATTCGACCAGCAAAGCGATCCAGGATTTCGCGTAAGCGCTGACTCATGCCATGCTGCCGTTCAGGTTCGCGTGGGTTCTGACGGCACCGACAGGGATTGCCAGGGGCTGTCGAACTGACCGCGCGTACCGCTCCGAGCTGGCAGATAGCGATCACACAGGTACAGCGGGCGAGCCTTCACCTCCATGTACAGGCGACCGAGGTACTCGCCAATGACGCCGAGCGCCACCAACTGCACACCACCCAAAAACAGCATCACGGCCATCATCGAGGGGTAGCCGGCCACTGGATCACCCCAGATCAAGGTCTTGGCGATGATCCATGCGCCAAAGGCAAACGCAGCCACGGCGGTCATCACGCCCACATAGGTCGCCAAACGCAAGGGCGCGGTGGAAAACGAGGTGATGCCTTCCAGCGCAAAGTTCCACAATTTCCAGTAGTTGAACTTGCTGGCACCGGCCTGACGCGGGTCACGTCGATAGGGCAAGGCCACGTGGCGGAAGCCCACCCAGGCAAAGATGCCTTTCATGAAACGCTGGCGCTCACGCAGCCCGCGCAAAGCCTCGTTTGCTCGCCGTGACATCAGCCGGAAGTCGCCGGTATCGGGTGGAATCGGCGTGGCAGACAAGCGCCGCATCACGCGATAGAACGCCGCCGCCGTGGCTCGCTTGAGCCAGCTCTCACCATCGCGCGCCAAGCGCTGACCGTAAACCACATCAAAACCTTCGCGCCACTTGGCCAGAAATTGCGCGATCAACTCCGGCGGATCCTGCAAGTCCGCATCGATCACCACGGTCACATCCGCGTCGACCTGATCCAGACCCGCGGTCAGCGCCGCTTCCTTGCCGAAATTGCGCGCCAACTTCAGGCCAGCCACTCGGCCATCCTGCGCCGCCAGCGCCTCGATCATCGACCACGTCGCGTCTCTGCTGCCGTCATCGACGTAGAGCACGCTGGCCGCAACATCGATTTGCGCAAACACGGCCAGCAAGCGCGCATGGAACTCAGCCAGCACGGCAGCTTCGTTGTATGCCGGAACCACCACGGCCAAGGTGGACGGGCCACTTGCTTGATTCAGATCCATCCAAAGACTCCCGCAGGACCGCGCATGTTAGCGTGAGCGCGACTTGGACTCGCAACAGGCCTGCAACCAGGTCGGGCCACCCAACTGTCGCACCTGCCGCTCGATCCAGGCGCGTCGCCGCAACTGGTACGCACTCGGAGCATCCACGCGAAAGCGCTTGGGATTGGGCAAGACCGACGCCAAGGCTGCAGCTTGCCGCGCACTCAGCTTCGCGGCCGATATCCCGAAGAACCGCTGTGCCGCAGCCTGTGCGCCGTAGATGCCGTCGCCAAACTCGACGACGTTGACATAGACCTCAAGGATCCGTCGCTTGCTCCACAGCAACTCGATCGCCAGCGTGTAGTAGGCCTCGATGCCCTTGCGCAGCCAACTGCGCCCATCCCACAGGAAGAGGTTCTTGGCGAGCTGCTGGCTGATCGTGCTGGCACCGCGCATGCGGCCGGCCTGGCCTCGTCGCGCCAGCACGGTTGAAATGGCGCCCAGATCAAAACCATGGTGTGTCTGGAAGTTCTGGTCTTCGGCCGCCACCACCGCGATCGGCAACTGCGGTGAGACATGATCCAGATCCACCCATTGATAGTGCAGGACCAAGTTCGTGTCGTGACGTCCCTGCCATTGTCGCGCCAACATGTAGGCACTGGTGGGCGGGTCGATGAAAGCCAAGAGGATCACCGGCAACAGGCTCATCAGCCACGCCAGCCCAAGCCAGCGCAGAAGCCGCCAACGCAGCTTGCGGCGACGCTGCGGCGTGTTTGTCATGGCGCTCCCACCTCGTCCACCTTGTTGACCGATCACCGTGTCCCCATAGTCTCAGCACCCTGTGGCAAACACCATGACTTTCCTATGAGCCAGCGCCATTCCGACGTTCTGCACCGCTTTCTGATCGATGGCACGCCCGTGCGCGGCGTGCTGGTGCGTCTGGATGAAAGCTGGAATGCCATCCGCGGTCGTTGTGAGTATCCGCCTGCGGTGGCCAAACTGCTGGGCGAAGCCATGGCTGCGGTGGCCTTGTTCGGCGGCCACACCAAAGTGGAAGGGCGTCTGTCCCTGCACCTCAAAGGCGGCCAAAGCCTGCGTACGGTCTTTGCCGAATATCGACAGCCCGGCGTGTTGCGAGGCCTGGCGCACTGGCATGATCCGATGCCTGCCGAACTGTCTCCACGACAGTTCGGCAGCGATGCGCTGCTCGCCATCACCGTCGAAACCGAGGTGCCCGGACAAGACGAGCCGGTGCGTTATCAAGGCCTGGTGGATCTGGATGCACCCAACCTGGCTCAGGCCTGCGAACGCTACTTTTCCCAATCCGAACAATTGCCCACACGTCTGATCTTGCTTGAGCATGGCGAGCACGTTGCCGGATTGCTGTTGCAAGTGATGCCGGGTGCTGATTCGGACGATGCACTCTGGACCGAACTGGGCGCCCTCTTGGATACGCTCAGCGCGCAGGAGCTGGTCGAGTTGCCGGCGGAAACCCTGCTGTATCGCCTGTTCCACGAGCGTGGCGTACGCCTGTTGGCAGAGCAGAGCCTTGCGTTCGACTGCACCTGCTCGCGCGAGCGCGTGGCGCAAATGCTGCGCGGACTGGGCGAGGATGAGGCCACGGCCGCCTTGCACGATGGCTACGCGTCGGTGGCGTGCGAGTTCTGCGGACAGGCCTATCGCTTTGATGCCATCGACATACGCGCACTGTTCAGTGCACCCATGCCCGAGCACGGCACCCGGCAATAGGCCATTTCACGAAGCCGCCAGTCCGGCGCTGATGATCGCGTGGACGGAGGCCGGACGCGCCAGCAGAAAGCCTTGTCCGCTCACCTCGCCCAAACGCTTGACTTGTTCAAGCTGACTCGCGGTCTCGATGCCTTCGGCGATGACTTCCAGCCCGAGTTCATGACCCAAAGCATGGATGGCGCGCAGCAAGGTTGGAGCATTGGCCCGCAAGGGATTGTCGAGCGGGTCGATGAAGGATCGGTCGATCTTGATCGCCTGCAGCGGAAACTGATGCAGATAGCTGAGCGATGAGTAGCCGGTGCCGAAGTCATCCAGCGCAATCGACATGCCGTAGCGACGCATTTCGTCCATCACCACGCGACTTTGCCGTGGGTCTTCCAGCAGTGCGCTTTCGGTGATCTCGATGCGCAGTTGGGCCGGATTGAAGCCCGCAGCGTCCAGACGACGCAGCAGGGTATCGACGAACAGCGGTGTCCGCAGATGCCGCGCGCCGACATTGATGCCGAGATAGGCCTGGCTGCCCAGGAGCGGTTCGGCCAAGGCGAACGCGGCCTCATAGACCTGCCAGTCGAGCGATTCCACCAAACCGGACTCTTCCGCTTGCGCCAGAAACCGCGCCGGCTCCACCACACCGTGCTGCGGATGCCGCCAGCGCATCAGGGCCTCGAATCCCACCACCTTGCCACTGCCCAGTGCGAAGATCGGCTGGAACACCGGCTCGAACTCACGTCGCGCAAGACCGCGCCGCAATTGTTCTTCCGTTTCCACCTGCAGCAAGACCTGACGCCGCAGGTCCTCATCGAACACCTCGAAACGATGCCGGCCGCGGGCCTTGGCCCGATACAAGGCGGCATCGGCATCGCGCAGCAGTTCTTCGGCCGTGCGGTAGTGCGTCTGCACGAACGCAATTCCAATGCTGACCGAACTGAAAATATCCTTGCCGGCAATGCGCATCGACTCATCCATCGCGGCAATGATGCTGTTGGCAACGTCGGTTGCGCGCGCACGCGCCATGCCGGCATCCAACAAGATTGCAAATTCGTCTCCCCCCAGTCGCGCGATCACGTCGCCGCCTTCCAATTGCAACCTAATGCGGGTGCCGGCCAGCTTGAGCAGCTCGTCCCCGACCAGATGGCCGAGCGAATCGTTGATGACCTTGAATCGATCCAAATCAAGAAACAGCACGGCAAACTCGGCACGGGTATCGCGACGGTACGAATCCAGTGCCTGAGACATGCGTTCCAACAGCAAGGTCCGATTCGGCAAACCGGTCAAACCATCGTGCAGCACCGCGTGACGCAAGCGACGTTCTGCCAGTTCGCGTTCGGATATCTGATCGCGCAAGGTGTTGTTGATCGTGGACAAGGCCTCGGTTCGCTCGGCGACGCGACGCTCCAGATTGACGTTGGCTTCACGCAGCGAATCCGCCTGTTGTTTGCGCTGCAGCGCATTGGCGATGTGATAGGAGACGAAGATCAGGATGTCCTGATCGCGCTGGTCGTAATGATGGCTGTCGTCGTAGCTCTGCGTCGCCATCACGCCCACGGCGCGCTCGTCGTAGATCAAGGGCACGCCGAGCCAGGTCATGGACAAAGCGCCAATCGACTGCAACTCGCCACACGCCTGCAGGTGCGCAATGGCGGCGCGATCGGCCAGCAAAGGTTTGGCAGTACGAAGGACATACTCGGTCAGCCCCCTTTTCAGGGTGCGCGAGGGGCGTACCGGCTCACGCTCGTCGACCGAATACGGAAAATGCAAATGCTCTCCATCGTCCGAGAGCAAGGCAATGTAAAAGTTGCGCGCTGTCACCAACTCGCCGATCACACCGTGCAGGGACTCGTAAAAGCTCGTAAGACTGCCGCCGGTGGAGCCCAGTTCGGCGATCTTGAACAAGGCGGCTTGCAGGCGTTCCGCACGTTCACGCTCGGCAATCTGCAAACGCAATGCATCGTTGGCTGCACGCAACTCCTCGGTGCGTGCCCGTACGTGCTGCTCCAGACGCTCGTGCGCACGCAGTCGCTCGAGGGCCGTGGCGACGTGCTGGGCCACGAAGGTCAACAAGGCCCGATCCTTGTCCGCGTAGTGCCGCAACGGGTCGTAACTTTGCACAACCAGAGCACCAAAAGCTTGGCCTTTGCGTAGCAACGGCACGCCGAGCCAATCCTCACAATGCGGGCCATAGCCTTCTGCCGGAAGATGGTTGTCGACCAGCAGCTTTTCGGATGCACCCATCAGGGTCTTGCCGTGCTCGATCACCCACCAGGTCAAGGAGCCGTGCCATTCTTCCACTGCATAGACCGTACCCTCGTGCTGTTCGTCATCTCGACAATCACGGAAGTACGGCAAGGTGATCAGCTGGTTTTCAGCGTCGTAGAGCGCGATGAAAAAGTTCTCGGCATAGGCGAGTTCGGCCACGATGACATGGATGCGATGCAGGACTTCCTCCATGTCACGCTCACCGCTCGCCAGATCGGCGATCTGGTAGAGCGCGCGCTGGAGTTTCTCGGCCTCAGCCAGTTGGCCCATCGCCAGGTGCAGGCGCTCCATTTCCAGCGCATCGGGGAGCCGGTGCGCGAGCAGGTCGCATGCCTCAGCAAATTTCTCGTCGGCGCCATGATGGCTGCCATCGAAAAATCGACTGACCAATACACCCAAACGATTGCCTGATTCTTGCAGGATTCGCGCCGACCATGCCTCGCGCGTCACGCTCTGATCACCGTCCCAGCACGCGTGCGCGAGGGTCGTGGCGACAGCCGTGTCAAATTGCCCCACCCCATCGCAGCACCGCAGCTCCCCGTCGGGCGACATCACGAACAAGGCATGCCCAACGACCGCTGCGTGAGGCTGTGACCACGCCAGCAAGGATTCCAGCAAGGTTCGAACACGATTGCCCGCGAGCAACAGCGTACTTCGGGCGAGACCGGGCCCTGGCTGAGCCAGCCGTGGTGCGGCATTGGCATTGGCTTCTTGCATCGTTGATCGTCCCACGCGTTGCCATGGATCTGTGCCGACCAATCCCCCCATGGAATGGTTCTGCAACGCGGGAGCAAGCGTACTGCATCCGTGTCCGCTGCGCCGACACCTCGTGGTCAAAGAATGGCAAGCCGATTCGCGGCATCACGCCCTGCCAGACGCGTGGCCCCCTTTGGCAAGGCATTCGAGCACGCATTCACATTTGTTAATTGCCAGTAAAATCATTACAATTACAGCCGCTTCTTCAGCTGCCGGCGACTGTGGAACCTCACCGGCGCATACGGGTCTCATCTTGGTCATGCCTGCGCTATCTGCCCATTGCTCCTCGCCGCTCCGACGCCTGTCCATGGCGCTGGCACTGGCGTTGATGGTCAATACCGCGCCTCAGGCACAGGCACTGGGCAGCCTGAGCGAAACTTCGAACGACGGTCAGCACGTTGTGCCGGTGTGGAATGCACACAGCGGCAAGGTTGAGGCCCTGTTGCTTCTGGAACCAGACGCCAATACGGACCGCGCGCTCGATCGCGTGCTCGCACGCGGCACCCAATTGCCGGGTCTTGGCTTGGGCATGACCTTGAACGATGGCAGCCGACTGCGCACCAGCCTTGCGCCGGAAGCCAACACCGGCTTGGCGCTGTTGTGCAGTCAAGGCATCCACGTGGCGATGACCTTGGGCAGTTTGAGCGAGCAATGCCTGCTGACCAATGTCGGCGCGGGGGATGACCTTGCCCTGCCAAGCAGTCGCAAACCGGGCCTCAGGCTCGACAATCAGTGGCGTTCGGCTGGCGGTGGACTGGATCTGAACTTTGGCCTGTCTTGGCTCAAGGCGCCGCTGCAAGGCGTGGCAACTCAGGAAGTTCCGGCGCTGCCGGCAAGCCAAGCGGTCTTTTCCACCCTGCCCAGCCTCGTGCCCTCCAGCCTGGGCGAGCTGAGTCTTCGACAGGTGCATTGGAACGGAGTGCTGAATTTGCCGGAGCAACGCTGGGTTTCTCTCGGAGGCACCGCGAGCACCCAAGTCCTTGAGAGTTTTGTCAGCGCACCCCTGCGTTGGGACAGTGCCACCCTCAGCGTAGGCGTCGGCTTTCGTGGTCTCAGCGGGCGTCTTGTCGGTCGCTTGATCGAACTGCCTGCCGGTCAGGGTTCCTACAGTGGCCTTGATCTGGGTCTGAGCTGGCGGACGCCTTGGCAGGGCGAGCTGAGCATTGGCGCGCAAAACCTGCTGAACCAGAAGCCCGATACCAGCAAGTGGCCGCTCAACGAACTGCCAGCGCTGGAATTGCCGAGTGGACGCACGCCTTACGTGCGCTACAAGCAGGATCTTTGATCCATTCAGTCATCTGCGACTGTCGCGGCCTGCGGCTTACCCGCCATCTCAGGCGTGATCTTGAGAATCGAATGCCGCACTTCGCGTGACAGGATCAGGCGCGAATCATTGGCCCATGCGACCAGCTCATCGCCAAATGCGAGTTTCCCCGCCTCGTCCACACGCACCAGCTTGAGTTCGCGCAAGGTGGCGATGAAACCACGGAACAAGGATCGATCGAAGAACTCCGGCGCCGCCGGCGCGTACAGCAAGGCCAGGCGTTGGGCCGTGAGGTGGCACAGGTTTTCCAGTTCGCCCGTGCTCACTTTCCCGGAGCCGTTTTTCACCAACACCGCGACACCGATGTAGTAGCGTTCGAAGGCCTGCATCACCGAGTTGGCGATGACCCGCAGGCAGAACACCTCGTCGGTCTGGCCTGGTCCACGTTGCAGCTGGCCGTCGCTCGCACGCGCTTCCAACAAGCCGCGTTCGACCAGAACATCGATGGTGGCCTCGACCTGTGTCGCAAATCCATCGGCATCCCAAGGCAAAAACAACTCACGCCGCAAGAACGGATAGACCAGCTGCCCCAGGCGCACGACGCTGGCGCGTGGCAGGCGACGGGTATTCTGGAAGCAACTGGCGACCCAGGCCGAACACACGAAAAGATGCAGCACGTTGTTGCGGAAGTAGCTTTGCAACACGGCCTGCTCGCCAACCAGGGCCAACACGTCACCAAGCGGGTGACGGGTTCGGGTGAGCACACCGACCTGCTCGCCGTAGGCAATGATCTCGGACGGCGACATCGCGGTCACGCTGACCCGCGCCGAATAGGGCGCTGCGATCAGCAAGGCCTTGAAAATTTCCAACTGAATGGCAAGGTCACCCTCGCTCATCGCGTACTTGGGCGTAGACAACAAGGCTACCGCCAGCAGATTGATCGGGTTCACGTCTGCTGCACGATTGATGTTGCGCTGGATGCGCTCGGCCAAGGTATCCACCGTGGCGTTGATCCAATCGGGCTTCGCGCCGGCTTGCAACTGCGCGCGCCAGTCGGGTGCATGCTGGGCCAGAACATCGTCGAGCATCACCGGCTCGGCAAAGCTGACCGTCACCCGTCCATAGTTGCGGCGCATGATGCCCGCAGCCGCACGCAACAGCCCCCAGATGCTTTCCTTCTGCTTGGCTTGACCGGACAGTTCATCGAGATAGCTCTTGCCTTCGATCAAACGCTCGTAGCCGATGTAGACGGGCTGAAACAGCACCGGCAACTGCGGCTGGCGCAGGTAGGCGCGCAAGGTCATCACCAGCATGCCTGCTTTGGGCGTCAGCAAGCGCCCGGTGCGCGAGCGGCCGCCTTCGATGAAATACTCGATCGAGTCTCCGCGCCCGATGAGGGTCGCCACGTACTCGCTGAACACCGCCGAATACAGTGGATTGGCCTTGAAGCTGCGGCGCAGGAAGAAGGCACCGCCACGGCGCAGGATCGGCCCGATCACCGGCAAGTTGAGATTCACGCCCGCCGCGATGTGCGGCGGCAGCAAGCCATGGGTGTAGAGCAGGTACGACAGCAGCAAGTAGTCGATGTGGCTGCGATGGCTGGGCACATAGATCACCTCGTGCCCCGGCGCCACTTCCTTGAGCGCTGCGAAGTGCTGCATGGTTACGCCGCGATAGATCTTGTTCCAAAGCGGGGTCAGCATGAACGAGAGCGAGCGAATCACGGTATGCGAGTAATCCGAGGCAATCTCGGTGGCATAGCCGTGTGCACGCTTCCAGGCTTTGGCGTGACTGATGTTGTCGCGCCGCATCTGGTCGGCGATGGCCTGACGCACAGGTTCTGCGGCCAGCAAGCCATCGACCAAGGTGCGCCGATGCGAGAGATCCGGGCCGATGACCGCCGTGCGGATGCGACGAAAATGGGCGCGCAATACGCGAGAGATCTTGCGGACTGCCAGCTCCTGACTCATCTCCTCCAGCAGTACCGAGCGCAACGAGACCGGCGCGGAGAATCGCACAATGGTGTTGCGACCGTTGAGCAGGACCGCGAGCAGGCGTCGGAATCGACCGACGATGGCCCAGTTCTCGGCAAACAGCACGCGAAACCAACCGGACTGCCGATCCGGTGCACGTCCCACGAAGATCGACACCGGCACGATCTGCACATCCAGTGCCGGATTGGCCTTGAGCGCGGCGATCAGATTCGCCAAGCCTTCCGAATGGGTGCGGTTGCGCGGGCGACCAAACCAGAAACCTTGCCGCCGCGACAACGCCACCACGGCGCGACCTTGTCCGGCCATATCGCCGTCCATGGCCACCAGTGGCGAAGGCAAGCCTGCATCACGACAGGCTTGCTCCAAAATCAAGACGTTGGACAAGCCGTAACGCTCGATGGCATAGCACACCGGCAGGTCGGGCAGTACGGGGCTGGGTTCGGCCTCGGCTGGCTCACGCCGGATCGCCAGCCACGGCTCGATCACCCAGCCAAGCAGGCGAAACAGCCAAGACGGTGAGCGTCGGCCTGCAATGGAATCGGAAGAACTCATGAGAATGCGATCGCGCCGCCTATGCCAAGCAAACCGGCAAGACGACGCGACTCAGACCTGATCGCAAACGAGTGATGTCGTCGCTCAGGCTTACTGCTGCGGAGCCTGTTCGACCGGGGCCTCATCCTGAGCGGATGCCTGAGCCTCGTCGGTGGCGTCGGTTTTCATGGTGACCTGTACGTCCTCGGTTTCGCCGGCCAAGCTCTTGGTGATCTGCTCGGCGGTGTCCTTGCCATACCAGCGACCATCGACTTCGACCATGTCGCTCTGCGAGGTCAAAGGCTTGCCCAAGAGGTTGTAGGCCACCGATACCGTGGCGGTACCTTCGCCCTTGGTGGTCACGCTGGCCTTGGTGCTGGCGAGCGCCTGATTGAGGTCGAGCCCGTAGAGCGCAAGGATGTCCTTCAGACCACCGAACGCGATTCCGGCCTTGCCCATGGCATGGTCGAAATCCAGCGCGCGCACCTGATCGAGCGTGGCTAGGTCCAGACTACGCGCGGTCTTGACCACGATGGCAATGCCTTTCTTGGCCAGTTCGCGGTCGGTCAACTTGGCACTCTGCAACCAACCGGCAATCGCGCCAATCGCTTCGGTCGCCTCTTTCTTCTGGACTTCGTTCAATTCAGTGCTGGCCTGAATCGACTGGATAACGAAGCCTTGGCCCATGCCGACCATCATCGGCATTTGCGCCGCCATTTCGGTTTCAAACTTGACCAACTGCGGCTCCAGCAGCGCATACAGTGCGGTTTCCGCATCCGGCCCGGTGAGCTGGGTCATCTGTTCGGCATAGGCCTTGCGATCTTCCTCGGAGGGCGCCTCCTTGCTCATGGCCTCCTTGAACTTGGCGCGCACTTCGTCCAGTTGCGCCGGCGGCACGGCCAACTGAATGGCTTCGAGCACGTTGTTCTCACGCAGCTTGGCCGCCATGGCCTCGACGGCCTTGGCCGGATCCGAGGTCTGTCGAGCGACTGCCGCCTGCGAGGCGGGCTGTGAGGCTTCCTTTTCGCCACACGCACTCAGGCCGAAGGCCAAGAGGCCGGAAAAGGCAAGGATCAGAATCGGTTTCATGGAAACGCTCGGCAAGAGGAATGGGGCGCCCATGATGCCGAAAGCCGCGCAAGAAAAAAACAAGGGAGGCTTTCGCCTCCCTGCCAGTTCCAGCTTCCTGCCGGAGTCATCGTTGTGGTTTGTTTTGGGTAATTGCCGTCTGCTGCGGCCATGGGCGCATATTACTTACAAGATATCGTTAATGCAACACCTTACATTCATACGTGTAACTGATTGATTTTACTGATTTCAGTATTGATCCTTGAGCGCTGCCCGCAAGCAGGCACGCGGCGACGTACCGGCCTCACAGCTACGCAAGATGGCGTTTTCCCACGAGCCATAGGCCGGATTGGGCAACATGAACCAACGCTGGCCCCACCAATTCCGGTACGGCGCCATCAGCGCCTGGCGCGTGGCGACATCGGCACTGACGCCATCAAGGAAATCCGCAAGGTTGTCGCCCAGCATCAGCAGCACGCGATAGTCACGGGCCACCCAACGCCGCCGTTCGCCTTTTTCCTTGCCGGGCGCACGCGCATCGCCACGCAGGATGACGTTGCTGGCATCGGCCGCAATCGGGAAACCCAAGGCGCGCAGATTGGCCACCGTCGCTTCGTACTCGGCCGGCGCATCGCGGTTGGTAATGAAGAAAATGGTCACGCCGTGCTCGTTCACATAGTTCGCAAAATCCACGGCGCCCGGCATGGCGCGTGCGGCGCGCGCATTCACCCAAGCCTGCCACGAGTCTGCGGTATAGCCGCGGTTCTCGCGAATGCTGCGGGCCTGATAGGCGCTGTTGTCGATCATGGTTTCGTCCGCATCGACGATGATCGCAGGCGGCTTGCTTTCAAAGCCGGCCTGAAACTCGCCTTGCGGCAGCGCATTCCACGCATAATCGGCCAAGGCTGCATCCAGCGAACGCTCGGCTGCGGCATAGATGCCACGCACGCTGGCTTCGTACTCAGCCGAAGATTGCATCCAGAGCGTGGCATTGAGATTGTCGTGCGCCGGCACCGCCTCCGTGGCGGCACTGGGCGAGACCACAGGCTGAGGCGCACTGGCGCAGGCGCCCAACAACACCGTCACGACCCACAACGGAAAACCACGAATCACACGCATTGCACACTCCCGCCCATCAAGGTGATCGTGGCAGTGTAGCGCGCAGCCGACTCAATCTTCGGCGAACAAGGCCCGCAAACGTGCAATCGCGGCGCCGGCATGTTCCCGGCTGCGTTCGCTGTCCTGTGCCGCATCGCGGCCGACCACATGCAGCTCGGCGGCCGGCAACTCATCCAAGAAGCGGCTTGGCGTCACCTTGACCACTTCGCCAAAGCGTTTGACCCGACGCGGATAGCTCAGGTGCAACAGGGTCTTGGCGCGGGTGATGCCGACGTAGAACAGGCGGCGCTCTTCTTCGATGCGGCCCTCTTCGATCGAGGATTCGTGCGGCAGCAAGCCATCTTCCAGCCCGACGATGAACACATGGGCAAACTCCAAACCCTTGGCCGCGTGCAGGGTCATCAGGCGCACTGCATTGCCGGGGCTATCGCGATCGGCGGCGGTGAGCAAAGCCAGTTGCGCCACCAGTTCACCGGCTGAGCCTTTGCCGGCTGCGTCGAACCATTGCGCCAATTCCTCGACATTGCCACAGCGCCGCTCAAACAAGGCCTCGTCACGACACTCCGCGCGCAACGCTGCCGCCTGGCCGCTGTCCTGAAACAGCTTGCGACACAGGTCCGCCGCGCTCATCGCGTGTGCCGCGCGGCGCAGCGTGGCCAATACGCGCATGAAGCCATCCAGCGCATTGGCACTGCGGGCAGGCAAGTTGCCCAACACATCCGTGCGTTCCGCCGCTCGCGCCAAACTCAGGTGGAACTGGTTCGCCATCTCGCCCAAGCGCGCCAAGGTGGTGGAACCAACCTCGCGCTTGGGCGCGGCCACCGCACGCAGAAACGCGGCATCGTCATCAGGGTTGGCGATCACGCGCAGCCAGGCCAGAACGTCCTTGACCTCGGCCCGCTCCAAAAACGCCGTGCCACCGGAGAGGTGATAGGGAATGCGCAACAACTGCAAGGCCTTTTCCAGTGGCCTTGACTGGTGGTTGCCACGAAACAGCACGGCACATTCGTTCCACGCGGTCTTGTGCTTCTGCGCCAGAAACTGGATTTCGGAAGCCACCCGCTCGGCCTCGTGTTCGTGGTCGCTGCACTCGAACACACGAATCGACTCGCCCTCGGCGTGCTCGCTCCACAGTTGCTTGGGATGGAGATGCGGGTTGTGCGCGATCACCGTATTGGCAGCGCGCAGGATGCGGCGCGCGCAGCGGTAGTTCTGTTCGAGCGTGATCACGCGCAGGTTCGGATAGTCGGTACCCAGACGATGCAAGTTTTCCGGATCGGCACCGCGCCAAGCGTAGATCGATTGATCGTCATCGCCCACGCAGGTGAACGCGCCACGTGGGCCGGCCAAGAGTTTCAGCAGCGCGTATTGGGTGCCGTTGGTGTCCTGATATTCATCGACCAGGAGATAACGCAAGCGTTCGCGCCACGCCTCGCGCAAGGATTCGTGCGCCTCCAGCAAGGCCACCGGCAGCCGGATCAAGTCATCGAAGTCGACCGCGTTGAAGGCGGCCAGTCGCTTCTGGTATTGCCCGTAAACATCCGCTGCCTCGCGCTCGCGCGGACTTTGCGCGCGCTCGGCCGCCTGTTCGGGCGACAGGCCATCGGCCTTGGCGCGCGACATCAACGCCCGCACCGCCGCCAGCGCCTGAGCATTGCTGCCGCGGGGCATCAAGTCCTTCACCACGCTCGCGCTGTCGTCGGTATCGAAGATCGAGAACCCGCGCCGCAAGCCCGCCGCCGCATGTTCGATTTGCAGGAACTTCAAGCCCAGCGAATGGAAGGTGCAGACCGTCAAACCTTCCGAATCCACGCCGCGCAACAATTTCTCCGCACGCTCGCGCATCTCACGCGCGGCCTTGTTGGTGAAGGTGATGGCCGCGATCTTGGCCGCCGAAAGATGCCGCACCGCGATCAGATGCCGAATCTTCTCGGTGATGACGCGGGTTTTGCCCGAGCCTGCGCCTGCCAGCACCAGCAAAGGCGAATCGCAATGCTCCACGGCGGCGCGTTGTGCGGGGTTGAGGCTCATGCAGAATCGATCAACGCAAAGCGGAAAGCCCGCCATTGTGGCGGCGATGCGGAAAAATGTCTTTCGTCTGGAATCGATGGATAGGCCGCATTGCGAGGAGCGTAGCGACGCGGCACTGCGCAGGCATGGATGTTCGACAAACCAAAGACATGGATTGCTTCGCTTCGCTCGCAATGACGGCGTTTGGACTTGATCAGATGTTCCTTCGCTGCGCTCGCCATGACCGTATCCAGATGATCCCTGACGTCCGGATTACCGGAAGATCCGCGTTCGCCCGGGCGCGGTCAATCCATGCACAATGCGACATCCCCCGCCGCACAGTGATGTCGCCCATGAAGTTTCCGGCCCTGCTTGTCTATGCCTTCACACTGGCTGCACTGGGTTGCGCGCATCGACCCGCGGTCGTCCGTACGGTGATCCCGTTGGTGCCACAACCGCAGGAACTTCAGCAGCATTCAGGGGATTTGACCTTCGCCGGCAAGGTGTCGATCGAGGCCGATACCGCAGCACCGAACGCGCGCCGTGCCCTTGACGACGTGCTGGGCGCCTTGCAGCTGGCCAACGACGACGCCGCAAAACCTCGCATCCATCTACAACGCATCGATGATGCCGCCTTGGGTGCAGAGGGATACCGCATCGCCATCGACGATGCGATCCGCCTGAGTGCCGCGACCGACACCGGCCTGTTCTACGCGGTGCAGAGTCTGCGCCAGCTACTACCGGCGCAGGCGCAAGCACACTATCGACTGCCGCAACTGACCATCACCGATGTGCCGCGCTATCGCTGGCGCGGGGTCTCGCTGGACGTGGCACGCAGCTTTCTGCCGCTGTCCTATCTCGAAAAGACCATCGACCGGATGGCCTTGTTCAAGCTCAATCGCCTGCATCTGCACCTGACCGATGACCAGGGCTGGCGAATCGAGATCAAGCACTACCCGAAGCTGACCGAAGTCGCTGGCGCCAGCGCGGTCAAAGGCGGTCGCGCCGGCTACTACACCCAAGATCAACTGCGTGGTTTGGTGGCCTATGCGCAGGCCCGTGGCGTCACCATCGTGCCGGAAATCGACATGCCCGGGCACGTGCAGGCGGCGCTGGCCGCCTACAACGAACTGGCCTGCGAGGGCGTCACAAACCTGTCCACCTACGAGGGCACCGAGGTCGGTTTCAGCGTGCTGTGCCTGGACAAGCCCGACACGGTGTACCCCTTCGTCGAGAACGTTCTCAAGGAAGTGTTGGCGGTGTTCCCGTCAAAGAAAATCCACATTGGCGGAGATGAGATCAAACACCCGCGTTACGCCGAGTTCGTCACCCGGGCGGCGGCCATTGTCGATGGCATGGGGCGAACACCGATCGCTTGGGAAGAAGCCTCGGTGGGCGATACCAAACCCGACATGCTGTTGCAGTTGTGGAACGATGGCTATGACATCGCGCCGGCGGTGGCCAAGGGTCATCCCCTGATCCTGTCACCGTGTTCGTATTTCTATATCGACCATGGCAACTACGCCGGCCAGCCCAACACCTACGATTGGTGCAGGAAGGAAGGCGTGCCCTTGCCACGGATCTATGCATTCGACCCGACGAAGTTCCCCACCGCTGTGGGCATCGAGGGCGCGTTGTGGTCGGAACTGGTGCATGACAATGCCGCCGCCGACAACCGCCTGTGGCCGCGACTGGCGGCGGTGGCGGAACTGGGCTGGACGACAACAGCGCGGCGTGACTACCTCGGTTTTACCCGACGCTTGGCTGCGCTGCGTCCGCATCTGGATGCACTCGGCATCGGCTACTACGCCGATCCTGAACTCGGGTGGTCGGAGTAAGGACAAGCGCCGCGGCGCATTTGGCCTCTGCATCGAGGTGACGGCTGTCACCTCGATTGCGTGAGGCTCGCCACTCACGGTCACCGGCGCAAAATACCAAGATGGCATCGCCCTCATTCAGGACGATCCCCATGACTTGCGCACGACACACCTTGGCCCGTTTGCAAGCGGCTCGAAAGGCCTACGGCGCGGTGCAGGCCTTGGCCGGTATCGATCTTGGCATTGCTGCCGGCGAAGTGCTGGCCGTGCTTGGGCCGAACGGCGCCGGCAAGAGCACGGCCATCGGCCTCTTGCTCGGCCTCTTGTCACCGGACTCGGGCAGCGCTGAGTTGTTCGGTGCCGACCCCGCCCATCGCCACGCGCGCCAGCGCATCGGCGTGATGCTGCAACAGGCCAGCCTGCCCGACACGCTCAGCGTGCGTGAGCTGCTTGCCCTGACCGGTAGCTATTACCCCGATCCGCATCCCATCGAATTGAGCGCGAAACTCGCTGGCGTCGATGATCTGCTGGATCGTCGCTACGCACGCCTTTCTGGCGGCCAACAACGTCGCGTGCAGTTCGCGCTGGCGATCTGCGGCAAACCCGATCTGTTGTTTCTCGACGAGCCGACGACCGGCCTCGACATCGAAGCCCGGCAGGCGATCTGGGCCGCCGTTCGCTCCCACACACGCGCCGGCGGCGCGGTGTTGCTGACCACCCACTATCTGGAAGAAGCCGAGGCCCTGGCCGATCGCGTCGCCGTCATCGGCCAAGGTCGGATTCTGGCCGAAGGCAGTGTCCGCGACATCAGCACCCGCATTGGCCATCGCCGCATCGTCTGTACGACACGACTATCGCCTTCAATGGTTGAAGCTTGGCCGGATGTGCGCGATGTGCGCGTCGATGGTGCGCGCATGGAGATCGTCACCGATGCCGCCGAATCGATCCTGCGTCGCCTGCTGGTGGAGGATTCGGAGCTGCACGACGTGGAAGTCGTGCGCGCCGGCCTCACCGAAGCCTTCCTCCAACTCACTGCATCGCGGTCGAACCAAACCTTCAAGGAGGCTGCGTGATGAACGCCATCGTCCAATCCCACGTCAGTGATCGGGTGCTGCGCGCCTATGTCATGGAAGCGCGCTACGAATTCATCCGCCTGCTGCGCACGCCGGCCTTCAGTCTGCCGGTGCTGATGTTTCCTGCGCTGTTCTACCTGTTGTTCGGCACCCTGCTCAATCACGGCAATGCCGCGGCGGCGACCTACCTGTTCGCCACTTACGGTGTGTTCGGCGTAATGGGCATCGCGCTGTTCGGATTTGGTGTCGGCGTCGCCGAAGATCGCGATCGCGGGCTACTCACGCTCAAGCGCGCCCTGCCGATGCCGCGCGGTGGCTACCTGTTCGCGAAGATGGCGATGGCCATGCTGTTTGCCGCGATGCTGTCGCCATTGCTGGTGCTGCTCGCCGCAGGTCTCGCCGGTGTATCCCTGGCGCTGTCGCAGTGGCTGACACTGATCACCATCAACATCTTGGGTGTGTTGCCGTTCGCCGCAATCGGGCTGTGGCTGGGCACGCTGTTTCGCGGCTCCTCGGCGGTGGCGGTGATCAACCTCGTTTATCTGCCAATGGCCTTTCTCTCCGGACTTTGGCTGCCGCTGGCGATGTTGCCCGGCATCTTCACCACGCTGGCACCGCTGTGGCCGGCCTGGCATCTGAGCCAGATCGCGCTCAAGGTGGTGGGCATGGATGCTGGCGCGTCCTTGGCCCTGCATGTGTCGGTGTTGATCGGCACGACGATCGCGTTCTTCGTTCTGGCCCTGCGTCGGCTGGCGCGCTGAGGCCTGGCCGCTGACGAGGGCTGCGCGAGTCGTGCCATGATGAACCACAAGCCTGGAGCAGACGCGCGTGTCTGAGTTCAATCGCCCCATCGCCAAACCGGCATTTTTGTTTACCCCCGCGCCGGGCTCGGAAGCCGAACAGTTGCTGCGCCTCGGACGCTCGCCGTGGCTGCCGATGGTGCATCTGTTCTGGTCGATCTGGGTGGTGCTCACGCCTGCGTTTGGCGACGGCGACTATGGCTTCACGCCACGCTGGTTCGTACTGACCGCAGTCTCATTCCCGCTGTTCCTGTGGCTCTACGTCAGGGCCATTTTTGCCGCGCCGCATCCGGCCTACTGGTCGGCGGCCGCCATGATCGCCCTATGTCTGGTCTTGCTGCCCTGGTACCCGTCGGGCCTCTCCTATTTCGTGTTCGGTTGCGTGATGTTGCAACCGCATGGGGCGCGCAACATCTGGCGCTATTGCGCGTCTCTGGCCGTGCTCAACGCCTTGTTGGTGGTCTATGCGCTTTCACTGGGCTATCCGTGGCAACCCTTGGTATGGATTCCTACCATCACCTTCATCATCGGCGTGGTGGTATTTACCGAGAACAAAGGCTTGGAAAGCGACGTGGCGCTCAAGCTCTCGCACGAAGAAGTCCGTAGGCTTGCCGCCACCGCCGAACGCGAGCGCATCGGGCGCGACATGCACGATCTGCTCGGCCACACCTTGTCGATGGTGGCCTTGAAGTCGGATCTGGCGGCGCGGCTGGTTACGCGCGATCCGATGGCCGCCAGCCGCGAAATCAACGAAGTGGCCCACATTGCCCGTGACGCCTTGAATCAAGTGCGGCGTGCGGTCAGCGGCATTCGCGCTGCCGGCATTGCCGCCGAGCTTGCCTCGGCCAAATTGTTGCTGGAAACCGAAGGGGTCCGCTTCGATTACGACTTCGACCCCGAGTTTTCCAACACCAAGCTGAGCACGCAAGCGCAGACCGCCTTGGCGATGACGGTTCGGGAAGCGGCGACCAATATCCAGCGCCATGCCCGCGCGCACAGCGCCCAAGTCAGCTTTGCGACCGACAACGGCCACGCCATCTTGCGCGTGGTCGATGACGGGCGTGGCGGCAAACTCGTGCCCGGCAATGGCCTGAACGGCATGCGCGAACGTCTGGAAGCGGTCGGCGGCACCCTTCGGTTTGAACGCATGCCAAGCGGCGGCACCCAAATCGAGGCGCGCGTGCCCTTGAGTGGCGAATCCGAGGTGTCAGGGCTCACGTCCCCACCGCCCCATGCAGCATCGCCCGTGGCAACTCTGGCACAGGAGCACCGATCATGATCCGCCTGTTACTGGCCGAAGATCAGGCCATGGTGCGGGGCGCGCTGGTGGCGCTCCTAGGCATGGAATCGGATCTGGAGGTGATCGGCGCTGTCGCCGACGGCGACACGGCGTGGCTGGATCTGCAACGACTCAAACCGGATCTTCTGGTTACCGATATCGAAATGCCCGGCGCCAGCGGTCTGGAACTGGCGCGACGGGTGCAGCACCATGGCTTGCCGGTGAAAGTGGTCATCGTCACGACCTTTGCCCGTGCCGGCTTTCTGCGGCGCGCGCTGGATGCCGGCGTCACCGGCTATTTGCTCAAGGATGCGCCAGCCGAACAGCTGGCCGATGCGCTGCGTACCGTTCACCGCGGTGGCCGCGCCATCGACCCGCAATTGGCGCTCGAAGCCTGGACCGAAGCCGACCCCTTGAACGAACGCGAACGCGAGATCCTGCGCCTCGCCGGTGACGGCCTGAGCACCCACGACATCGCGCGCCAACTCAAGCTTTCGCACGGCACCGTGCGCAATTACCTGTCCGAATGCATCGGCAAACTGGGCGTCAGCAATCGCATCGAAGCCCATCGCCTGGCGCGACAGAAGGGTTGGCTCTAGGGAATATATGAATTAGCCGTCATTGCGAGATCCCTTTTCCGTTCCGGAAATGCCCACGGGCCATGAACCTGACTTATCGCACGGGTTCATGGAGAGACCCCGTAGGTCGGGCTTCAGCCCGACACGCCTGTCCGCAGACCTCGGTACCCAGGCCGGGCGCCAGTCGGGATGAATCCCGACCTACGAAAGCACGGCCAATCGCAGGTTGTGCTTCAGACGTCACGCGTTGGGATCCAAATCACTGGATCGCTTGGCTACGATGACAAATCAACAACTTATCGCATAGGTTCATGGAGAGGAGCGCAGCGACGTGGCACTGCGTAGGCATGGATGCCGGAGCGAACATTCGCGCAGCGAATGGCCCGCAGGGCAGGCCGCAGGAGGCGGCCTGTCATCCATGGATACTCGACAAATCAAAGGCATGGATTGCTTCGCTTCGCTCGCAATGACAGCGTTCTGACTGATTGCGATGTCTAGCCCACACAAGCTGCCGACCTGGGCTGCGGCTTGTATGATTCCGGCCTCGGACGTGTGCGCTTTGGTGCACGGAAAGACGCGCCAAGCACAGGTCGATGGACCGCCAAGGATCCGATGAAGCACTCCCCTCTTTGCTACGCAGTGGTACGCCTATTTGCCCTGAGCCTGATGATCGGATTTCCGACGGCCATGGTGCACGCCGCGCCGCCCGTGTCGGAACAGCAGGTCATCAGCTCGGAAGGATTCCTGAGCGCGCACCCGGATCTACGCCACCGTTTGAACGGCTTGGCGCAATACGAAAAGGGCGCGATGGAATACGCCTTGACGGCATTCAAGCGTGCGGCGCGTTTTGGCGACAAGCCTTCGCAGGCCATGCTGGGCGAGATGTACTGGAAGGGCGAAGGCGTATCTGCGCAGCCGGCTGAAGCCTATATCTGGATGGACCTTGCGGCCGAGCGCGGCTACCCGCTGTTTCTGAGCCGGCGTGAGCATTTCTGGAGTGCCATGACGGCCGAGCAACGCGCCGACGCGCTGGCGCGTGGCCCGAACTACTACGACCAGTTCGGCGATGCCGTGGCGACGGCGCGCCTCGCCAAGGTCCTCAAGCGCGGCAAGCGCGAAGTCACTGGCAGTCGCGTGGGCTTCGTCGGCAATCTCAGCATCATCCTGCCCTCGCCCGGCGGCGGCATTCGCGTATCCGGCGAAGATTTCTACCGTGATGAATACTGGGTGCTGGATCAATACCTCGCCTGGCAGGACCGCAACTGGAAGGACTTGCCACAAGGGCGCGTGGAAATCGGCCCCTTGCAAAGCGATCCGGCATCACCTGCGCCAAGTCAGAAAGACAGCGGCGACTGATCAAGTCGAGCCCAAGCCCAAGGCACGCCACCTCAAGGCGTGCCCATGGACTACGTCAGCGTTCTCCTTGCCTGCGCTTACGGGCCGGAAATGGTGTCGGACTTGTAACCGCCCACTTCAAAGCTGATCACCTGTGCGCCACCATCGGCGAGTGTGGCATTGACCTTGACCAGCTTCGCGTCCGGCAGGTGTTGGGTGAAGTACTCGAAGTCCTTGACGAAGATGGCGTGTTCGCCGGTTTCCGGGATTTCGCCCGGCACCGTGCGAACTTCGCCATCGTCGAACTGCACCTGCAACTCGCAGGGAGTGCCGCAGCTGAAGGGGCCGCGCTCGGACAAGAGATACACATCATCGCCCCACTGCGGATGGCGACGCAGCACCAGCCGCGCACGCGGCGCTTCCTTGCCGGCTTCGGCCGGGCCGATGGGATCCTTGGCGAAGAGATAAGCCGTGCGCACGCGGCCACCGGCCTCGGCATCGTCCTCGTCGTGGTACACCCACAGCTCATCCAGGCGACGGGTTTCGCGCTCGGCCACGATCTGGGCGCGCAGGGGTTCGACTTTCTCTTTGAACTTGGGCGCCAGCTTGCTGTTGGGATAGGTCTTGAGCACGTGGTCGGCGATGTTCAAGGCCAGATCGGCGCGGCCAGATGCCAGCAATTGTTCGAAGTTGTGATACTGCTTTTCGACCTCGGCTTCGACCCGAGCTTGCCGCCGCTGCGCGAGTTCCGCTTCAGGATCGACCTGATTGCAGGCGGAGAGGGGCAGGATCATCGATGCCAAGAGGGCCACGATTGCGAGATTCGATTTCATTGCAGGAACTCCTCGATAGCAGTCACGGTAGCGGTGGTGTTTTCCATCATCGGCATGTGGCCACAGCCGTCGATCATCACGGTGCGGCTTGAGGGGATTATTGCAGCATAAATCGCCGCCGCACTGGGATCGACCACACGATCGCCGCGACACCACAGCAGCAAGGTCGGCATGTCGATTCGAGCGGCCGAGACCTGCGGCAGGAAGGCCTCCGGCCCGCGCCCGATCTGATCCAGCACGGATTGCTCGAATCCTGCCTGTGCCTGGCGTTGGACCACGAAATAACGCAGCACGCTCCTCGGCACCTTGGGCGGGCGCTCGAACACCAAGGCCATGAAGCGTTTGAACGAGGCCTCATCGTGCACCGCAAAGGGATTTTCCCCATCGAGCACCGCCTGCCCGAAGGCGTTGTCGGAAAACCGCACGCCGGCGGCATCCATCAGCACCAGTCGGCGCACCCAGCTCGGATGGTCGGCGGCTAGCATGACCGCAATGCCGCCACCCATTGAATGACCGATGACATCCACCGGCTCGCCGATCTCGCGCGCGATGAACTCGGCCAGTCGATCGGCCTGGGCCGCGAAGCCGTAATCCAAGCCCTCGCGTCGTTCGCTTTCGCCCCACCCGGGAAGGTCGGGCGCGTACTGTTTGCAACGCCGGTCGGTGGCTGCCAACATCGCCAGCCAGTTTTCTTTCATGCCGGCAAAGCCGTGGATGTAAAGCCGCGGCACGCCGCCTTGACCGGTGCGCAGGTACACCAGTTCGCCATCGCGCAGTGCCACCGATTGGCGTACGGCGCGGGCACGGCGACGCTGCCGTGCGAACTCCATTGCCAACAGCCAGCGCGCAGGCAAGACCACGCCAATCACCCCCAAGCCCGGCAGGGCCAAGCGCACTCAGAACACCCAGGCCACCGCTTCCGACAGATGGCCACGACACGACGCACCGGCTTTCGAGCCGATGCATGGCCCATCACTTTTTCTTCGCCAACACCGCTTCGACCGAAGCGGTCGTGATCGGGTGATAGCCTGGCCGCGCCTTGTTGAACACTTCCTGGGCGAAGGCGCGACCGTCCTTGGTGGCGACCAGCGCTTCGTAGATCGGCATGATCAACTTGCGCCGGCCGACGCGCTGCAGGAACTCGGCCATGGCCGCACGCGCCTCGAAGTAATCACTGCGCACGGCCAGCGGGAACCAGCGCATCAGGATTTCGCCATTGTGCGAGGCAGTGAAATGGAAGTTTTCATCCAACTCCACCAGCTTTTCGTTGGAGAGTTTGGACGGCAGCCCTTCCAGGAAGCGCAACCATTCCTGCGTCACCCAGCCTTGGGTGTCGATGTCGCTGGCCGCGATGCGCCCCGCCAACCAGCGCTTGCGCACCGCATCGACTGCCTCGAAGCGTGGCGACTGACTGGCCGGCGCCACCGATGGGATGCCGGGTTGTTCGAGCCAGGCGTCCAGCTCCTTGGCCGTGACCGCATCGGGATGTTGCTTGAGGATCGTGTCTTTTAGATAGGCCACGAACTGATCAGTGTGAATGCTCTGGAAGGCGAAGTGGTCGAAGTACTGGCGCAGAAACGCATCGAAGTTTTCTCGCCCGAAACGCTGTTCCAGAAAGCGCAGGAACCACGCACCCTTGACGTAGGGCACATCGCTCAAAGCCGCATCCGGATCGGAACCTGCCTCGGGTTTCACATCCAGCAACTGCGCCGGCTTGGGCATGGTCTTGATCTCGCGCTGGATGCCATCCTCGGCAATGACGCGCTCCATCGCCGCCGCCTCGGGGCCATAAAGCGCCTCGACGATGCGATTTTCGACATAGGTGGTGAAGCCCTCGTTCAACCAGATGCCGCTCCAGTCGGCATTGGTGACGAGATTGCCCGACCAGGAATGCGCCAGCTCGTGCGCGATCAGGGACACGAGCGATTTGTCACCGACGATGACCGTGGGCGTGGCAAAGGTCAGGCGCGGATTTTCCATGCCACCGAAGGGGAACGAGGGCGGCAACACCAAGATGTCGTAGCGCTCCCAGCGATAGGGACCGTACAAGGATTCGGCCACCTGGATCATCTTTTCGGTATCGTCAAATTCACTCGCCGCCGCATCGATCGTGGCAGGTTCCGCCCACACACCGCTGCGCTCGGACACCGGCTTGAACACCAGATCGCCTACCGCAATGGCCATCAGATAGGACGGGATCGGCTGCCGCATGCGGAACACGTAATCGCCATCGCGCGGCTCGTTGGGCGGGTTGTCCGCGCTCATCAAAGCCATCAAGGAACCATCGGTGCGGATGCGTGCGCTGTAGGTGTAACGCACCGAGGGTGTGTCCTGCAGCGGCACCCAACTGCGCGCGTGGATGGCCTGGCTCTGGCTGAACATGAAGGGCGAGGCCTTGCCCGCCGTCATCGCAGGTTCCAGCCATTGCAGGCCGGAGGCATCGGGGGAAGTGCGATAGCGGATGCGCACGTTGTCGTACGCCTGCTGCATGTGGATGGTGAGTTTTTGACCCAGCACCGGATCGCGCTCGCCCAGCTCGTATTTGAGGCGATACCACGGGCCATCGACTTGCTTGCCGGAGACCTTTTCGATGGTCAAGTCACGCGTGTCGAGCACCAGGTCGCGGGCGGACGGATCGCGCCACTCCAGCGCCAGATCGGCGCGGCCGCGAATCTGTTTCTCTTTGAAATCCACCCGCAGGTCCAATCCCAAGTCGCGGATCACGACCTTGTCCGGCTGGGAATAAGAGTGGATGTCGCGCGCTGGCGCTTGGGCTGCCGCCGGTGCGGCCAGAATCAGGGCGGAAAGAGCAAACAACAGACGCATCGTGGCCACCAAGGCGAATCGGGCATGAGTGCCGAGTCTAACCCAGCCGCCCTCAGTGTTCGGAACAAATTTCCAGTTTGGCGTCGACCTGGCACAGGTCAGAACGCACCACGTCCAGATACTCGCGGGTGCTGGGCGGCGCTTCGGTGTGCTTCAGCTGTTCTTGTGCCTGCTTGAGACCGGCCTCGGCCTCGTTGAAACGACCCAGAACACGTTGCGCATCGGCCAGCGCGATGGTCGCCACCACGCGTGAATTATGCCCGCCGGGATACAGGCGACGCGCCATGGCTTCGGCCGCTTCCGCGTAGGGCAAGGCCTCCTTGCCACGCCCCAGATCAACAAACTGGCGCGCAAGATTGGTCGTGGGCACCAACACCATCGAATGATCGCCCTTGTGCAGCGTGCGGTGCATGTCCACCGCTTGACGCTGCAAGTCGAGCGCCTGTTCGAGTTGATTGCGGCGCCGGGCGAGACTGGCACGGTTATTGAGCACGATGGCCTCCTGCGTACTGCCTTCGGGGAGGCCCTTCTTGAACACCGATTGGGCCTGACTGTAGAGCGCATCGGCCTGCTCGAAATCACCTTGTCCGCTCAAGGCCTGCGCCAGATTGGCCAGAGTGTGGGCATGGGTGAATGGATCGACGGGGCTGTCACTGCGTTCGTCCAACTCGATGGCCTGACGCAACACGTCGGCGGCCTGCGCGCGCTGTTCCTGCGCCAGATACAGCAAACCCAGATCACTCAACGCGCGCGCATGCAAAGCGTCATCACGCCAGTGGGCGCGCTCGATGCGCAACAACACGCTCTGATAGATGCGTTCGGCCTCGGCGTAATGTCCCAACTCGCGACGCGCCGATGCCTGCACGATCATGGCCTTGACCGTGCGTTTGTCGTGCTCGCCAAAGCTCGTCTGATTGCGTTCAACCACACGATCCAGTTGCGTGCTGGCCTGCTGCACCCTGCCCGCATGCAACAGCGCCTCGCCCAAGGCCAGATGCAGGTCGGTTGCCAATTCCGGCCGATCGGCAAACTTCTCGTCCACCAACGTATCGGCGCGCTGCATGGCTTCGGCCATGCTCAGCTCACCGCCGGTTTCGTAGGGGTCGGACAGATTCAGCACTTCGATGAGAAAGTCATTGGCACGCTGGGTATCGGCCATGGCGCGCTCGGCCACGAGCGCCTGATGCCAAGCCATGATCGCGGCCATCAGCACCGCCAGCACAGCCAGACTCGCCAAGCTCACACCCAAGCGATGGCGACGCACGAATTTGCGGATGCGATACCAACGCGAATCCGGATGCGCCAGTACCGGTTGACCCGCCAGATATCGACGCAAGTCCTGCGCCAACGCATCGGCTGACGGATAGCGTCGCGCCGAATCCTTGTGCAAGGCCTTGGCCACGATGCGTTCCAGATCGTCATCGATCTGCTGCGCGTGGCGGCGGCGCATCGCCGCATCGAGTTTCGTGTCTTGCAGCGCCTGACGCACGCTCACCGACGGGCTGTCCGAGACCGTGCGTTCGATCGCGGCGGGCGACAATCCGGCCAACTCGTAGGGACGCTTGCCAGCGAGCAATTGAAACAGCACCACACCCAGCGAATACACGTCCGAACTGGTGCTCAAGGCCTCGTGTCGGACTTGTTCAGGGCTGGCGTAAGCCGGGGTCATGGCCGAGTACAGACTGGCGCCGGTTTGCCCAACATCCAGGCCCGCGCTCAATTCGCGCGCAATGCCGAAGTCGATCAGCCTCGGCTCGCCATTGCTGCCGACCAACACGTTGTCGGGCTTGATGTCGCGATGCACGATCAAGTGTCGATGTGCTTCCTGCACGCCATCGCAGAGCTTGCAGAACAGTTTCAGGCGCGCCGGCACATCCAGCTTTTGATCGCGGCAATAGTCATCCAGCGGCTGGCCGTCGACCCGCTCCATCACGAGGTAGGGCACCCCGGCTTCGGTGCTGCCACCGTCAAGGATGCGCGCGATATTGGGGTGATCGAGCTGAGCCAGGATCACGCGCTCGGATTCGAAACGCGAAATCAGCATGGCGCGCGCCACGGCATCGCCGTACATGTGCACGGCGCGAATCAACTTGATCGCCACTTCCTGGTGATACACATCGTCGGCGCGCCGAGCCAGATACACCACGCCCATGCCACCGGCCGCCAGCGGACGCAGCAATTCCCATGGACCCAGACGGTCACCGATATTGGGAAAGGCCGGGCCTTCGATCAAGCTGGCGGGGCTGTGCACCGCAGTATCGAGAAAGTCACCGACATGGCCCTCGGCCCGCAGCAAGCGTCGCGCGTGTTCGATCACCGCTGGCGCCGCGGGTTGGCGCACCAGCCAATCTTCTCGCTGATCGACGGGCAGCTCGCAGGCCTGCTCGTAGAGCTCCATGGCGGCCATGTCGGTGACGGCATACATCATTTGGAAACCGGCGTCGGGTTGGCCCGCAATGGCGTGGCCTTCATTCGATCAAGGCGCAAAATGCTGCGCGATCGGCTCATGTCATCCATCGACCGACACATGCGCCGCATTGAGCACATCGAACAGCCAAAGGCGTGCGGTGTGCCAATGCCGCTTCACCGTCGCCGGTGAAATGCCCATCACCTCGGCCGTGGCCTCGATCGACAGGCCGCCGTAGAAGCGCAGCTCCACCACGCGGGCCTTTTCTGGCGCGATGGCTTCGAGGCGTTGCAGGGCGTTTTCCAGTTCCAGCGCGTCGAGCGCGTTGTCGGCCGCCGGCAAGTTGGTGAACAAGGTCACGCGCTCGCCGCCATCGCGTTTGGCGGCACTGCGACGACGGGCGTGGTCGATCAGGATTTCGCGCATCAACTTGGCCGCCACGCCGATGAAATGGGCGTGGTCCTGCCATTGCATGCGATCCAGCGCGGCAAGGCGCTGGTAGGCCTCGTTCACCAGCGCGGTGGGCTGCAAGGTGTGGTCGCGGCGCTCCTGATTGAACTGGCGATCGGCGACGCTGTGCAGCTCGGCGTAGAGAAGGCTCACCAAACGGTCACGTGCGGCCGTGTCACCGCCCCGCCATGCCTGAAGAAGTTGGGTTGCTTCGCCCGTCATGGGCGCAATCTATCACTTCGGCGAGTGCGTCGTCGCTTGCAGCCACGGCAGTGGTGCGTCGGGGTCTCGAGAACGGCCTGCCGCTTCCAGTTCGGCCAGATAGCGCGTCCAGTTGGCGTCGAAGTCGCGTCCCAGACTGTAGAGCAGCTCCCAAGTGAAGATGCCGCTGTCATGGCCGTCGGTGAAGATCAATTGGATGGCGTAGTGGCCAATGGGCGCGATGCCCTTGATGCCGACTTCGCGCTTGCCCGCCACCAGTACCCGTTGGCCCGGCCCGTGGCCGGTGACTTCGGCCGAGGGCGAATGCACGCGCAGGTATTCGGCTGGCAAACGGAAGTTCGAACCCTCGTCGAATTCGACCTCCAGCACACGCGAAGCGCCGTGCAACACGATGTCGGTGGGGTGCGGATGCGTGCTCACAGGATGTAGCGCGAGAGATCCTGATCGGCGGCGAGGCTGCCCAGCGTGCGATCGACGTAGGCGGCATCGATGGTGACCGCATCGCCATCGCGATCCGGTGCTTCGTAGGACAGGGTATCGAGCAACTTTTCCAGCACCGTGTGCAGTCGGCGCGCGCCAATGTTCTCGGTGGTTTCGTTGACGGTGAAGGCGATGTCGGCCAGGCGCTCGATGGCCTCGTCGGTGAACGTGATCTTCAGCCCTTCGGTGCCGAGCAGCGCCTGGTATTGCTTGGTCAGCGCGCTGTGCGGCTCGGTCAGGATGCGACGGAAATCCGCGCGCGAGAGCGAGGACAGTTCCACCCGGATCGGCAAGCGACCCTGCAATTCGGGAATCAGGTCACTGGGCTTGGCCAAGTGGAATGCACCCGAGGCGATGAACAGGATGTGGTCAGTCTTGACCGGCCCGTACTTGGTGCTGACGGTGGAGCCTTCCACCAAGGGCAAGAGGTCGCGCTGCACGCCCTCGCGCGAGACATCGGCGCCATAGCCTTCCGAACGCTTGGCGACCTTGTCGATCTCGTCGATGAAGACGATGCCGTTCTGCTCCGCCGAATCGATCGCCTGCTGGCGGATCTCGTCCTCGTTGACCAGCTTGCCGGCTTCTTCCTCGATCAAGACCTGCCGCGCGGCAGCCACTTTCAAGCGCCGTTTCTGGGTCTTGCTGCCGGCCAGTTGCGAGAACATCTGGTGCAACTGCTGACCCATTTCCTCCATGCCCGGCGGCGCCATGATGTCCACGCCGACATTGAGGCTGGTTTCCAGTTCAATCTCGCGCTCGTCGAGCTTGCCTTCGCGCAATTGCTTGCGCAGCTTCTGGCGCGTATCGCCTTCACCCGCTTCGTCTTGCGGCCAGCCGGCGGCATCGTGACGGCGCGGCAAGAGGGCATCGAGAATGCGGTCTTCAGCGCGATCTTCGGCTTGGCTGCGCACCCGCGTCTTGGCCTGTTCGCGCTGCATCTTGACGGCGGTATCGATGAGATCGCGGATGATCTGCTCGACATCCTTGCCGACATAGCCCACTTCGGTGAAACGCGTGGCTTCCACCTTCACGAACGGCGCATTGGCGAGCGTCGCCAGGCGGCGTGCGATTTCGGTCTTGCCGACGCCGGTGGGGCCGATCATCAGGATGTTCTTGGGCGTGACTTCGCGCCGCAGTTCCGGTTCGAGCTGCATCCGCCGCCAGCGATTGCGCAAGGCGATGGCCACCGCACGCTTGGCGGCGTTCTGGCCCACGATCCAGCGGTCCAGTTCATTGACGATTTCGCGGGGGGTGAGTTGGGTCATGGGGTTTGCGTGGGAATGGGGAATGGGGAATGGGGAGTCGGGAGTCGGGAGTTGGGCGTTGGGAGTCGCTGGATAATCCGTCATTGCGAGGAGCGAAGCGACGTGGCAATCCAGAAGTATTCGCCAAATCAATGAGGTGGATTGCTTCGCTTCGCTCGCAATGACGGCGTTTTGACTTGGTCAGATGTTCCATCGGCGGGAACGGGGACGCTGTTGCTCTTGCGAATCCCTATTCCCCATTCCCCACTCCCAGCTCTTCAATCGTCCGGTTGTGATTGGTGTAGATGCAGATGTCGGCGGCGATCTTGAGGGATTGTTCGACGATCTGGCGGGCATCCAGTTCGGTGTTGGCGAGCAGGGCGCGGGCGGCGGATTGGGCGAAGGGGCCGCCCGAACCGATTGCGATCAGGCCGTCTTCCGGCTCCAGCACATCGCCATTGCCGGACAGCAGCAGCGAGGCTTCCTTGTCGGCCACGGCGAGCATGGCTTCCAGCCGCCCGAGGCGACGATCGGTGCGCCAGTCCTTGGCCATTTCCACCGCCGCGCGCACCAGTTGGCCGCCGTGCTTTTCCAGCTTGGCTTCGAACAATTCAAACAGGGTGAAAGCATCGGCGGTGGCACCGGCAAAACCGGCCAGAACCTTGCCGCCGGCCAGGCGCCGGATCTTGCGGGCATTGGCCTTGACCACGGTGTTGCCCAAGGTGACCTGGCCATCGCCACCGATCACGACGCGACCAGCGCGGCGGACCGAAACGATGGTGGTGGCGTGAAACGACTCGTTGTTGCCCACGGCACGGTTCCGAAACGAACGGGTAAACGATATGGGGCAGTCCCGGCGGACTATCAAGCCGATGGCGTCGTCTTTCGCCGCGCCCGTGGATGCGCTGCGTCGTAAACCTTGGCCAGATGCTGGAAGTCCAGATGGGTGTAAACCTGCGTGGTGGCGATATCGGCGTGGCCGAGAAACTCCTGCACGCCACGCAGGTCGCCGGAGGATTCGAGCAGATGGCTGGCGCAACAATGCCGCAGCAAATGCGGATACACGCGCTTGTCGATGCCTTGTCGCTGGGCGATGGCGCGTACCCGTTGCTCCACCACACCGCGTCCGATGGCGAGGCCATCGCGGCCTTTGAATACCGGCTGGGCCGGCGTGTTGCCGCCTTGTGCGTGCAAGGCCTCCAGTGCCGTCACGGCCTTGGTTCCAACCGGCACATCGCGCACCTTGCCGCCCTTGCCGCGCACCCGAACCAAACCTTCACCGAGTTGCAGGTCGCCCCACGTGAGGCCACACACTTCGGCCAAGCGCAGACCGGAGGAGTAGAACAGTTCCAGCATCGCCCGATCGCGCACGTCCTCGGGCGTCAGGACGGGAAACTCCAGCAAGCGTGTGACTTCGTCCGCATCCAGCACCTGCGGTAATTTGCGCCGGGCCTTGGGCGCGCGCAGGCCCAAGGCCGGACTGGCACTGAGCACGCCTTCACGCAGCAAATCGTTGAACAGGCCACGGCAGGCCGACAACAGGCGCTGCACGCTGGGTGGCGACAGGCCACGACGGTGTTCGCTGGCGATGAAGCGTTGCAGACGCGGCCCGTCCAGTTCCTTCCAGTGGCTGATGGGCAGGGCCTGCGCAAAATCCCGCAATCGCGCCAGATCGCGCCGATAGCCGGCCAGGGTGTGCGCGGAGTACGCCCGCTCCACCCGCAGTCGTTCCAGATAGGCGGTGATCGCCGCGCCCAGCGCGTCCTCGCCCTCGGCGTGGATCGGCTGGGCCTGCGGCGCGGTGTTCACGGCGTTGGAACGCTCATGTCGAAGCGCGCCAATGCCGCCACCAAGGCCTGCGCCATCAGGCGCACGAAAAAGGTGCCCATGCCGGGATAGAAGTGATTGGGATCGCTGCTGCCAATGGCCAAGACGCCGTAGTCGCCCAAGGGCACCAAGGCGCTGGATTGCACCTGTGCTGCCTCGGCGCCGAACAGGGCCTGCAACTTGTCGGCTTGCAGGCGTCCGCTCAAGGGCTCGGCATCGGGCTTGAGGTCCGAGAAAACCGCCATCTGCGCGCTGTCGCGGCTGGCGTGCGCCCACCACGGACTGCTTGCCACGTCCATGCCGGGCTTGCTCAACAGGATGCGCACCCATTCACTGGAAAAATCTTCGCGCAGGCTGCCCACGGCCATGGCCAAGGTCTGCGGCAAGTCCTGGGCGCGCAACAAGGCCAAGGTGAACTGGTGGGTGCGAACCGTGAGGCGCTCGTTCTCGTTGGCCACCGCGAACAGCTCCGCAAGGCGCCGATTGAGCTCGCGATTCTTTTCGCGCAAGACATCCAATTGATAGCTGGCCAGTGACGTGGCGCGGCCGTTTTCACGCGGCAGGTCGATGGCCAGTGCCACATCCGGGTGATGCAGGAAAAAGTTCGGATGCTCACGCAGCCACACGGCTACATCGGCAGCCTCCAGCTCACGTCGCGGGGATTCACTCATGCCAGAAACTCTCCTTCGAAAACGAATGCGGCCGGACCGGCCATCTGGATTGGATGCCCGGTTCCGGGCCAGTCGATCGTTAGGGTGCCACCGGGAAGCTGCACCGCCACACGGGAAGCCAGACGCCCGCGCCGCGCCAGCACCGCCACGGCGGCACAGGCACCCGAGCCACAGGCGAGGGTTTCGCCCACGCCGCGCTCGTACACACGCAACGCCACGCGGTGCGGGTCGATGATCTGGGCGAAACCGACGTTGCAACTGTCTTTGAAGCCAGCCTCGCGCTGCAGCACCGGCCCGAGTGTCTCGACCGCCGCCGTGGCCACGTCCGGCACTTCCATCACGGCGTGCGGATTGCCCATCGAGACTGCGCCAAACCTCAGCACCTGATCCCCGATGGGGAATATGTATGGATCCATTTGCGGACGATCCAGCGCAATGGCCTGCGGCGAAAAATCCGGCACACCCATGTCGATGGCAAAGTCCTCGCCGCGACGCTGCGCCACGATCGCGCCGCTCGGGCCATCCAACACGAAGGCCTCAGCACCCGCTGCACCCTCGCGAACCAACCATGCCGCCACGCAGCGCGCACCATTGCCGCATTGGCCGGCCCGGCTGCCGTCGGCATTGAGGATCGAATACGCCGCCACCGCGCCCGCCGTGCGTGCCGCTTCGATGGTAATGAGCTGATCAAAACCCACACCGCGATGGCGATCGGCGATCAGGGCCACGCGCTCGGGCGTCAAGGGCGCTGAGACGCGGCGCCGATCCACGATCACGAAGTCGTTGCCGGCCCCGTGCATCTTGGTGAATGGCAACGGCACAGGTCCGCTCACGGTGTCGCCGCAGACTGTGGCCGGTCGGGCATCACCAGATCGCCCTTGTTGCCGCAGGCGGCCACGAGCAGGAGCAGGAGACAGATCAAGGCAAGGCGCGAGAAGATTTTCATGGCCAAAGTATAATCGGCCGATCACGCGTTCGGATCGGCCATGTCGCCTGCCCTGTTCGTCCTCATTCCCGCCCTCTCCTGCGCCATCTTTGCCGCGATCTTCCTGTTCGGCGCGCGTGCGCGTCGGCACCACCATCGCCGTTCCGGCGCGACTTGGCGCCTGTTGGCCGCACTGATGTTCACCGTGGCAGCGCTGGCTTTGATCGCGCTTTCGGTGTCAATCCGACATTACTTCGCGCTGGAACGTGAAGTCAGCGTCGCCACGCTGTCGTTCCAGCAGTTGGCGCCGCAACGGTTTCAGGCCGAGATCACCACCGCCGACGGCCGCGTTCACGCGTTCGTGCTTCTGGGCGACCAGTGGCAACTCGACGCACGCGTGCTCACCTGGCGACTTCCGGCTGTGCTGGCCGGCGCACCGCCCCTCTATCGAATCGAACGCATCGGCGGGCGCTACCAGAACATCGATCAGGAGCGCGAGTCCGAGCGCAGTGTGTTCGAGCTGGACGCCAACGCCGGTTTCGACCTGGGTTTGCTCAAGCAGTCCGCATCGCGCTGGCTGCCCTTCGTGGACACGCGCTTTGGTAGCGCGGCCTATATGCCCATGCTCGATGGTGGTCGTTTCGAGGTGAGCTTCGCCGGGCGCGGGGGTTTGGTGGCGCGTGCCGCCGACGCCCAGACCCAGGCCGCACTCGACCGCAACGGCTGGTGAGGCCGCCTACCCAAGCCTAGGTTTGCTGCGCGGCGGTTTGGCGCAAGGCATCGAGGAAGGCGGCAAAGTCCACGCCCTGTTGCACACACACCTGATACGCCGGCGGACGTACCGTCTCGTCCTGCGCCAGCCACTGGTGCCAAGGCTCTTCCAGTGCGCGCGCCTGCCGACTCAGTTCGGCAAAGCCATAGGTGCCCGCAGAACCCGCCAATCGATGCAGCAAAAGATGCAACTGGGCAACCCGTTCAATCGGAACATCCTCATCGCAGAGCACATCGAAGGCCTGGCGCAACTGCACGACCTTGTCCGCCAAGGACTCCTGATACTTGCGATGAAGTTGCTGCGATGACATCGCCGATTCCTGATGCTCGTGATGCATGAGCGTACGCCAGCGCCCGCCTTCTCACCAACTGGGCAATGCACCTGCACACACGCCGCGCTGCGGTGTTAATGTCGGCGTCCCTCAACCCGAACGTGAGTCGCGCCGTGTCCAATCTTGCCGAATCCCTGTTGTCTTCGCTGGATGCCAACAGCATCCGTTCCATGTCCAGCCAGCTTGGCCTCAGCCCGCAAGCCACCGGCGACGCCATCCAGGCCGCACTGCCGATTCTTTTGGGACAGATGGGCCGCAATGCCTCCCAGCCGGAAGGCGCAAACGCCTTGTTCGGCGCCATCCAGCGCGACCATGGCGGCATCGACATCGGCGGCCTGCTGGGCTCGGTGCTCGGCGGCGGCGCGTCCTCCAATGCGCCCGATCTGAGTTCGGGCATGGCCATCCTCGGTCACGTTTTCGGTGGCGGTGGCAGCCAACGCGCCAGCGCCCCGAACGTCCCCAACGTGCCGGGCATGGGCGGCGCAGATTCCGCCAAGCTCTTGGCGATGCTCGCCCCTCTCGTCATGGCCGTGCTGGGCAAAATGAGCCAAGGCGGCGGCCTCAATGCCGGTGCGCTCGGCGGCCTTCTGGGTGGCGAGAGTCAACGCATCTCGCAGGCGCCGCCCTCGGCCCTGGGTGGCATCCTGGGTTCGGTGCTGGATCGGGATGGCGATGGCCAAGTTGGCCTGGGCGACATGCTCGGCGCAGCCCAAGGTCTCGGCTCCTTGTTCGGCAAGCGCTGAGGCTTCACGTTCATCATCGAACTTGGGCGATGGATGGCTTGAGACCATCCATCGCCAAGATTCAAATGCATGACGCTTGACTGTGAAACCTCATCACGCGACGAACGCCCCCACCAAGCGCCACGAAAGCCGGAGCGGCTCACCTTGCGCGTCCAACACTAGGGCCCAACGACAGACCATTGCGTTTTGTCATTGCATTTGCGCCATGCATTTGCGCCATGCGTTTGTGCTAGTGTTGCACACTGAAATTGAAACAGGCTGGCGTAGCTGCGCGTCGTAACGGAGAAGCGGCGCCCAACATTCAAGCGAGGGGAATGCGGTGTCGAAACTTCTGGATTTCATGCGCGAACTGGGGCGCAACGCGTCGCTCGCGGCCGAATACACCCAAGATGCGGATGCAGTGATGCGACGGGCCGGCTTGTCCGACGAAGAGCGTACCGCCATGCTCGAAAAGGACTACGCCACCATCAAGCGCCTGAGCGGCCTGAGCGATGGCCAATTCGCCACCAATCACATCATCACGGCATACGACCGATGATTTGAGGGGGTACGGTGGTGCGGGCTCGGAATGTTCTGCTGACTGCCAGCCTTGTGCTCCTGACCACCGGGGCATGGGCCGCGGCGCAGCTACCGGAGCTTGGCGCAACCGCGCACGCGCCTCCCATCGAAACCCCGTCGCCGCAAACGCCCTCGCCAAGGTCATCTGATTCCACTCCGGACTCGACCCAAGCCGGTAGCAGCGAATCGGATGAGCAAGCCTACCAACGCCTCTGGGAAATGGCCGTTAGCGGCCAGCAACAGAAGTCGCTCGACGGCCTGAACGCGCTCCTCGAGCGCGAGTTGTCGCCCAAGCTTCGCACCCGCATCTACTCCACCGCCATCGCGATCACCGGCAATATCGAAGACTGGACCGAGGCCTTCAAGTGGCTTCGCCGTGGCATGGCCGACCTCCCCGATGACAAGGCGTCCACCGCGAGGCTGTTGGCCACGGCTGCCTATCTCCACACCTTGGCCGGCTCGACCGATCGGGCTCGCGAACTTGGGCGTCAAGCCCTCGCCATGGCCGAAGAAAGCGGCGATCGGGCAGTTCTGTGCCGGGCATTGTCGCCACTGGCTCTGGGCGAGGCGATGGCCGAGCGCTACGCCGAGGCGGAAGCCTATCGCCGACGCCAGGTGGAGGTCTGTGAAAGCGTGGGTGATGAGGTCTACGCTGCCAATGGCTTGTTCGGCATCGGGAGTGCGGCGCAGGCACGGGGCCGCAACGAAGAGGCGCTGGCTTGGGGCGAACGCGCCCTGGCCCTAGCGCGCAAAGCTGATTTCGTGGATGGCGTCCACGCCGCTGAGCTCTTGATCGCCCATTGCCTGATCAGCCTGGGGCGGCAACCCGAGCGTGCCGAGGACCTGCTTGCCTCCAGCCTGCGCTACTACAGCACCGACAATCCTTCGGCGTCCTCCCTGTCGGAAGTGGGTGCCCTTTGGTCGCAGCTGACCGAACGGCGCGGAGACGCGGCCGGTGCGCTGATCCACCTGCAAGAAGCCATGGCCCAGACCAAGGAGGCCGAGCGCAATGCGCGCGCGCGTCAGCTTGCCTTTTTGCAGGTGCAGTTCGACACCCAGCTCAAGGAACAGGAAATCAGTCTGCTGAAGGCCGAGAAAGACCTGGCCGAAGTGCGCGCCGACTCCAATCGCAAGACGCAATGGCTGCTCTTGCTCGGTGTCGGTGGTTTGGCGATTGCAGCGGCCTTGCTGATCATCTTGTTGCGACGCAGCTTCCGTGATCGGCAAAGGTTTCGCTGGCGCGCCGAACACGACAGCCTGACGCAGTTGTACAACCACCAGCAGATGCTCAAGGTCGGCGAATCGACCATGGCCCGCGCCTTGCAGCACAAATGCCCGTTTACCGCCGTTGCCATCGACATCGACTTGTTCAAGGAGGTCAATGACTCCTATGGCCACGAGGCAGGTGATGAAGTGCTACGCCAGCTTGGCACATGGATCGCGATGGCCATCGATGACAACGCCATTGCCGCACGTCGGGGTGGCGATGAGTTCATGATTCTCATGGAAGGCGACGTGATCCAGGCTGAGGCCATGCTGCAGAAATTGCGCGCGCTCATCGGTCCGGTGCAGTCGCTCGGCCAGAGCATTGCCTTCACCATCAGCGCAGGCGTCTGCCAGACCGAGGATGGTGCGAGCACGCTCACCCAACTGATGCACAACGCCGATCAGGCCCTTTATCGCGCCAAGCGCCAAGGCCGCAATCGCTCGGTCATGTTGCACGAGGACGAACCACACGCTCCGCGTCCGACCACACGTCTGGTGATCGTGGGTTGCGGCATCCAGTTCGCGCGCCATGTCAGCGAACGCACCTTGTCTGAGATCCGACAGGCTGAGGTCGTGTTCTGTCTCGCCGACAGTTTCGCCTTGGGCATGGTGCGTGAGATGCGCCCGGACGTGATCGATCTGAGTGGCCACTACGCGAACGGCAAGGATCGCCGCCAGACCTATCGCGACATGGAAGCGGCCCTGATGCAGCCACTGCTCGATGGCAAGCAGGTCTGCGCGGTGTTCTACGGCCACCCGGGCGTCTTTGCCGACGTTCCCCACAAGGTGATGCGACAGGCACGCGCCATGGGAATCGATGCGCGCATGGAACCGGGCATTTCGGCCGAGGCCTGCCTCTACGCCGATCTGGGCATCGACCCCGGACAGCGCGGCGTGCAGTCGATGGAAGCCACGCATTTCATGGTCTACGACCGCCAACTGGATCCGGCCAGCCTGGTGTTGCTCTGGCAGGTGACGCTCACCGGCGACCTGAGTTGCACCCGCACCGAGGCCGATCCGGCAGCGCTGCGTGCCTTGGTCGATCGGCTGTTGACCTGGTACCCACCCGAGCACGAAGTGATCTTGTACGAGGCCGCCAACGTGCCGATCCAAAACCCGCGCGGCGACCGCCTGCGCCTGTGTGATCTGCCCCATGCGCACTACCGCGAGTACACCACCTTGGTGATCCCGCCGCTGGTGGAACTGCAGGCCGTCGACCTGCAATTCGTTCGCCTCGGCAAGCGCGACTGAGCGGCGTCCCGTATCGGCCGCTAACATCGTCGACCTGATCCACGTGCTGTCATTGCCCGGTACTCCCATGCACATTCTTTCGGCCGGCATTGCCGAACGCATCCGCGACGGTTTTGCTGATTACCACGCGCGTTTTGCCGCTATCACCCGTCGCGCCAAGGGGCGCTTCGAACAGCGCGATTGGGGCGCGATGCGCAGCGATCTGGTCGAGCGCATCGAACTCTACGACGTGTGCGTCAAGCAGATGCAGGATTGGCTGGCACAGGTGCTGGCCGAACGCGCACAGGATCGGGTGCTGTGGAATCGCATCCGCGATGCTTACGCCGAGGCGGTCGAACAGCTCCTTGATCGCGAGTTGTACAAGACCTTCTTCAACACCCTCACACGTCGCTTCTTTCGTACCCACGGCGTTGACCCTTCCATTGAGTTCGTGGCACTCGACATCGAACCCACCGATCAAATCACCCACCCGGTGGCGCGCCACAGTCATGCCATCCATGGTGAATTGGCGGCGGTGTTCGAGCGGGTGTTGGTGGGCTATCACTTCGCGGTGCCCTACGCCCACCCGCAGGCCTGTGCCGAAGCGATGGCGCATACCGTGCGGCAACGTTTTGCTGCCTGGGGCGATACTCCGCTGGTGCAGATCGAACTATTGGAAACGGTGTTCTACCGCGAGCAGCGCGCCTATCTGGTCGGGCGCGCTCTGGGCGAGTTCCACTACACACCCTTGGTCATCGCACTCGCCAATGGCCCGGACGGCTTGGTGGTGGATGCGCTCCTGACCGAGCGCGATCACGTGGCGCAATTGTTTGGCTACACCCGCAGCCATTTCTTTGCTGATTTGCCGACGGTGGGCAATGCCGTGGTCTTCTTGCGTGCCTTGTTGCCGCACAAGCCGCTGGACGAAATCTACACCGTGCTGGGTCGCGCCAAGCAGGGCAAGACCGAGCGTTACCGCGCCTTCTTCCGGCATTTGGAACACCGCCCGAACGAGCCGTTCGTGCATGCGGATGGCGAACGCGGCATGGTGATGTTGGTGTTCACCCTGCCCTCGTGGCCATTGGTGTTCAAACTGATCCGCGATCGCTTCGCCTATCCCAAGGAAACCGCGCGCGAGGACGTGCAGGCCAAGTACCGGATCGTGTCACGCCACGATCGTGCGGGGCGACTGGTGGATGCACAGGAGTTTCGTTTCCTGCGATTCCCGCGCCGCCAGTTTGCCCCCGAGCTTCTGGATGAACTTTTGGAAAGTTGCAGCGAGATCGTGCAACTGGAAGGCGATGATGTGGTCATCGGCCACTGCTATGTCGAACGCCGTCTGCGACCTTTGAACCTGTACTTGAAGGAAGTCAGCGCCGACGACGCCCTGCGCGCGGTGATCGATTATGGGCAGGCGATTCGTGACCTCGCCCGCAGCGACATTTTCCCGGGCGACCTCCTGCTCAAGAACTTCGGCGTCACCCGCAATCATCGCGCCATCTTCTACGACTACGACGAGCTGTGCCTGGTGAGCGAATGCCAATTCCGCAGCCTGCCCAAGGCCCGCAATGACGACGAGGAAATGAGCCATGGCGCGTGGTTTCATGTCGGCGCCAACGATGTGTTTCCCGAACAGTTTCCGCAATTTCTCGGGCTCACCGACGCCCAGCGTGACGCATTGATCCAGACCCATGGCGACATCTTCGATGTGCGCTGGTGGTGGTCACTGCAGGAAGCCCTGCAACAGGATTCAGCGTGCGAGGTCAATCCCTATCCCGACGGTGCAAGGCTGCTGCCGATCGCACGCTAAATGGCGATCGCCGGCATAGATGACAGCCGATCGGCGAGCCATCATGCTGGGTGGCCCAACCCCCCTCAATCGGCTTATTGGAGGTTTCATCATGCGTTTGTCACCCATCGCTCTTGCCTTGGCCGGCGCGTTCGCACTCGCGGCCTGTCAGCCTGCCGCCGAAGCGCCTGCACCTGCGCCCGCTCCTGCACCCGCACCGGCCGTTGCGCCGCCGGCTCCGCCCGCCGTCAGCCAAGCCGACGAGACAAAGCAACGTCTGGAAGCGGTGCTGGCTGGCGACCATCGCAAGGCCGAAGATCGCGCCCGCGATCAGTATCGTCATCCGGTCGAGACACTCAGCTTCTTCGGCATCAAACCCGATTCGGTGGTGATCGAAATCACACCCGGCGGTGGTTGGTATACCGATGTACTGGCACCCTTCCTGCGTGCCCACGGTCAATACGTGGGTGCGATCTGGGATTCCACCCAACCCAATCAACCCGAGTATTACGCCAAGCTCAACGCGGCGCTCACCGAGCGCGTTTCGGCAGCACCCGATGTGTACGGCAAAGCCAATCTGTTGTCCTTCAATGCCGCAGCCCCGACGTTTGGCGAGCCCAACTCGGCCGACTTCGTGCTGACCTTCCGCAATGTGCACAACTGGGTACCGGCAGGCACAGCGCCGGCTTACTTCAAGGCCTTCTTCGATGCACTCAAGCCTGGCGGCGTTCTCGGCGTGGTCGATCACCGTGCCAAGGGCGATGCACCGACCGATGGCAGCACCGGTTATGTCACCGAGCAGCAAGTCATCGACTTGGCCACCGCCGCCGGCTTCACCTTGGCCGAGCGCAGCGAAATCAATGCCAATCCCAAGGACACGACCGACCATCCCAAGGGGGTTTGGACCCTGCCACCAACCCTGGCGCTGGGCGATGTGGACAAGGACAAGTACACCGCGATTGGCGAGTCCGATCGCATGACCCTGAAGTTCGTCAAGCCGGCGGCACAGGCAACGCCACCCGCACCACCCGCACAATGATGGCAAGACCGTGGTGTGTGCTTCATCGCACACACCACGCGTCTGATGCGTTCCACTCCATGCGCGTCCGTCGTAACCTGCGGGCATGGAGACTTCAACGACATTCCGTCTGAACGGCGAGACGGTGACGCTATCTGGCGTCGAGCCCACACAATCCCTGTTGCGGTGGCTGCGTGCGCGCGGCTTGAGCGGTACCAAGGAAGGCTGCGGCGATGGCGATTGCGGCGCCTGTACCGTGGTCTGGCTGGAGTGCGATCAACAGGGCGCAACGCAGTTGGTCGCGGTCAACAGTTGCCTGCTGCCGATGGGCGCATTGCCCGGCCGCGAGGTGTTGACGGTGGAAGCCGTGGCAGACGGCGATCAGCTGCATCCGGTCCAAGCCGCACTGACCGCGCACAACGGCTCCCAGTGCGGTTACTGCACGCCGGGAATCGTGATGAGTCTCTTGGCCGGTTATTGCAACGGCGAGCTTTCCGATCACACCACCGACGGCAACCTGTGCCGTTGCACGGGCTATCGCCCGATTCGCGAGGCGACGTCGACTCTGGCCCGTCAGGCGCAAGCCAATGACCGCTTCCGCTTGCTGTTGGCCCAGACGCGAACGGCCCCGGCAGCCAGTCGCATCGGCAGTTTCCACAGCCCGGTCACACTCACCGACGCCATCGCACTCAAGCAGCAATACCCTGAAGCCGCTTTCATCGCCGGTGCAAGCGATCTGGGCGTGAACCTGAGCCGGCATCAGGCCGTGGCGCCGGCGTTCATTGCGCTCGATCGCATCGCCGAGCTTCAAACTTTGGTGATTGAAGCCGATCAGGTTCGTATCGGCGCGGGCGTGCCATTGACGCGCCTCGAACACGAGCTGGCTGGCCTGATTCCGGCGCTGGACGACATGCTGCCGTGGTTTGCGGCACGCCAGGTGCGCAATCGCGCCACGCTCGGCGGCAATCTCGGTTCGGCCTCACCGATCGGCGACTTCGCGCCACTGCTGTTGGCGCTCAATGCCACGGTGCAGGTGCAGGGGCCGAATGGCTTGCGCGAGATTTCCATTGCGGATTTCTTTCTGGCCTACCGCAAGACCGCGCTGGCGCGTGACGAACTGATCGTGTCCATCCGCCTGCCACGCGCGACCACGCAGACCCAAGGTTTCTACAAGATCGCCAAACGCCAAACCGATGACATCAGCATCGTGGCCGCGTGTTTTGCGGTCGAGCTCGATGGCGAAGGCCGTGTTCACCATGTGCGACTGGCGTTTGGTGGCGTCGCGGCAACGCCGGTGCGTGCACGCGAGGTGGAGCAGACCTTGATGGGGCAGATACTGGACACCGCCCGCATCGAGGCCACGCGCAGCGCACTGAGCGCAGCGTTCTCACCCCTGTCGGACCATCGCGCCAGTGCCGACTACCGCCGAGCCCTGTGCGGCAATCTGTTCGTGAAGTTCGCACGCGAAAAGCTCGGGTTGGAGGCAATGGCATGAATCTGCCCGATCGCAGCACTTCGGCACGAGCACCCGATGCCATGGCGCACGAGAGCGCGACTGGCCACGTCACCGGCAGCGCGATCTACACCGACGAGCAACAGCCACCGCATGGCCAATTGAGCCTGTGGCCGGTGTGCGCCCCGCACGCCCACGCCCGCATCCTCGCCATCGACACCCACGCCGCGCAAGCCATGGCCGGCGTGGTGGCGGTACTCACCGCCAGCGACATTCCCGGCGTGAACAATTCGGGCTCGATTTTGAGCGATGAGCCGGTGATCGCCGATGACATCGTGTCCTTCCATGGCCAATCGGTGGCTTGGATCGTGGCCGAGAGCGAAGATCAGGCCCGCGTGGCGGCCGCGAAGGTGATCGTGAGCTACGAGCCACTGCCCACCCTCCTGACGATCGAGCAGGCGCTCGCCGCCGAGGCTTTTCACCTGCCCGAAAGTTGCATCCTGCGCGGTGAAGTGGAGAGCGCCTTGGCCGATGCGCCCGTGGTGCTCGAAGGCGAGCTCGCCATCGGTGGTCAGGAACATTTTTATCTTGAAACCCAGGCCAGTTGGGCCAGCATCGATTCGGAAGGCATGCTGCAGGTGGTGTCCTCCACCCAACATCCCTCCGAAACCCAACAGGTCGTCGCCCATGTTCTGGGTTTGCCGCTGCATCGGGTGGTGTGTCGCAGCCTGCGCATGGGTGGCGGCTTTGGCGGCAAGGAAACCCAAGCTAATCCGTATGCGGCGGTTGCGGCCGTGGCCGCATGGAAAACCGGACGGCCGGTTCGCATCAAGCTGGAACGTGGCTTGGACATGCGCATGACCGGCAAGCGCCACGCGTTTCTCGCGCGCTGGCGCGTCGGCGCCGATCACGATGGCCGCTTGCGCGCACTCGATGTGAGCCTGTTTGCCGAGGGCGGCTGGAGTTGCGATCTCTCGCCCGCGGTGCTGTCGCGTGCCATGGTGCACGTCGACAACGCCTATTTCTGTCCGCACGTGCGCGTGCGTGGCCACATCTGCAAAACCCACACGCCCTCCAACACCGCGTTTCGCGGTTTCGGTGGGCCGCAGGGCGTGATCTGTGGCGAGGAAGTCATCGAGCAGATCGCCCGACACCTTGGCTTGCCCGCGCACGAGGTGCGCGCACGCAACTTCTACCGTGATGGCGACACGCCCGCACGCGACACCACCCACTACGGCCAGCGCGTGATCGACAACCTGATGCAGCCGTTGTGGGATCAGGCGCTCAGTCGCAGCGCGTTTGAAGCGCGTCGCAAACAGGCAGCCGCGTTCAATGCGCAGCACGTCCATCGCAAGCGCGGCATCGCGATCACACCGATCAAGTTCGGCATTTCCTTCAACAAGACCGAATACAACCAAGCCGGCGCACTGGTGCACATCTATACCGACGGCAGTATCCAGCTCAATCACGGCGGCACCGAGATGGGTCAGGGCCTTCATACCAAGATGCTCGGTGTGGCGGCACGTGCGCTGGGCGTGCCGATCAGCCAGATCAAGGTCACGCCCACCACCACCGACAAAGTGCCCAACACCTCGGCCACGGCCGCCAGCACCGGTTCGGATTTGAACGGCCAAGCCGTCAAAGCCGCCTGCGACACCCTGCTGGCGCGTCTGCGACCGGCGGCCGCGGCACTCTTGGGCGGCGACATCGATGACGTGGTGTTTGCCGATGGCCACGCGCATCGGGCATCACAGCCGCATGCCCGTTGCGCTTTCGTCGACGTGGTGCAGGCGGCTTATCGGCAACGCATCAGCCTTTCGGCAAGCGGCTACTACGCGACCCCCGGTTTGTCCTGGGACCCGCAAACCGGCCAAGGCCATCCCTTTTTCTACTTCGCCTTCGGGGCTGCCGTGAGCGAGGTGGAGGTGGATGGCGACACCGGCGTGCATCGCTTGTTGCGCGTGGACATCCTGCACGACGTGGGGACATCGCTGAATCCTGCGATTGATCGCGGCCAGATCGAAGGTGGATTCGTGCAAGGCTTGGGTTGGTTGACCTGCGAGGAGCTGCGCTTTGGCGACGACGGGCGCCTGCTGACCGATTCGCCCAGCACCTACAAGATCCCGACCTTGGGCGATGTGCCCGAGGATTTTCGCGTGGATCTGTACGCACGCACACACACGCCCAGCGTCGATGTCATCTACGGCAGCAAGGCGGTGGGCGAGCCGCCCCTGATGCTGGCCATTTCCGCACGCGAGGCGTTGCGTGAAGCCATTGCCGCTTTCGGTTCCAAACCCCGCCGAGTGCCACTGGCCAGCCCAGCCACGCCCGAGGCGATCTTCAATGCGATCCACGCGGTGCGACGTGGATGAGGGCCTCATCGCGCAACTGGCACACGCACTGGAAGCCAATCGCCCGGTCGTTCTGGCCAGTGTCCTCGAAACCCACGGTTCCACGCCGCGCCAGCGCGGCGCGAGGATGTTGATCGAAGTCGACTGCATCCACGCCAGCGTCGGTGGCGGCGCGATGGAAGCGCAGGTGGTCGCCGCTGCACGGTCGATGCTGGCCCTGAGCACGGATGTCGAGGAACTCCAGATCGCACTGGATGGCCGCATCGGCTCCGCGGGCGTCTGCGGCGGTGGCATGCGCTTGGCCTTGCGCCGTTGGCATGGCGCCACGATGGCGAAGCGCGCACGCGCCCTGGCGGATGCCTTGGCGCAAGGCAAAAGCGCGCATTTGAGCGCCGATGAGTTGGGCGCCGACACCCCAGATGCGCGCGCGCTGGTTCCCCGCTCACGCCTGTTGATCGTCGGCGCCGGCCATTGCGGACAGGCTTTGGCGCAGTTGGCTCAATGGCTGGATTTTGAGGTTCTGGTGGCCGACTCGCGAGCCGAGTGCTTCGCGCCGGGCCGATTCGGACAAGCACAGTGTCTCGATGGCAGCGCTGACAGCCTGCACGATGCCTGTGCGACCCCGCGTGCGCTGTTCATCGTGCTCTTGAGCCGCGACTACCCCACCGATGTCGCGGCACTCGATGCCTTGGCCGGAACGCCGTGCGCCTTCATCGGCATGATGGGAAGTCAACGCCGCGTGCAGCAGGTGCGCCAAGCCTTGCCGCAACATGCAGCCTGGCTGGAAAGCCTGATTGCGCCGATCGGTCTTGAGATCGGCCACCAAACCCCGCACGAGATCGCGGTCAGCATCTTGGCCCAGCTCATCGCCAGGCGTCGTGCCCTGGCTTCAAGATGAGCGTTCTGCGGCCTTCTCGGCTTCGGCAGCCTTGAGCTCGCGGTAGCGACTGAGGGTCTTTTCGTGCTCGTCCGTCAGTAGCTTTTTTTCGTTCTCGCGTTTTTGCAAATAGCCGCGCTGTTCATCGACCTGCGAGCGCGCGAGCTTGATCGAATCGCGTACCGCCACCGGCACGGGTTTGCCGTTGCGTTCCAGATCGGCGGCGTGTTCGAGCAACTCACCGAGGCTTTTCTCCTGACTGCGAATGCCGACTTGGGCCGATACGATGCTTTGCTCGATCAAGTCGAAACGCTCGCGGTAGGCGCGCTCCAAGTCCGCTTCTGTCGGGTAGGAACCGATCAGCACTGAGTCCATCTTGGCCTGTTCCTCGGCGGCGGCACGTTCGGTTGCAAGACGCGCCTGTTCGGCATCGTAGGCGACTTTTTCTTCCGGTGTCAGCGCCCGCTCGGTGGTCTTGACGGCCATGCCAAGGTCATTGAGTTCTTCCTGCTTGTCCTGAACCGCCTCGGCCGGCAAGGAGTCGGTGTAATGCACCTTGCCCTCGGCATCGGTCCAGCGGTACAGCTTGCGTTGCGCTTGGGCATCAGGTGACAGCGTCGCCAGCGCGAAGGCCAGCAGCGCAAACACGAGTGGAAGCCTGATGGAAGGTGTCATAAATTTCTCCCTTGAGCCCGAAGTCCTGCCGGCAATCACGTCACCCCATACTGGGCACGATACGCGAGCAATCGCGCTTGCTGTGCGGCCAGTGCAGGATCGTCCGCAGTATAGGTCAGCAAATCCGCCAGCTTTGCGATGGACACCACGGGCAGGCCATGAGTTCGGGTTATTTCCTCAGTCGCAGACAGCCCGGATTCACCCCGTTCCTGCCGGTCCAGTGCCACCAACACACCGCAGACCTCGGCACCCGAATCACGGATCAAGGTGATCGACTCACGCACCGCGGTTCCGGCCGTGATCACGTCATCGACGATCAGCACTCGGCCACGCAAGGGCGCACCGATCAGGCTTCCGCCTTCACCGTGGCCCTTGGCCTCCTTGCGGTTGAAGGCCAAGGGCACATCCCGCCCCTTGTGCGCCAAGGCAATCGCCACCGCGGTCGCCAGCGGGATGCCCTTGTAGGCCGGGCCAAACAGCATGTCGAAATCGAGCTTGGCGGCGATCAATGCCTCGGCGTAGCAGTCTCCCAAGGCCGCCATCGCAGCGCCATGGTCGAAACGTCCGGCATTGAAGAAATAGGGGCTTTGTCGACCCGACTTGAGGGTGAAGTCGCCAAAGCGCAGCGCCTGACAGTGCAAGGCAAGGTCGAGAAAACGTCGTTGGTGTTCGAGCATGGTCAATTTGCGTGGCGCAGCGCCAGATGGGCAAAACTTCGGATGACATCGATGCCGCGGTGCGTCGGCCCGACGCCAGCGGCGAAGGTCGCTGTCAATTCTTTCACCAAACTGCGAAGGGCCTCGGCGTTGTTGGCCTTGCCCTCGGCGAAGGTTCGGCTTCCAACCTCGGAACAGAATCGATGCAGATCGAAGAAGAAGCGCTCCTGACCGACGGTGAGAAATGCCAGACAGGGCGCGGCTGACTCGGGCGATTCCAGCGACCGTCCCGCACGCATCTCGCGTTCTTCGCACAGGCGGATGGAGCTGGCGACCAACTCCAGCAACGGCTCGGAGACATTGGCGGTATCGAGGTCCGAGGCGATTTGTGCCAGCGCCAAGGCGTGCACGGTGATCGGATCGGAGCGCCATCCCGGCTCGGTCTCGTCCAAGCATTCGTGCAAGTGCGGCGCCAGTGGCCCGCCGCGCGCGGCCAATTCCGCGGTGTTGCTGCGGCTGTCCGGTGCCAAGGGCCGCGCGTCGAAGGTGGATCCGGCGATGGCCAGTTCCAGAGTGCGGAACAGCCACGCATCATCAGTCTCATCGAAACCGGCAATGGCAAGAATTCGAACCGTCTCATCAATACTCGCCGCCTCGTTGGCGCCCATCAGCGCGCCGGTCTCGCCACTTTCGCGCTGCCGCAGGTCATGACAAGCCGAAAACAAGGCCAAGGCAATCCGATCCCGGCCATCGAGCGTGGTGCCCGCCTCGCACACCAATCGTTCCAAGCGGCCATCAAGCAGTTCCAGCGCGTGGTTCTCGTTGTGATAGGCGTGATAGTCCTCGCCCCAGCTGCCATAGCGCAAACCCATGCGCGCCAGCGCCATTCGCAAAGCCGTATTGGCACGCGTTGCGTCGTGCTGGATCTGCACGCCAAATGTCGCGACCAACTCGTGCTGCCAACGCATCAACCAAGGCAAAAGCTCCGGACGACGCGAGAACAGCAGGGCGGCTGCCGCATCGGCGTCGGGCAACGCCACTTCGATTGCATCGGCGGGGTACTGCGGTAGCCTCTGCCTGCACACGTGCGCATGACCTGCGAAAGCCCAATCGGCCCATGCCCATGAGTATACGCATGTGCGGCGAGGCTGCGAACCGGCCATACCTTGGCAAGGCGCCGTTCGCCGGCTAAGGTGCGCGTTCTTTTTTGCACGACCATCGCCATGGCCCAGTCACCCTCACAGACCCCGAGCACCAGCACCCCGCGCCCGTCGCTTGGCCCTTTGTCTTGGCTGATTTTCAGCTCGCGCTGGTTGCAATTGCCGCTGTATCTGGGCTTGATCGTGGCGCAGTGCGTCTACGTCTATCTGTTCGCTCAGGAGCTATGGCACCTCTTGCACGATGCGCCAACGCTGGGTGAGCAGCAGATCATGCTGATCGTGCTGGGCCTGATCGATGTGGTGATGATCTCCAACCTCTTGGTGATGGTGATCGTGGGTGGCTATGAAACCTTCGTTTCACGTCTACGCCTCAACGGCCACCCCGATCAGCCGGAATGGTTGAGCCACGTCAATGCCTCGGTGCTGAAGGTGAAGCTGGCGATGGCGATCATCGGCATCTCCTCGATCCACCTGCTCAAGACCTTCATCGCCGCCGGCACCTTGAATGGCCTGCCGTTCTGCCCACCGGAAATGTTGGCCAAGGCCGCCGCCAACGCCGGCGTGGACCGCTGCGCCACGCTCACTGCCGATGGCGTGCTGTGGCAGACCATCATCCATGTGGTCTTCATTCTTTCGGCCATCGGCATCGCCTGGACCGACCGCCTGATGAACGGCGGCGTGCCGCGAAGCCACCCGCAGAGCCATTCCTGATTCTCAGCTACCGGCAAAGTAGCGCAGCAGCGCATCCCAGGCCGGCAAAGAGAGCAGCGAAAACAGCAAGCTGTAACCCACCATCGCCGCGGCGAAGGTGGGTGCCAGGCGATGCGAAATCGCCAAGGCGCCGGCCGTGATCATGCTCGGCATGGCGGTTTCCAGCACGATTGCGTCGGCCATCAGCGCGGGCAGACCAAACAGCTTCACCCACGCCAAAGCCAACACCGGCATCACGATCAGTTTCAGGGCCAAACCCACCCCCAGCGGCTTCAAGGCATCACGCGGCAGGCGAAATTTCACCTGTAGGCCCACCGCCAAGGCCACGATCGGCAACAAGGCATCGGACAGGCGTTGCAACACGCCATCGAGCAGGGCCGGTGGCTGTGCCGGAAAAATGGTCAAAGCCAACAGCAAGGCGATGAAGGGTGGAAAGCGCACGATCCGTCGCAACAACATGCCCACGCTCGGCGCGGCCTCGCCGCTGTAGCGCGCCAGCACGATCAATCCATAGGTGGACAGGATCAGAAAGGCGCCGAATTGATCGTAGATCACCGCATAGGGCAGAGCCTGCTCGCCTCGCATGGCTTCCACCAGCGGATAGCCCAAGTACGAGGTGTTGCCCAAGGGCACCGCCAGCAACAGCACGGCAGTCACCTCGCGACTCCAGCCAAAGCTGCGCGCCAGCAACAACACCAGCCCCACTGCGATCGCGCCCAAGCCCCACGGCACCGCAGCCACGGCGAAGATTTCCGGGCCGATCTCCAGTTTCGAACCGTAACGCAGCACTGCCGCCGACAGGCAGATGTACAGCGCGAACTGGTTCAGCACCTCGGCGGCGTTGTCGGGAAATTGACGGGTACGGGCACACAGCTTGCCCAGCCCCAGCATCAGGAGGATCAGAAAAAAGGCATCGAAGGTCATGCGCCCAGCCTAGCCGATTGGCCATGAACTGAGCAGGGCGTGAAGGTCACGACGCCGGCGCGTTGAGCAACCGGGTCATGCAGGATGCTGTTCAGCTTGCTGCACCTAAGTTAGCCATGCACGCGGCGCGGGCCGCCTTGACTCAGGAATGACGATGTACGCACCGACTTCATCTCGCTTGACCATAATCGCTGCCGTCCTCATGACGGGCCTTGTTGCAGCCTGTCAGCCGAG
>CAUJJS010000143.1 GCA_963205415.1 Pseudomonadota bacterium
ATCATTCGCTTGACCCAGCATCCGCTGCAACGCGTTGACCCGGTGATGGCGCTGTGGGTGCTGCCGGTTCCCTTGATCGACTGCCTGGTGCTGATGTTGCGGCGTTTGCGGCAAGGGCGTTCGCCATTTTCAGCCGACCACGATCATTTCCATTACTTGATGCGTGAGGCCGGATTTGGCCCATTCTGCGTGGCGATCACTTTGAGCAGCGTGAGCGTGCTTTATTGGTTGTTGGTGCACTTGGCGCTGACGAATGGTGTGGCACCGGTGTTCGTGTTCGCAAGCTTCGTCGGTTTGTGCCTGTTTTGGTATTGGCTGACGGCTTCACGCGAACGTGCCGTGGGTTTCTTGCGCACCATGGGGCAGTTCTGGAGGCGGCCTGTTTCGAACCTGGATCAACGCGCCTCCGATGACACAAGCATCTAGGACAGATCCATGGATATCGAAACGGCGTCAGTGCGTAACGCAGCCATCTATTTGATCTGACCGTTCCAAGAATCGGTCACTGCGCGTTGATGTCACGTGCAAGCGATGCGTCGAGTTCAATCAATCGACCGTTCTCGAGCCGCACGATGCGATCTGCGACCGCCAGACTGGCGCGACGGTGCGTGATCAGAATCAGGCTGCGGCGCCCGGCCGCAGCCCGACAGTCAGCGACGAATGCGGCTTCGGCTTCGGCATCGAACATGGCCGTGGCTTCGTCCAGAATCAAGATCATTGGGTTCTTGAGCAAGGCCCGCGCCAGTGCGATGCGTTGCTGCTGGCCACCGGACAGTTGTACACCTCGGTCGCCAATTCGGCTGTCGTAACCATCAGGCAAGTCGCGGATGAAGGCATCGGCCTGGGCGCTGAGCGCGGCCGAGATGACCTGTTCCCGAGTGGCCTCCGGGCGGCCGAAGGCGATGTTTTCGGCAACCGTGCCATCAAACAGCAGCACGTTCTGGGAGACCAGGCCGATGTGGCCACGCAGCGCACGAAGGCTGAACTCACGCACATCGTGCCCGTCCAAGCGAATCTGACCGGAGTCGGCTTCAAGGAATCGCATCAGCAAATGCGCCAGCGTGCTTTTGCCTGAACCGTTCACCCCGGTGATGGCGATCGCCTCGCCGGCACGAATGTTCAGGTCGATTTCGTCAAGGATGAGGGCGCGGCCAGGGTAGGAAAAACGCACGTTGTTGAACGCGATGTCACCACGGATCGTATCGGGTTCGTGTGCGCCTCCTCTGGGCTCGGGCTGCTGCGCAAACAGCGCCAACAAGCGCTGGGCGCCGCCACGTGCGGTATGTGCGCTGCCGTAGAGGCTGGCGAGTGAACTGATGGGCTGGATCAGCATCAGTCCGTACAGCAAGAGGCTTACCAAACCCTCCAGACGCAATTGCCCCAATTGCACTTCGCGATTGGCAAACCACAGTAAACCAAGCACCGCAGCGGCTGACACCAACCGCACCACGGGCGCAATCGCGGCCACGTTGCGTGCCAGTCTCAGTTGAATGTCGCGCAGTGTGTGCGCCTGCTGCCCGAAACTTCGGGAGTCTTCGGTTTCGCGCGTGAAGGCTTTCACCACCGGCAGCATCGACAGGCTTTGTTCGGCCATGGCGTACTTGTCGGCATAGGCTTGGATTCCCAATTGGCCCAGCGGACGCAATTGCCGGCCCGCCAGACGCATCGCCAGAATCATGGCCGGCAGCAGCAGTGCGGTCGCCAGTGCGAACCACGGCGCGATGACGAACATCATGATCAAGGCGCCGGTACAGGTGAGTAGCAGTGGCAGCAAGGGTGCCAATGAGCCGGTGACAAAACGCCCCAGCACTTCCACGTCACGCGTGAGCATGGACAAGATATCGCCGCGTTAGCGTGCGTGATGCCAGGCCAAGGGGAGCGACTGGATGTGGTCGAAGGTTCGTGTGCTCAAGTCGGCAACGAGGCCCTGTCCCGCTTCGGCAAGGCGTACCGTGACGGCGTAGCCAAGCAGGGCTTGTAGGGCGATCAAGGCGAACCAGGCCAACAATAGATTCGCCACGTCGGATTGTTGCAGGACCGCCGCGGTAAATTTCCCGGCCAACCACGGATTGACGAGGGTGGCCAAACTCTGTGCCAGCATCAGGATCAAGGTCCAGAGCAAACTCCAGCCGTAGGGTCGCAACAATTCGATCAGAAGGTGATAGTCACCTGTGGCTTGAACGTGCGGAGACTTCACGTCGCGTGAGGGCGTGGACGGCGACATCACGGTTTGCAGGCCTTGGGTCGGGACATTGAACGGTAGCGGGAGTGATTAGGCATGGTTCGTAGCTTTGTTGTTACGGTTCGCGTGGCCATTGCAGGGGCGTGAAGGAAGCAGCACCTTCGGCAGTCTCGTCGAACAAGAAACCATCGCACTCGACCCAAGCATGACCCTCGACCTTTTCCTCGCCCGCGCGAACGCCCAGATGCCAGTGCGGATTGAGGCCCTTGGAGCGCATCCACCACCAGAGCGTAAGGCTTCGCGCCAGACAGCGTGTGTCCGGGAGGCGTCGAGCGATTCGGGACAAGGCAATCACGCGGTGCTGCCAGGGATCGGGATCCGACAAAACCGCATTGCCCGCGGGTACTCGGTGCGCCAGCCTGCGCTGCGTGGCAGCCACGCCGAGGATGGCCATGGCAAGTCGTACCGCGAGCAGGCGCCAGCCGGCGGCAAGCAAAGCACGCCACTCCTGACCGCTCAATCCTCGCCAATGCATGGACATGCCCTGATTCCTGATGCAAGCCGCGCGGGTCTGCGGGTGGTTATACTTTCACCGAAGCGTCCAGACCCGCGTAATCACGAGCATGACTATACTTTCAGAGGCCTTGCAGCGCGCCGATTGCTCGATCACTCAGTTGCCCGATGGCACGGCCGTGTTGGTGGATTTTCGCAATGAAGCGTTGCTGACCTTGAACGCGTCGGCGGCCTTCATGATGGCCTGCCTGCGCGAAGGCCTCGATGAAGTCGAGGTTGCACGCAGGGTGACTGCACACTTTGTTGTTGACGAGGCAAGCGCGAGTGCCGATGTTCAAGGCTTCGTGCGCGCGCTTGAGGCGGCACTCGGGATCGCATCCTGATGCCGGCACGCGACGCGCGATCCGTCGGACGACTTCAATCCGGATCGTAATCGAGGTTGGTAGCCAGCCAGTGCTCGGCTTCCTGCAGGCTCCAGCCTTTGCGTTTGGCGTAGTCGGTGACTTGATCCTTGGTGATCTTGCCGACTGCGAAGTAACGGCTTTCGGGATGGCTCAGATACCAGCCTGATACGGCGGCGGCGGGATACATGGCACAGCCTTCGGTCAGTACCACGCCGGCATTTTCGGTGGCGTCGAGCAATCGGAACAGGGTGCGCTTTTCGGTGTGCTCGGGGCAGGCGGGATAGCCGGGCGCGGGGCGAATGCCGCGATAGTGCTCGGCGATCAGGGCTTCGTTGTCCAGCGCCTCATCGGCCGCATAGCCCCACAGCTCGGTGCGGACCTTGCGGTGCATGTATTCGGCCAGGCCTTCGGCGAAGCGGTCGGCCAGAGCTTTGAGGATGATCGACGAGTAGTCGTCGTTTTCCTTGCGGAAGCG
>CAUJJS010000144.1 GCA_963205415.1 Pseudomonadota bacterium
CGTTCGTTCAGGCTTGCCGGCGCATCCAGTCCCATGCGCGAGACCGCCGGCGCGTCGACATCCAGTGCCTGAAACAGGGCGGCCGACAGCAAACGCAGGCGGCGCGGCCAGCCGGAATCGCGCTGTTTCAACCAAGCCAGCGCCCGCAGCAGACGCTGCTCCACGTCGGAAAAATCGCTGCCCATGGGGTAATCAGGCAGCAAGCCGCTGAGGCGCGCCGAACGCAAGCGAGCAGCCAGCGCCGCCGCCGTGTTCGGGCTTCGATCAGGTGCCATGGCAAATGTCGCGGGCAGTTTTCCGATGGCTTTGGCACGTGCGATCAGATCCGGCTGAAATCGCTGCTCGGTCAGTCGCAACATGGCCTGGATGCAGTCGCGGTCATTGCAGTCACGCAAGTCCGCCACGCCAAATTCGGTGATCGCGATATCCCGCAGGTGGCGCGGAATCGTCAGGTTCCCGTAATTCCAACGCACATTGCTGCTTGCAACCTGACTGCCGTGTGTGGCGCGGAACATCAGGATCGAGCGCGAGTCATTCAAGGCATGCGCCATGGCCACGAAGTTGTATTGCCCTCCCACACCCGACACCACGCGTCCGTCATCCAGCGTTTCAGAAGCTGCTGCACCGAGCGCCGTCATCAGCATGCAGGTATTGAAGAATCGCGCATCGCGGCGCTGTTCACGCTCCAACGATTCGTTGCCGCCGTAGAGTGAGTTGATGTGCGAAACCCGCGTCATGCCAATGCCACGCGCTTCCTCCGCTGGCAAGGCGCGCAACCAGGCGTACAAATCCACCGACCCCAGATAGAACGCACCATCCAGCCAGCGGCCTTCGCGCACCAACAGGACGGCATCCTCGGCGGTGGCCGTTCCGGCATTGATGCGACGCATGGCGTCCAGGTCATCCACCACGCTGCGGGTGAGAATGCCGGCTTCGCGCAGCTTTCGAAAGGCGTCGTTGACCATTTCGCTGGCGCCATACAGACCCTGTGAAAAGGGCTCCACGCCGCCAAATTCACGCACCAAGGCCGAGTCGGCGAAGCCGGGTTCGAGTTGATCGAGCAACGCGCGGTATTCGTGATTGCGGGTATGCCGCAGGATCAAGGCGTGTGCCAAGGCATCGGCCAAGGCGCCAATACCGATCTGCAAGGTGCCTCCATCTTTGACCAAGGCGCTCGCATACAGGCCGATGGCGTGATCGGCATCCGATACCGGCGCGCGCGGCAAGGCGAACAGGGGCGGTGCGTCCGGCGGCAAACAGCACACGAAGTCGAAGAAGTCCGCATCCACCGCGCAACTGCCTTCGAGGAAAGGAAGTTGCGGATCCACTTCGGCCACCAGACACGGACGCGATTTGCCCAGGCGCGCAATTTCATCGAGCAGGTCAAAACTCAGGTCGGGATTGCAACTGAGCGACAAGCGCCGACCGTCGGGCGAACGCGCCACTTTCTGCACCAGAACATTGATGTCGCGTTTGGCCACGGCGCGGGCAACGTGGGTGTAGTTGATGCTGGCATAGGCCTGCTGCACCTCGGCGCAACCCAGATAGGCGCCCGATTGCAGGTAGAACTCCTCAATGTGCACGTTCGCCGGCAGGGCCTTGCGGTGCAAGTCGCGCACGTAATCAAGCGCTTCGAAGTCGCGGCCAAAATGACGATCGAGAAAGGGGCCCAGGAACCGCGCCTGCAGGCCATGCCCTGCCGCAGGCGGCGCCAGCGACAAGGCCGTATAGATCGCCAGTGGCCGTGAAGGATCGGCCTTGGCACGGCGATAAAGGGCATTCAGCAGTCGATGCGGCTTGCCAAGGCCCAGTGGGGCTGCAACACACATCGGGCCGGTTTGGCAGGCCAAGATCGCATCGATCAAGGGCTCATGATCAAACTGAAAATCGCGCGGGAGTGGTCGGCTCATGGCAACGATCATCCCACAGCCGCCCTCGCATGACCGACACCCCAGTCATCAGCGCCCATTCCAGGCACATCCATCCATGGACATGCCTGGAAAACCACAACCCATGGCGACCCTACGTCGCCACCACACACCGAATCAACGCTTGGCCGGCGTCACGGTCAAGAATTGAGTTGTGTCACCGCGGCGAACCAGCAGCATCACCGGCTCGCCCGGCTTGGCTGCCGCAGCGGCTTTTTTGAACGCAGCAACGCTACCGACACGGGCCTTGCCGACCATCAGGATGATGTCGCCGGAACGCAATTGACGCGCGGCCTTGCCGGTGATGCGCGTGACGACCACGCCTTCATCGGCGTGCAGGTCCAAGGCCTTGCGCTGATCGGCGCTGAGGTCATCCACCGCAAACCCCAAGGGATTGGCCGCATCGTCATTGGCCTGCGCCGTACTGCTGCCATCGGCATCGCTGCGCGGTGCGGCACCCACGGTCACGTTCACGGTGCGCTCCTTGCCATCACGATAGATGCGCAGGGCCACCTTGCTGCCAGGATCGCTCGCGCCAACCAAGGGCGGCAACTGCGAAGAATCGGCCACCTCCTGTCCATTGAAGGCCAAGATCACGTCCTGAACCTGGATGCCGGCCTTCTCGGCTGCACTGCCCGGCTCGACCTGGAACACCAGCGCACCACTGGAGCTTGGCAAGCCAAGGCTTTGGGCGACCTCACGGCTGACATCCTGAATCCGCACGCCCAACATGCCGCGCGAGACATAGCCTTGCTTCTTGAGCTGGTCGACCGAGCGCATCGCGGTTTCAATCGGAATGGCGAACGACACGCCCATGAAGCCGCCGGTGTTGGACAGAATCTGCGAATTGATACCCACGACCTTGCCATCAATGTCGAGCAAAGGCCCACCTGAGTTGCCACGATTGACCGCCACATCGGTCTGGATGAAGGGTACGTACTGCTGCCCCGCGATCTGCGAGCTGCGTCCCACCGCGCTGACAATGCCGGCGGTGACCGAATGGTCGAAGCCGAAGGGCGAGCCGATCGCCACCACCCATTGCCCGGGTTTGAGCACACCGGACGTTCCCAATTGCAGGGCCGGAAGGTCGGACGCATCAACTTTGAGCAAGGCGACGTCGGTGGGCGCATCGCTGCCGATGAGCTTGGCCGAGAGCTCGCGTCGATCCGACAGTTGCACATGGATGTCGTCCGCGCCGTCGATGACGTGATGGTTGGTGAGGATGTAACCGTCCGACGAAATGATGAAGCCACTGCCAAGCGAGGTGCGATCCTGCGGCATTGGCCGCTGGCCCCGCTGGCCGGGCACACCCTGCTGGCCGAAGAAGCGGCGCAGGAACTCCTGCATCTGCGCGTCCTGATCACTCATGTCGGATGGGTCGCCGATCTGCGCATCCGCCGTCTTGGTCGCCATCACGCTCACCACGCCGGCTGCGGTCTTGCTCACCAAGCCGGTAAAGTCGGGCAGCTGTGCCTGCGCCGTACCCACCATCAGGAACATCAGCCACGCCATCGCGAGCATCATGCGAGTCATGCGATTCATGAAAACCTCCAACGTTTCATTACGGAAAGCGATGCCATCAAGCCGTTGAGGGATCAGCCCGGCCTGAAACCTTCGCCTGTGAGTCACGCGGTGGCAGGCAGTGCGCCACCGCGCGTATCG
>CAUJJS010000145.1 GCA_963205415.1 Pseudomonadota bacterium
CGCTGGCGGGCGGAGCGGCGCAGGAAGCGCAAGACCTGAATGCTGACGTGACTGCGATCAGGCCTCGAACAGGCTGGGTTGCGCATCCGCTGTCTCGGCATCGCGGAAATTGCCGATGCCAACGCCAACCAGGCGATAGCGCGTGCCCGGCGGCAGTTGCACGCGTTCGCGCAAGGCCAGTGCGATCTCGGCAAGGGCCTGCGCCGAGCTGGGCATTTCTGCGGGCGTGAGGCTGCGGGTGAGGATGCGGAACTCGCGCGTCTTGAGCTTGAGCACCACGGTATGGCCGACGCGGGTTTCCTTGCGCGTGGCCGCCCAGACCTTGTCCGCCAGCTCGCGGATCATCGGTTCCAGATTCGCCAGCGGCAGGTCGTCGGCAAGCGTGTCTTCGGCGGAAATGGATTGGGTTGGCCGGTTCGGCACCACCGGATGCGGGTCGATGCCGAGGGCCAGCTCATGCAGGCGGCGACCGTAGCGCCCGAAGCGGGATTCCAGTTCCGCAAGCGGGCGCGGGCGCAGATCGCCGACCGTGCGGATGCCGAGCGCGGCGAGCTTGCCATCCATGACCTTGCCGACGCCGGGGATGCGCCCGACCGGCAAAGGCGTGAGGAAATCCAGCACCGCATCCGGCTTGATCACGAACAGGCCATCGGGCTTGTTCCAGTCGGAGGCCATCTTGGCCAGGAACTTGTTTGGAGCAACGCCCGCCGACGCCGTCAGTTCGGTTTCCTCGCGGATTGCGGCGCGAATGCGTGTTGCGACCTCGGTCGCCGTAGGCAAGCCGCCGTGATTGACGGTGACATCCAGATACGCCTCATCCAGTGACAGCGGTTCCACCAGATCCGTGTGACGCAGGAAGATCTCGCGCAGCTGGCGCGATACAGCCCGATAGCGCGTGAAATCCGGCGGCACGAACACCGCATCCGGACACAAACGCTCGGCACGCACCGCCGGCATCGCCGAGCGCACGCCAAACCTGCGCGCTTCGTACGACGCCGCGCACACCACCGAGCGATTGCCACGCCAGGCGACAACGACAGGCTTGCCACGCAGAGCCGGATCGTCGCGTTGCTCGACCGACGCGTAGAAGGCGTCCATGTCGACGTGGATGATCTTGCGTTGAGACATGGCGAAACCGAAAAAACCACGACGAAAAACGGTGTCCAGCGTAGACCAGCGCAAGCAGCGGTGCATCCGGCGAGTGTGGTTGGCTTCGCCTGCATTGAGCGCGGCACCAGAAGCCCTGTGGTGGATTGTGGAAGCCGACGACGGGCCGGTACGTTCTAGAATGTCACATCAATGTTCAGCGGAACGAACGCCTTGAAAATCGAAGACATCGCCAGAGGGCAGCGTTTGGTAGGGGTGGACCCTTCGGGCCCAGTAGAGGTTATGGCCGTGGCACCCGGCGGGCAGGACGCCATCACCCTGGTCTACCGGTCCTCTGCCGGTGTCATCGGCGAGCGGATGCTGTTCCGTGACGACGAACCGTCCCTGGCTGAAGCCACCGCCACTCGCCCTTGGTCCTTTGCTGCTGACGGTGAGGCGTTTCAGCTCGCCGCCGAAGCCCTGCGCATTCGTTTCGCTCATCTGTTCGATCCGATGATGGCTGTCCACACTTCGGACGTGGAGCCGCTGCCGCACCAGATCTCGGCGGTGTACGAGGCCATGCTCCCGCGCCAGCCGCTGCGTTTCGTGCTGGCCGATGATCCCGGTGCCGGCAAGACCATCATGGCCGGCCTCTTGATCCGCGAGCTGATCATGCGCTCGGATGCCCAGCGCATCCTGGTGGTATCGCCCGGCTCGCTGTCCGGCCAGTGGCAGGACGAACTGCGCGACAAGTTTGGTCTGGAGTTCGCCGTGTTCAGTCGTGAGCTGCAGGAACTCACACCCAACGGCAATGCCTTCACCCAGACCGACCGCATGATCGCGCGCCTCGACCAGTTGGCGCGCAATGACGACCTGAAGGAAAAGCTGCGCGCCTCGCACTGGGATCTGATCATCATCGATGAAGCGCACAAGTGTTCGGCCAGCTTCTCCGGTGGCGATGTCAAAAAGACGCAACGCTACGACCTGGCCGAACTGCTGGGCTCGATCTCCCGCCACTTCCTGTTGATGACTGCCACGCCGCACAACGGCAAGGATGAGGACTTCCAGCTGTTCATGGCGCTGCTGGACGGCGACCGCTTCTACGGCAAGTTCCGCGAGGGTGCCACGCGCGTTGACGTGTCCGACCTGATGCGCCGTCTGGTGAAAGAAGAGCTGCTCAAGTTCGACGGCACCAAGTTGTTCCCGCCGCGCATGGCCTACACCGCCAACTACGACCTGTCGCCGGCCGAGGAGTCGCTGTACGCACATGTCTCGGACTACGTGCGCAACGAGTGGAATCGTGCCGAGCAGCTGGATGGCAAACAGCGAACCAGCATCGGTTTCGCGCTCACCCAGTTGCAGCGTCGCCTCGCGTCCAGCCCAGCCGCCATCTACCAATCGCTCTTGCGCCGTCGCAAGCGACTGGAAGAGCGTTTGGAGGAAGCGAAACTGATCGCGCGCGGAAATCGTGTCCGGGAAGATCAGCCAGTTTACGGAAAGGTTGTAGCAATCGACGTCCCGGATGATCTGGACGAGGCCGAAGACGAACTCTCACCGGAAGATTTCGAGAACGTCGCCGATCAAGCGGTAGAGCAGGCCAGCACCGCGGACACCATCACCGAGATGGAGGCCGAGCTGTTCACCCTGCGCTCGCTGGAAGCCGAGGCCAAGGCACTGTACGACAGCGACAACGACCAGAAGTGGCGCGAGCTGTCACAGATCCTGCAAGACAACGCACTGATGTTCGACGCCAACGGCAACCGTCGCAAGATCATCATCTTCACCGAGCACCGCGACACGCTGAACTACCTGGCCAGCAAAATCGTCAGCCTGCTCGGCAGACCGGAAGCCGTCGTTCAGATCCACGGGGGCACCAACCGCGATGAGCGTAGGCGAGTGCAAGAGGAGTTTCGCCAGAACAAGGATGTGCAGGTGTTGCTGGCTACCGACGCGGCGGGCGAGGGCGTCAACCTTCAGAATGCCAACCTGATGGTCAATTACGACCTACCCTGGAATCCGAATCGGCTGGAACAGCGCTTTGGCCGCATCCATCGCATTGGTCAGCGCGAAATCTGCCATCTGTGGAATCTGGTGGCGGACAAGACCCGCGAAGGTGCCGTGTTCCAGCGCCTGTTCGAGAAGATCGAGATCGAGCGCCAGGCACTCGGTGGGCGTGTGTTCGACGTGCTGGGCGAAGCCTTCTCCGGCAAGCCGTTGAAAGACCTGCTGTGGGACGCCATCCGCTACGGTGAGCGCGAAGACGTGCAACGCGATCTGTTCAAGGTTATCGACAACAGTCTGGACGCCGAGAAGTTGAAGGAGATCTTCCGGCGCAACGCACTGGTCGACAACCAGATGGGGCTGGATGCGCTGCACACCATCAAGGCGGAAATGGACAAGGCCGAGGCACGCAAGTTGCAACCGCACTTCATCCGCGCGTTCTTCTTGAAAGCGATCGAAAAACTGGGTGGCGATGCCCGCCAGCGTGAGAAGGGTCGCTACGAACTGCCGCACATACCCGCGGCAATCCGCGAGCGTGATCGCCGCATCGGCCAGACCCGTCAGCCGGTGTTGCCGAAGTACGCGCGCGTTTGTTTCGAAAAAGGCGACATCCGGGTTCTCAACAAACCCATGGCCGATCTGATCCACCCGGCGCATCCGCTGATGGGAGCCGTGATCGACATGACCCTGGAAGTCCGGCTACCGGCATTGAAGCAGGGCAGCGTGCTGGTCGATCCTTCCGACTTGGGTTCCGAACCGCACCTGTTGTTGATGGTGGATCACGAGGTGCGCGAGGGCACTGGCGAAACCGAGCGCACCGTCTCGCGCGAGCTCCAGTTCCTGCGGATCGCGTCCAACGGCGAGGCCACCTTCGCAGGCTGGGCACCACATCTGGATCTGCGCCCCGCCACCGAAGCGGAGACTGCGCAGGTCAAGCCCCTGCTCGATGCGGATTGGCTCGACCAGAACCTTGAACAACGCGCATTGGAATGGGCGGGCGGGCAACTGGTGCCCAATCACCTGTCCTCCGTGCGTGAGCGACGCCTGCGTCATATCGACAAGGTCAGCCAGGCCGTGCATGAGCGGTTGACCCGCGAGATCAACTTCCTTTCCCATCGCGCCATCACGCTGCAAGACGAAGTAAAAGCCGGCAAGCAACCCCGCGTGCAGCCAGAAAACCTGATCCGCCGCGCCGAAGAGCTCACTGCGCGTCGCGCGGCGCGCCTGCAGGAACTGGGAGCCCAGCGCCACATCGTGCCGGCCACGCCGAAAATCGTTGGCGGCGCGCTGGTCGTACCGGCTGGCTGGTTTCAGGCTGACCCGCACGCCACAACGCCCGCAACCCACAGCGTCGATGCGCTGGCCCGTTCGCGCATCGAGCAACTCGCGATGGATGCCGTTGCCGCGGCAGAACGCGCGATGGGCAATCAGCCGCGCGATGTGTCCGCTGACAAGTGCGGCTGGGACATCACCTCGGCGGTCCCGTCCACCGGCAACACGCTGCCCGACGACCGCCTGATCGAAGTGAAGGGCCGCGCCAAGGGCGCAACCACCATCACCCTGACCAAGAACGAGATCATCGCCGCGCTCAACAAGCCCGACCAGTTCTGGCTGGCCATCGTCCTGGTGGGCGAGGACGACAGCACGGAAGGCCCGTACTACCTGCAAGGTCCGGTGTCGCAGGCGCCGGACTGGGCCGAGGTCAGCAAGAACCTGGAACTGGCCGAACTGCTGGCCCGCGCCACGCGTCATGGGGGTGGGGCATGAGCCTTGCGGCGGCACAAAAAGAGACGCCCGCGCGAGGCGGGCGTCGGGCCGGAGATGCTA
>CAUJJS010000146.1 GCA_963205415.1 Pseudomonadota bacterium
CGAACACGTCGCGGATTTGCGCCGGTTCGGGCAGCAAGGTCACGCGCAGGTGGTTGCGATAGGGCACGTTGAAGCTGGAGCCTGGCACCACCAACACGCCTTCGTGGGTGAGCAGGTCGAGTGCGAAGTGGTGGTCGTCGAAATCGCGCAGGCCCGAGGTGTCGATGCCGGGAAAGGCATAGAGCGCGCCTTGGGGTGCCACCAGCGACAAACGCGGGTTGGCTGCGCAGGCCTCGATCACGGCGCGGCGCGCTTCGTACAGTCGGCCGCCGGGGGAGGTCAGTTCAGTGATTGTGTCGGGGCCGGTGAGCGCGGCCAGTGCTGCCCATTGTCCGGGCACGTTGGCGCACAGGCGCAGGGCGCCCAAGAGGTCGAGTGCGTGGTGGTAATCGCCACTGCGGATGGGATCGCCCGACAACACCATCCAGCCGACGCGATAGCCGCAGGCCCGGTGCACTTTGGAAAGCCCGCTGAAGGTCAGGCAGGGCAAGTCGCCGGCCAGTGGCGCCAAGGGCACGTACTCCGCGCCTTCGTACAGCACTTCGTCGTAGATTTCATCGACCATCAACAAGAGCTTGTGGCGTTCGGCCACGGCCACCAGTTGCATCAGGGTTTCGCGCGGATAGACCGCGCCGGACGGGTTGTTGGGATTGATCAACACCAGCGCACGTGTGCGCGGGGTGATGAGGGCTTCGATCTGTTCGGGGTCCGGCTGGAAACCATTTTCAGGCGCGCAGTCGTAGTAGACCGGCACGCCATCGTTGAGGATGGTGGCGGCGCTCCAAAGCGGATAGTCGGGGCTCGGCAACAACACCTCATCACCCGGATTGAGCAGGGCACGCAAGGACATGTCGATCAACTCGCTCACGCCATTGCCCATGAACACGTGCGCCGGCGTCACCCCGCGTGCGCCGCGTGCCACATGCTTGGCTGCGATCACTTCACGCAGTTGCGGCAGACCTTGCTGATGGCAATAGGGGTCGCTTTCACCGACGTGCTCGACGATGGCCTGCTGCAGATGTTCGGGCGCACGAAAGCCAAAGGCGCCGGGATTGCCGATGTTGAGTTTGATGAGCTTGCGACCCTGAGCTTCCAAATCACGCGCTCGCCGCGCCAACTCACCGCGAATTTCGTAGCGAACCTGGGAAAGGCGTTGGCGGGTGGCGATGGTGCGGGTGACTGGAGACATGAAGCAGAACCGGAGAAGGGGAGGAGATGATCGCAGTGTAGGCTGGAGCCTGCGCTCGATTCGGGCGATTTGCGGGCAGCAAAGGGCGGCCTGATACCACGGCGGCCGCGCCAGAGCGGACGATAGCCCGACAAATGGCGCGCTGCAACATGGGTCGATCCACGCTGTGACGTGGCGAACAGGGGCATGGGGCTATCGACCCGCTCCTCAAATTATCCGAACCTGGCGTAGCTGTCGTAGCTGTCGAGCTTGCTCGACAGTCAATGGAGCAAGCTCCATTGCTACATACCAAGGGTCGGTTCGATAAACTGTGGCCGGGATTTGCGATTACAAAGGGTGGACATGGACACATCGGCAAGGGCGGACACCGTGGTGAACTTCTGGCGTGAAGCCGGTGCGCAGCACTGGTTCGCACGCGACGCGGGGTTTGATGCCGAGTTCCGCGCACGTTTCGAAGCGGCCCATATGGCGGCGGCGCGGCGCGAGTTGGATCACTGGCTGGACTCGCCCGAAGGCGCGCTGGCGCTGATGATTCTGCTCGATCAGTTTCCGCGCAACAGCTATCGCGGCACGGCGCACATGTTTGCCACCGACGCCTTGGCCTTGTCGATGGCAGGCAGCGCATTGGAACGTGGACATGATCAAGAGATCGAGCCGGCATTGCGGCTGTTTCTGTATCTACCCTTCGAGCACAGCGAGAACCTTGCCGATCAGGCCCGAGCCGTCGCGTTGTGCACGCCGCTGGGCGATCCCTTCGATCACTACGCCCGTGTGCACTTCGATGTGATCGAACGTTTCGGCCGCTTTCCGCATCGCAACGCCGCCTTGGGGCGCATCACCACGCCGCAGGAACAGGCCTTTCTCGATGCCGGAGGTTTCTCCGGCTGAGGCAAAGCCTCACTTCATCGAATCGGTCGCAAGCCCCGGCCCGTTCTCGGCAGCGCAACGGCCAGCTACGCACTGGCAGGCGCTGATCGAAGGAAAACCGCACACGCCCGATTTGCCCGATGCCGCACATTCGGCCTTGACCTGATCGGGAAAGGTCGGGCTGTCCACGTTGACGCAAGCCGGGTAGTAGCCGCAGCAGTTGCCGACATTCTTCACTGCGCAATCGGCATCCGTGCGGCACGAATAGTCGACCGTGCCGCGCGTGTCCTTGCCGATGGCGGCATCCTTGGTGTCAGGCGAATCGGGATTGGCACGCGACGCGTGGGCGTCATCTGCAAGGCGGCCGTCCTCCGTTGCTGTCGGCGTGGCGGCGTCCATCGTCGATGGGCTGGCATTGGGCGGGCTTGCAGGCGCGGCGGTTTCACGTGCTGGCGCGCAGGCTGCAATCAGCAGGCACAACAGGGTGGCGATCCAAGCGCGTGCATTCATGTCGATGTCGTCCAAGTGTCGCGCAGGGTCACCACGCGGTTGAACACGGGCCGATCGGTGCGGTGATCGTGGCGATCGGTGACGAAATAGCCGGTGCGTTCGAACTGAAAACGGGTTTCCGCTTCTGCCTGTGCCGCGGCCGGTTCCACATAGGCCTGAACCACACGGCGCGAATCGGGGTTGATGAAATCGCGGTAGGTTTTGCCATCGGCGTCCACGTCCGGATCGGGCACGCTGAACAGGCGATCGTAGAGGCGAACCTCGGCCTGGATGGCGTGTTTGGCACTGACCCAATGGATCGTGCCCTTGACCTTGCGATCCACCGCGCTGCCGCCGGGACGAGTGTCGGGATCGAGCGTGCCGCGCAGTTCCACCACGGTGTCGCCGTCCTTGATGACTTCATCGCAGCGCCAGATCCCGATACCGCGCAAACGCACCTCGCCACCGGGCACGAGGCGCTTCCAACCCTTCGGCGGCACTTCGGCAAAATCCTCGCGCTCGATCCACAGTTCACCTGCGAA
>CAUJJS010000147.1 GCA_963205415.1 Pseudomonadota bacterium
GGTTTCTTCGGCGGCTTGATCAACAGCAATATCACCGTGATCGAAATGGTGGAGCGGGTGCGCGAGATCGGGGTGAACTACGTCGGCACGGCCTACCGCGGCATCATGCTGGCCACCAGCGCGATGACGGTGCGCAATGCAATCTTGCTGCTCATCCTCGCGCCCACAACGCTGGCGGGTGCCTTTGCGCCCTACGCCCTGATGATTGGTGCGAGCGTGGTGTTGGTATTTCTGAGCCGCCGGCAGGTCTGGCATGGCAGCGACGAGAACCACGGCATCAATCTGGAGATGCCGTTTTCGCTCGCGCAGGCACTCAAGTACGGCCTCGTCTTCCTCGCCCTGCACGTGATGGGTGCAATCACCCAGCGTTTTCTCGGTGATGCCGGGTTTTATGCGGTGAGCATCATCGGTGGCCTCTTGTCGAGTGCCAGCGCGGTGGCGGCCGCTGCGGCCCTGACCGCGCAAGGCAGCATCAATCCCGTTACGGGCGGCACCGGTGCCGTCTTGGCCTCCTTCACGAGCATGCTGTTCAGCCTGATTTTCGTGCTGCGCTCGCGTAATGGCGCACTGGTTCGGCAGGTCTTGTGGTCGATGCTGGGGATCGTTCTCGTCGGTGCCTTGGGGTTGCTGCTGAACACCTTGGCGACGCCGTGGGTGGAGCGGCTCTTGGCCCAGATCACGCAAGCGGCGACTTCGGTCTGAAATGAGCCATCAAGCCGGAAACTCCTGCCGTAGAGGCTGCAACAGCCAAAAATCCTGCCGACCAAACAGCGCCTCGGCCAGCTGCGGCAGCGCAGCTTCGAGCACCTGATCCAACTGCCACGGCGGATTGATCAACAACATGCCACTGCCGGTCAGGCGCAAGGGCGAATCCTCGGCCTGACTGCGCAACTCGACGGTGAAACTGGACTTGCAGGGCAAACCTTCGGCCGCACGCAGGAAAGGCATCACATCGCGGCGCTGTTTGATCGGATACCAGACCGCAAAGATTCCTTGCGGCCATCGTGCAAGTCCGGTGCTCAGTGCGCCAAGCACGGTGTCGAACTCGGCCAGTTGCGCTTCGTAGGGTGGATCGATCAGCACCAAGCCACGTTTCTGCGCGGGCGGCAGTAGCGCTTTGATCGCTTCGTAGCCATCGCGTTGATGCACCGCGATGCGTGCGTCACGCGCAAGATTCTTCTTGAGCGTGTGTGCCGTATCAGGCTTGATCTCGCAGCAGGCCAGGTGATCCTGCGGACGTAGGGCCTTGGCAATCAGCAGCGGCGAGCCGGGGTATGCGCCCAGACTCAGTTCCGACGCAATCGCAGCCATGTACGCGGCCAGCGCCGGCGCCAGAGTGGAAAGCTTCCCCAAACGTGCCTGCAAACGTTCGATCCCGTCGCGGGCTTCACCGCTGCGCTGCGCGGCTTCAGCTTGCAACTGATAGCGGCCTTGGCCGGCGTGGGTGTCGAGCACGAAGTAGGGTGCAGGCTTGCGTGCCAGGGCTTCGAGTACCGCCACCAGCACCAGATGCTTGAGCACGTCGGCGTGGTTGCCGGCGTGGAAGGCGTGGTCGTAATTCATCGCGTGGCGCGATTGACGGCCTCGCCGGCAAGCGCAAGGCGGGCGCTGTCCTTGATGAAAGCCAGGAGCGCGGCGAGTCCATTGCTGCGGGTGGGCGAGAGGTGCTTGGCCAAGCCGATGCCGGCGACGTAGTCGGCATCGGTGGCGAGAATCTCGCTCGCACTGCGTTGCGAATACACCCGCAGAGCCAGATAGATCAGGCCGGACACGATGGCCGAGTCGCTGATGGCGTGAAACACGATGCGCGCGGCATCACCTTCGGCCGCGATCCACACCATCGATTGGCAACCGTGCAGGCGGTGTTCCTCGGTTCTCCAAGCCTCAGGAAATGGCGGCAACTTGTGACCCAGATCGATCAGGTATTGATAGCGCTCGGTCCAGTCCGAGAAAAATCCGAACTCGTCCGCGATGGCGGCTTGTGCCAGCGCGGCCGTGGCTTCCAGTGCGGGTTCCATCGTGCTCATTTGCGTGTCCAAAGTGTGCCTTGAGGGCCGTCTTCGAGCACGATTCCAGCCTGTGCGAGTTCGGCGCGGATGGCGTCGGCGTGGGCGAAGTCGCGGGCTTTCTTGGCGGCAGTGCGTTCGCTGATCAAGGCTTCGATTCGGGTTGGATCAAACGCGTCGCCGTCGTTCTTGACCGCGTCCTGCAACCAGGCGCTCGGCTCTTGCTGCAAGAGGCCGAGCACCCGTCCCGCGCCGAGCAGTTGCGCCTTCAAGGTCGCCTTGGCCTGTGGCGAGGCGGCCTTGCGCGCTTCGGCTGCGATGCGCGCAATTTCTGCCAGCGCAGCCGGCGTATTGAGGTCATCGTCGAGCGCCGCTTCGATGCTGGCTGGAATCGTCGCCGTGGCGTCGATGTCGCTCAGCTCGCGCAAGGTGCGGTATAGGCGATTGAGGGTTTGGATGGACTGTTCGATCAAGCCGTCGGACCACTCCAGCGGTTGTCGGTAGTGCGCACTCAACAAGGCATAGCGCAGGGCTTCGGGCGGGTATTGGCGCACCAGATCGTGCACGCGCTGAATATTGCCCACCGACTTGGCCATCTTGGCGCCACCGAAGTTCAGCATGCCGTTGTGCAGCCACCAGCGCGCAAACGGTGCGCCACCGTGCGCGCATTCGCTTTGTGCAACCTCGTTTTCGTGGTGTGGAAATTGCAGGTCCACGCCACCGGCATGAATGTCGATCGTGGCCCCGAGATGAGCCTCGGCCATGGCCGAGCATTCAATGTGCCAGCCCGGGCGACCACGGCCCCAGGGCGAATCCCAGCCGGGCAAGTCGTCGCTGGACGGCTTCCACAAGACGAAATCGCCGGCGTCGCGCTTGTAGGGCGCCACTTCGACCCGAGCACCGGCCAGCATTTCTTCCGGATCCCGACGCGAAAGCCTTCCGTAGCCGGCAAAGCTCTGTACTGCGAATAAGACGTGGCCTTCGGCCGCGTAAGCATGGCCCTCGGCGATCAATCGCTCAATCATCGCAATGATCTGCGTGATGTGGGCCGTAGCCTCGGGTTCGATGTCGGGCGCGAAGTCGCCACTCACGCCCAAGGCCGCCATGTCCTCACGGTAGGCGGCGGCATATTTGTCGGTGATGGTCGTGATTGGTGTGCCCAGTTCCTTGGCCGCGGCGTTGATCTTGTCGTCCACATCGGTGATGTTGCGGGCGTAACGAAGCCCGCCGAAGCGACGCCGCAACAAGGCCGCTAGCACGCCGAACACCACCGGCCCGCGGGCATTGCCGATGTGCACGTAGTTGTAGACCGTCGGCCCGCAGACATACAGAGTGACCCGATCCGGATTGCTTGGAACGAAGGCTTCGGTCTGGCGGCTCAGACTGTTGTAAAGGTGCAGGCTCATGTGCAGGCAATCCGTGACGACGCACGCCGGGGCGCGGTCGGAGTGGTTAACATGGGGTTAAAGGTCAGATTCAGGCGTTGGGTGCTTGAATCGCACATGGTAAAGCGTGTGTGCCGCGAACCGAAGTGCCGAGTAGTCAGGATCGGTGTGAGATCGGGTTCGAAGCATCGCGCGCGGCGAGCATTTCACCCTCGGTGTGCAGGAAGGCCAATACCTCGTTGCCAGGGACAGGTTCAGGAGAGGAAGCCATGAAGGTGCTGCTTGGGTCATTGCTTGGCGTGGTTGTTGCGGCGGCGCAGGTACCTGCCGATGTCCAGATGCCTCTGCAAAGTGGCGAGAATGTCAGCTTTGCGTATGCCGACGTGCTGCGTGCGATACCAACGTACGAAGAAGCAGTCGCTGTTCCAAGCGAATGCACCGTTGCCGAAACCGATGACGTTGCCGACACCGACACCGACACCGTGCAGTCAGCGGATCACGTTCTGAGCTTGGGCTTGGCCGATGCGACGGCGGTAACCTGCCATGTCGATGCCTCTGCGCAGCAGGAACGACGCATCACCGGCTACGAAGTGGAATACCGCTATCGCGGTGAGATCTACATGTCGCACATGGGCTACGACCCAGGCGACAAGCTGCGCATCCGCATCAGCGTCGCGCCGGCAGACTGAGCACTTCGGCATGAATGGGCGCAGGGCGTACGCCCCGCGCCGTGGAGCCCTACTTCACGTCCTGCAGGTCGCGCAGTTTGGTCGTGCTTTGACTGGCGAAAAACGCCGCCAGATTCACGATATCGGCATCGCTCAGGGTGCTGGCGAAGCCCAGCATGATCGGGTTGTTGCGCTCGCCCGAACGGTAGTCGCGCAGGGCTTTTTCCAGATAGTCGGCGTATTGACCGGCGAGAAAGGGATATTGCGGATCACCGATGCCGTTGCCATCGGCCCCGTGGCAGGCCTGGCACACTACGGACTTGGCTTTGCCGGCTTCGATGTCAGCCGCAGGTGCCGCCGAAGTGAATGCAAGGAGGAGTGCGGCCGCAGGCAGCAAGGCAGTCTTGTTCATGGGTGCGATCCTTACTTGGCGGGCGCGAGGCTGGAGAGGTAGGCAGCGATGTCGGCAATATCCGTCTCGCTGAAGCTGCTGGCCTGCGCCCCCATCGTCGGGTGCTTGCGATTGCCGTTCTTGTATTCGGTCAAGGCCGCGACCAGATAGTCGAAGTTCTGCCCGCCAATCTTGGGTACGTGGTAGTGCGGATAGACGTTTTTGTAGCCGGTGACGCCGTGACAACCCGTGCAGGTGTATGCCTTGAGCTTGCCGGCCGCGGCATCGCCTTGGGCAAAGGCCGAGGCGGCGGCCGTGGAAAGAAGGATGCAGACTGCAGTTCGAAGAATGGGCATGAAGTGATCCGGCACATGAGCGGGTATGAACGCGCATGGAACATGGGTCGCATGCGCACGACAGCGCAAGTATAAGCATGCTGAGTGCTGAACGGCCAGACGTTCCTGTCAAGCCTTGGGGTCATCTTCCGGACATTCGGTTCATGGCCTGTCCTGGTACCGGTCCATGCAGCGGCTTGCGCGGGCGAGCCGTAGGCCGGGTTTCATTCCGACAAGGCTATGGTGAAAACCATCCGTTTGAAGCTTGAGCTACGAACGTCCAACCGTCGCCGCGCTTGCGATGCGAACACCATGCTTGCGCTATGCCGAAGCCTTGACCCAACCCCAGCTGAAGGCTTTTCAAACAAGCGATCAGGGATGACTTGCGGCACGCGCACGACGCGGTTCGCAAGCCCAAACTGGAGCGTATGTCGTGCTTTTTGTGGCGGCGAGTGAACTTTTGGCCTGCTTTGGCGGGTCACATGCGCCGTAGCGTTCAGTCTTTGCAGTCGCGAATCAGGGACTTGGCTTGCATTGCTGCGCTCGCATAGACGCAAGGGTGATTCAGAGGGCCCTTGGACGCACGCCGCCTTCACGCAAACGTTTGCGCACTATGATTTAGTGTGCTAGTGTAGTATCACACCAAAGAAAATGCTTTTATGACTTCTCACATCCGAACGATGAACTTTCTTCGCTCCTACTTGCCGGTGGCACTCATCTGCACCGCGCTGGTCGCGTGTGGCGGCCCGCAGGGTGGCCCGGACAAAGGCGACCAAGCTGCGGGTCCGCACGCGAAATCCAGCAAGGTCACGGTGGAGGTGTCAGCGGCATCGCGTCAGCCGGTCAGTGCCAGCTATCACGCCACAGCCACGCTGGATGCGCCCAACGAAGCGCAGGTGGTCGCGAAAACATCCGGTGTGCTGTTGCGCCTGATGGTGGAGGAGGGCGATCAGGTCAAGGCCGGGCAGGTACTGGCCAAGATCGATCCGGAACGCAGTCAGCTGGAAGTGCGTCGCGCCGAAGCGCTGCTGCACAAGCTGGAAGCGGATCTTGCGCGCTCCAAGGAGTTGTTCGAACGCAAGCTGGTCGCAGCCGATGCCTACGAAAAAATCCGCTATGACGTGGAGACCCAGCGCGCCGTCTACGACATGGCGCGATTGGAATTGTCCTACACCGACATCACCGCTCCGATCTCGGGTGTCGTGGCACAGCGCATGGCCAAGGTCGGCAACTTGATTCAACTGAACTCGGGCCTGTTTCGCATCGTCGATACCTCGCGTCTGGAAGCCACCTTGAACGTGCCTGAGCGCGAACTGGGAACCATGCAGGTGGGCGCACCGGTGAGTCTGGCCGTGGTGGCGCTCCCAAGTGTTGATTTCCAAGGCACGATCGATCGCATCAGCCCGGTGATCGATGCGGGCAGCGGCACCTTCCGCGTCGTGTGCAACTTCAAGCCCGACGCACGATTGCGCGCGGGCATGTTCGGCCGCATCAGCGTGGTGTTCGATCAGCGTGAGGATGTGCTGACCGTGCCGCGTGTGGCCTTGATCGACGATGGCGAGGCCCCTGCGGTATTCCGCATCCAGGATGGAAAGGCCGTGCGTACACCGGTGGAAGTGGGCTATTTGGGTGGCGACGTGGCCGAGATCCGCAGTGGCCTGACGGATGGCGATCAAGTTGTCACCACCGGCAAACTGGCCTTGCGGGATGGCGCAGAAGTGGAAGTCATCGGTGGGGATACGGCCGTGGCCGGCGCCAGCACCGGCAGCAACTCCGGCACCACGGAGTACTGATGCTCAGCCTGCCAGGAGACCACCGCGGTGTGGTCGAGTTTTCGGTGCGCCGCCGTGTCACGGTGGCCATGGCCACGCTTACCGTGGTGCTGTTTGGCTTGATTGCCCTGAGCAATCTCAAGGTCAATCTGCTCCCCGATCTGTCCTATCCCACGCTGACGGTGCGTACCGAGTACACCGGTGCAGCACCGCAGGAGATCGAAAATCTGGTCACCGAGCCGGTGGAAGAAGCGGTCGGTGTGGTCAAAGGCCTGCGCAAGCTCAAGTCGGTTTCGCGCGCCGGACAAAGCGATGTGGTGCTGGAGTTTGCCTGGGGCACCGACATGGACCAGGCCAGCCTTGATGTGCGCGACAAGCTCGAAACCATCAATTTGCCGCTGGAGGTCAAGCAACCGGTATTGCTGCGCTTCAACCCATCGACCCAGCCGATCTTGCGGGTGTTGCTGATCGGCAAAAATGGCGAGACGTCCAACGCCGAGCTGATGAGCCTGCGTCGATATGCCGATGAAGACCTGAAAAAGCGCCTGGAGCCGGTGGATGGCGTGGCCGCGGTGAAGGTCGGTGGTGGTCTGGAGGATGAGGTCCAAGTCCTGATCGATCAGGCGCGACTGGCGCAATTGCGCTTGCCGCTGGATACCGTCATCAGTCGCTTGTCGCAAGAGAACGTCAATGTCTCCGCCGGCCGTCTGGAGGAGGGCAGCCAGCGCTATCTGGTGCGTACCGTCAACCAGTTCGCCACGATCGAGGACATGCGCAATCTCCTCGTCAGCGGCGCAGCCGCAGGCGCTGGCAACAGCGCCGCGCAGGAAGCGGCCGCTGCGGCTTCGCGCATTGCTTCCTCGTCCCCGGAAGCCGCTGCCGCCGCGGCTGCGGCCAATGCCGCAGCGCAAGGTGACTCCAGTGCGCCCGGTGGTGGTCTGCCGATTCGTCTGCGCGACATTGCCACCGTGCAGCAAGGCTTCAAGGAACGCGAAGCCATCATCCGCCTGGGTGACAGCCAAGCCGTTGAATTGGCGATCTACAAGGAAGGCGATGCCAACACCGTGACCGTGGCCGATGCCGTACACAAGGCACTGGACCAGTTGCGTGCCAGTCTGCCGGCCGATGCCCAGATCACCATCATCGAAGACCAGGCCATTTTCATCCGGCAGGCGCTGCACGAAGTGCGCGTCGATGCGCTGATCGGCGGATTGCTGGCGGTATTGATGATCTTTTTCTTCCTGCGCGATGGCTGGAGCACCTTCGTCATCTCGCTGTCCTTGCCGGTGTCGATCATCGCCACCTTTTTCTTCATGGGCCGCTTCGGGCTGTCACTCAACGTGATGTCGCTGGGTGGCCTCGCGCTGGCTACCGGCCTCGTGGTGGACGATTCGATCGTGGTGCTCGAATCCATCGCCAAGGCACGCGAGCGTGGCTTGGGCGTGCTGCGTGCGGCGGTCGAAGGCACACGCGAAGTCGGCATGGCAGTGGTGGCCTCCACCTTGACCAATGTCGCGGTGTTCCTGCCACTGGTGTTCGTGGAAGGCGTGGCAGGGCAGTTGTTCCGCGATCAGGCCCTCACCATTTCGATTGCGATCCTGATGTCGCTGGTGGTGTCGATGACCTTGATCCCGATGCTGTCATCGATCAAGGCCAAGGCACCGATGCAGTTTCCGGATGAGGCGCGGGTGCCGAACTCGGGCGCGCGCAATGCTTCGGCGCGGGCAGTGGCGGGTGTCGGTCGTGGCATTGGCGCAGGCTTTTATGGTGTGGCGTGGCTGCTGCAGTGGATTTGGCGTCTGCTGGAAGCCACGATTGGTCCTGGGCTCGGTCACATCGGCGCACTGGTGATGCGTCCCTACGATGCGCTGGCTGCAGGCTATGCGCGCGTGTTGCCGGGCGCCTTGCATCGGCCGGGTCTGGTGCTCGGCAGTGCCGCGCTGGCGTTCGCCGCGACCATGGCGCTGGTGCCGGGTCTGGGCCTGGACCTCATTCCGCAGCTGGCTCAGGACCGATTCGAATTGACGATCAAACTGCCGCCGGGCACGCGACTGGATAAAACCGATGGTTTGCTGAACGAGATCGCCGCCAAACACGAAGGCGAGAGCGGGATTCGTGCGCTCTATGGCGTCAGCGGCAGCGGCACGCGCATGGATGCCAACCCGACCGAATCCGGTGACAACATCGGCAAGCTCACTGTGGTGATGGAGCACAACGCGCCACGCGGCACCGAAACACGGCTCACCGACAGCGTGCGCGCGACCATGGCGGCGTATCCGGGCATCGAAGCCAAGTTTGCGCGACCGGATATTTTCAGTTTCTCCACGCCGCTGGAGATCGAGTTGAGTGGCTACGACCTCGACGCCCTGCAACGCGCCGGCAATGATTTGGCTGATCGCATGCGCAAATCGGATCGTTTCGTGGACGTGAAGTCGTCCGTGGCCGAGGGTTACCCGGAAATCCAGATCCGTTTCGATCAGGAACGCGCCGCCGCCTTGGGCTTGACCACCCGTCAGATCGCCGATGCCGTGGTGCAGAAAGTGCGTGGCGAGGTGGCCACCCGTTACAGCTTCCGCGATCGCAAGATCGACGTGCTGGTGCGCGCACGCGAGGCCGATCGCGATTCGCTGGAAGCGATCCGGCACCTGATCGTCAACCCGCAAAGCGCACGCCCCGTGACGCTGGATGCGGTGGCATCGGTCGAGGCCGGCATTGGTCCGGGCGAAATCCATCACGCCGATCAGGTGCGCGTGGCCGTGATTTCTTCGAATCTGGCCTATGGCGACTTGGGTAGCGCGGTGCAGGAAGTGCAGGCCTTGGTAGCAGAGCATCCGCTGGGTGCGGATGTCGGCATGCATGTGGGCGGGCAGGGCGAGGAATTGAATCAGTCCATCCAATCCTTGCTGTTTGCCTTTGGCCTGGCGATCTTCTTGGTGTATCTGGTCATGGCCTCGCAGTTCGAATCCTTGCTGCATCCCTTCGTCATCCTCTTCACCATTCCGTTGGCGCTGGTCGGCGCGGTCCTGGCCCTCTTTTTGAGTGGCTACAGCCTGTCGGTGGTGGTCTTCATCGGCTTGATCCTGCTGGTCGGCATCGTGGTCAAGAACGCCATCCTCATGATCGACAAGGTCAACCAGTTGCGCGAAGCGGGCGTGGCCAAATACCGCGCCATTGCGGACGGTGCCACCTCACGCTTGCGGCCCATTGCGATGACGACCCTCACCGCGCTCTTTGGCTTTCTGCCGCTGGCCATTGGCGGTGGCGAGGGCTCGGAAGTGCGCGCGCCGATGGCGATCACGGTCATCGGCGGTCTGGCCGTTTCCACCTTGCTGACCTTATTCGTGATTCCGGTGATGTACGCCTTGCTCGACCGGCGCCCGGATGCGCATTACGTGCAACGTGCCAAGGGCATTGCCGCCGAGGAGCAGGGGATGCTCGAACACGGAGTGCAAGGGTGAGCATCGTCGAGCTCAGCTTGCGGCGGCCGGTCTCGGTCATCATGTTCTTTGTCTCGCTGCTGGTGATCGGCCTGATCGCCGCCGTGCGTTTGCCACTGGAACAATTGCCGGAAGTCAGCGCGCCGTTTCTGGCGATCAACCTGCCCTATGCCGGATCCACTCCGCAGGAAGTCGAGCGCACCGTGGTGCGGCCGGTCGAAGAAGCGCTGGCCACCTTGTCGGGCATCAAGACCATGCGCTCATCCGCACGCGCCGATGGCGGTAGCGTGTTTGTTGAATTCACCGATTGGAGTCGTGACATTTCGGTCGCCACGACCGAAGCGCGCGATCGCATCGATGCCATTCGTGACCAGCTTCCCGACGACTTCCAGCGCTATTTCGTCTGGCGATTTTCCACCGCCGACGAGGCCATGCTGCAGATTCGACTGGCCTCCGAAAAAATTGATCTGGTGGGCGCTTACGATCTGATTGATCGCGGCATCAAGCGTCGTCTGGAACGCCTTCCGGGCGTGGCCAAGATCGAAATTTCCGGTGCGCCGCCCAACGAAGTGGAAGTGGCCATCGACCCCGATCGCATCACCGCCCACGGCATCAGTTTGAATGAGCTGGCGCAACACCTGCAGGCGGTCAACTTCTCGATGTCCGCCGGCACGATCGAAAGCCAGGGTCGCAAGCTGCGCGTGCAGCCGGTTGGCGAGATTCGAGAACTGTCGGAGCTGCGCAACCTGGTCTTGAACGACCGTGGCGTGCGCTTGAGCGACGTGGCTACCGTGCAGTTGAAACCGGCGCGCATGAACTATCGCCGCCAGCTCGACGGGCGGCCGGCGGTGGGCATCGATGTGTTCAAGGAGCGCAGCGCCAATCTGGTGCAGGTATCGCGCGCCGTGCATGCGGAGATCGAGCGTGTATCCCACGAGCCGGAGTTCGGTGCCATCCAGTTCAAGGTGATCGAAGATCAGGGAGAGGATGTAACCAATTCCCTGACCGAACTAGCCGAGGCCGGCTTGATCGGCCTGCTGTTGGCCATTGGCGTGCTGTATTTCTTCCTGCGGCATTGGGCCTCCACTTTGATGGTGGCCTTGGCGATCCCTGTGTGCTTCGTGATGACCCTGGGTTTCATGAGCTTCTTCGGCATCACGCTGAATGTGTTGTCGATGATGGGCCTGCTGCTGGCCGTGGGCATGCTGGTGGACAACGCCGTGGTGGTGGTCGAGAGCATCTATCAGGAACGCGAGCATCGGCCCGGCCTGCCACGGCTGGCGGCCATCATCGGCACTCGCAACGTGGCCATTGCGCTGTCGGCCGGCACCCTCTGTCACTGCATCGTGTTCTTGCCGAATCTGTTTGGTGAGGTCAACCAGATCAGCATCTTCATGACCCAGATCGCCATCACCATCACGGTGTCGTTGTTGTCTTCGTGGTTGGTGGCGATCAGCCTGATTCCGATGCTGGCCGCACGCATGGCCACGCCGCCAGCAGCCACCGACGAAAGCAGCCTGATCGGGCGCGTGCGAACCCGATACGCGCAACTTTTGGACTGGAGCCTGCGCCATCGCGGTTGGAGCGTGGTGACGATCCTTGCCATCGTGGCCGTGAGCCTCATTCCGATGAATCTCATGAAGGTCGACATGTTCGCAAGCTCCGAAGGGCGCGACGTGAGCATGTATTACCAATGGCGCGCGGCCTATCCGCTCGACGAGATGCAGACGGAGATCAACAAGGTCGAACACTGGTTGAATCAACGGCGCGATGCGCTGCAGATCGAGCAGATCTATTCCTTCTTCAGCGAACAGGGCTGGGGTGGAACGCGGCTGACCTTGCGTTCGGAAGGGCCGGGGCTGCGGCCGACCGAATCGATCATGGACGAGATCCGCAAAGGCCTGCCCAAGTCCGCGCGCGCCGGAATCGGATTTCGGGGCAATCATGGCGGTGGCGGCGGTGGCGGACAGGATGGGCTTTCGGTGTCCCTGATCGGCGACTCATCCGAGGTCTTGACCCAGTTGGGGGATCAGGTCGTGCCGCTTCTGGCGCAGCGCGCTGAGTTGCGCGACGTGCGTGTGGAAGCCGGCGATCGCAACAGCGAACTGGCCATCCATGTGGATCGCGAGCGCGCCGCACGTTACGGGTTTTCCGCACAGGATGTCGCGCGCTACGTCGGTATCGCCTTGCGTGGCACGCCGTTGCGCGAATTTCGCCGCGATGGCATCGAGGTTCCCGTGCAGTTGCGTTTTGCCGGCGCCGAACAGACGCGGGTCGAAGACCTGAGCAGTTTCAGCCTTCGTTCGCCCTCGGGCGAACAGATTCCATTGATGGCTTTGGTGGATGTGGACCTGCGTCCGGCGGATTCCGAGATCAGTCGCGTCGATCGACAGACCATGCTCGAACTGAAGGCCGAGCTGGCGCCCGGCCACACCGCCGAACAGGCACGCCAAGCCATTGACGAGGTATTGAAAGCCGCCAATTTCCCGAGCGGCTACAGCTATACCTTCGAGGGCAATTTCCGCCAGAACGACGAGGCCGGCGCGCAAATGTCCTTCAATACCCTGATTGCGCTGGTTCTCATATACGTCGTGATGGCGGCGGTGTTCGAGTCGCTGCTGTTTCCGGCGGCCATTCTCTCAGGCATCGCGTTTTCCGTACTGGGCGTGTTCTGGCTGTTCGCATTGACCGGCTCCACCTTCACGATCATGGCCTCGATCGGCATCTTGGTGCTGATGGGCGTGGTGGTGAACAACGGCATCGTGATGGTGGAACACGTCAACACCTTGCGACGTGGCGGCATGAGTCGCCACGATGCGCTGGTGAACGGTTGTCGCGATCGTCTGCGTCCGATCCTGATGACCATGGGTTGCGCCATTCTCGGCATGGTGCCGATCAGTCTGTCCACCACCCAGATCGCTGGCGG
>CAUJJS010000148.1 GCA_963205415.1 Pseudomonadota bacterium
CATCGGCCCGCAGCTTCGCTCCACGCTTCCTCCCCACGCTCGGTCGCCCTTGCGCAGTTGCGCTTCGCTTCACTCGCCGTGATCAGCTTGTGGGAGGACTTGCACCTCCAAGAGTGCGCCCGTGCCGGGCGCACAACAAAAGGCCCGCGAATGCGGGCCTAGTGATGCCAGATGAGCCTCTGGCTGGCGTCCCCACGGGGATTCGAACCCCGGTCGCAACCGTGAAAGGGTTGTGTCCTAGGCCTCTAGACGATGGGGACAAGGATGTTTGGTGGAGCTAATCGGGATCGAACCGATGACCTCTACAATGCCATTGTAGCGCTCTCCCAGCTGAGCTATAGCCCCACGCGCTGGAAAGACGGGCACTTTATAGAGTTTGCCGGGTCGCGTCAATACGTAGTTTTTACGTGCTTGCGCAGATGGTCGCGAAAGAATGCTTCACACGGTGGGATGGTTGTTGCGCGCGTCAACGCGTTGTGTCGCCGGTCGGTTCCAGTACACGCAGGGAAATGCGGTGGTAGTGGCCCTGGGCGTCGATGGCGACGAGTTGCTGGGCGCCGGTCTGCGGGAAACGCAAGGCGACGATGCCGTCGCCGTGACTGGTGCCGATCGTGCGCCCGTCGAGCAGCCAGGTGACTTCACCTTGCGCACCCAAGGCACGCACATTGACGTTGGGCGCATCGCTCCGATTGGGCGGGCTGCGCAACACCGCGCCATCGATCAGGCCCTCGATGTGCAAGCTGGGCAGGGGCGGGCTGGCGAAGTCGCAGTCCGCAGAAAGTTCAGGCAATCGTGCGGCGCGGCGCTCTGCGCTCGAAAGCCAGGGGCGAACGCGTGTGGGCCAAGGCGCCACGCTTGCCAATTCCTCGTCGTGTTCGAGACGACAGGTTCCAGCCAGACGTCGTTGGCTGTGGCGGTCTCGTCGGTACACGACGGGTGTGGGCGCAACATCATCCGCCCAACCGCGTGTGGCAGGCGCGGTGCCATCCAGAATCCAAGCTTCGAATCGGCGTTGGCAATGTTCCGGTGGAGTATCGCGTTGGCGTTGCCCCAGTGGCCAGCAGATCATGTCGCGCGTCACCGTGTCGGGCATCGGCTGAGCTGTGCTGCGCAGGCTTCGCGGCAATAGATCGTGCAAGGCAAACAACAAAGGTAGCGCGGTGATCGCGCCGTATTGACCGGGCAGGGGCGTGCCGTCGGGTCGGCCGATCCACACGCCGATGGTGGCGCCGGGTGCCGCACCGATGGCCCAGGCATCGCGGAAGCCGTAGCTGGTGCCGGTTTTCCAAGCCAAGCCATTGCGACGACTGGTGTCGAAGCGTTCGTCGAGGGCGCCGGCACGAGCGCTGTCGGACAGGATCCGCTGCACGATCCAACTGGCGCCGGGCGACATCAGGCGACGTTCGTTCAGCTGGTCGAGTGGCACCAGATGCGCAGGTGCGACCAGTCCGTTGCGATGCAAGGCAGCGTATGCGCTCACCAAGTCGTCCAGTCGCGCTTCGGTACCACCCAGAATCATGGCGAGATTGGGTTGGCTGCCGTGTGGCAGGCGCAAAGGCGTTCCGGCATGGGCCAGGTGTGCGGCAAAGCTGGATGGTCCGAGGGCGTCCAACAGGGCCACGGCCGGTACGTTCAAGGACTGTTGCAGCGCCTCGCGTGCACTCACCGGGCCGCGGAATCGTTGGTCGAAATTGCCCGGGCGATAGCCATCAAAATCCTGCGGCGCATCGCTCATGAGGCTCTCGGAATGGATCAAGCCTGCATCCAGTGCCATGCCGTAGAGAAAGGGCTTGAGGGTGGAGCCGGGTGAGCGCCAGGCTTGGGCCATGTCGATGTGACCGAAGCTTTCCTCGTCGCCAAAGCGTGCCGCGCCGACGTAGGCGCGTATTTCCATGGTGTGGGTATCGGCAATGATCACGGCTGCCGAGGTGCGCGGCGGCAGGCGTTCAACCCAGTCGGCGACGCGCGCTTCCACGCGCGTTTGCAGGTCGGCGTCGAGCGTGGTCGTGATGCGATGACGGTCAGGCCACTCGCGCCGCACACGTTCGGCGGCCAATGCCGCGTGCATGGGCACTTGCAATTGCCGTGCGGCGACATTCTCGCGCCGTGCTTCCTCCAGGATCGAGTCGGGCCAAGTGGCTTGCGAGGCCAAGCGCGCCAATACCTTGTCGCGGGCCTTGCGAGCACGTTCGGGCCAACGGTCCGGACGGAGTCGACTGGGTGCTTGTGGCAACACCGCGAGCAAGGCGGCCTCGGCATGTGATAGATCGCGTGCGGGCTTCCCAAGATAGGCAAAGCTGGCGGCCTGCACGCCTTGTACCGTGCCGCCGAACGGGGCGTAGTTGAGATAGAGCGTGAGGATCTGGTCTTTGTCCAGATGCCATTCCAGTTGCAGCGCGCGGGCGATCTGCCACAGCTTGCCGAGCCCCGTGTGCGGGATCGGCTCGATCAGCCGTGCCACTTGCATGGTCAGGGTCGAACCGCCCGACACGATCTCGCGATGCCATGCGGCTTGCAGGATGGCGCGTGTCAGCGCCAGAGGATTCAAGCCGCGATGCCAGTGGAACCAGCGGTCCTCGTAACCGAGGAGCGCTTCGATATAGAGCGGTGAAACATCGTCAGGCGCGACCGGATAGCGCCAAACACCCTCGGCATCAGCAAAGGCACGCAGCGGCGTGCCGTCGCGAGCCAAGACCACCGTGGCCGCACCCTGTCCCACCTCGGGCAAGCGAAGGGGGAACAGTCGATCCAGCACCAGCGCCATGACCAGTGGCGTCAGCAGCAGGGTCAGCAGAATCCATCGGGAGCGAGGGTGCGTCATGGTCGGCAAGCGTGCCATGGCGGCGCGCGGCATGTGTGGCGATTGTCGGGCGGCGCGAACGGAAGGCTGAACGGTGGCTTGGGTGGGGGTGCGTCAAATCTTGGCCGAGGATGCCTGTGGCCCTACCTTGAGAGACACCTCATGGATGCGGAGCGGCGCGATGAGTCGGTTTTCACGTAATAGCCTGATCGTGTGTGTGGTACTTGGCTTGGCCGCTTGTGCCAGTTCGAATGAAGGCACCCGCAGCAATGCTGTGGCGCGCGAGTGTTTCAGTGCCAGCCAGGTTCGCAGCTTTACGCCCATCGACGACACCACGGTTCGGGTCCAGACCGGTCGTCGCGATGTCTACGAGCTCAAACTCATGCATTTTTGCCCGAACGTGGATTGGACCACCCAGATTGGTTTGAGTACGGGGGGCTCTTCATGGATTTGCACCGACAACGCGCGTAGTGTCGAGGTGGTGGTGCTGGATCGTCTGGCGCCTATCGGCCCGTCCAGTTGTCGGGTGAATGCGATTCGCAAGCTGGATCCCGCCGAGTTGGAGGCCGAGCAGCAGACCCGGGCCGAGTTGAAGGCGATCAAGGCTGCGCGCCAATGAATTTGCGCGGACGCGTTCGCTTGCGGATAGTGGACTTTGCCTTGGCGAGTGCGTGATGGTCCAATAGGCGGCCCTGTCCGCCCTTGGAGTTGTCGTGTCCGTTTTTGCGCGTGTTGCCCTTGCTCCCTCCGATCCGATCCTTGGTGTTACCGATGCCTGGCGCGCCGATCCGCGCCCGACCAAGGTCAATCTCGGTGTTGGCGTCTATTACGACGAACAAGGACGGCTGACGCTGCTGGAAGCGGTCAAACGCGCCGAGGATGTGCTGGTCGCCAAGCACCACACCCGGGGTTACATTCCGATTGACGGTCGCCCGGACTACATCCGCGCCACCCAGCACCTGATTTTTGGGAAGGACTCGACCCTGTTGGCGGAAAACCGCGTGGTGACCGCGCAGACCTTGGGCGGAACCGGCGCATTGCGTACCGGCGCCGATTTCCTGCACTCCGTGCTGCCCGACGCGACCGTCGCCATCAGCCGACCGAGCTGGCCCAATCATCAAGTGTTGTTTGCCGCAGCGGGCTTCTCGATCGTGGACTATCCGTACTACGACCCGAGCACCCACGGCGTGGACTTCGCGGCAATGACGAGTGCCTTGGCAGCCCTGCCGCCGCGCACCGTGGTGATCGTGCATGCCTGTTGCCACAACCCGACCGGCGCCGACTTGAGTCCCGATCAGTGGCGTGAGCTGGCCGTTTTGCTGCGCGAACGTGAGCTCATTCCCTTCGTGGACATGGCCTACCAAGGTTTTGATCGCGGCATCAGTGAAGATGCGATGGGCATCCAGATCCTGCTCGATGCCGGCATTGGTACCGTGGTGATCGCCAATTCCTATTCCAAGTCCTTTGGCTTGTATGGCGAGCGTATCGGTGCTTTGTCGATCGTGTGCGCCGATGCCGAGGAGGCCGCACGAGTGCGTTCTCAGGTGAAGCAGACCATCCGCGCCACCTATTCCAATCCGCCCACCCATGGTGCGGCGCTGGTGGCCACGGTGTTGGAAGATCCGGAACTGCGTGCGCTGTGGGAGTCGGAGCTGGCGACCATGCGCGATCGCATCAAGACCGTACGGCAAGGCTTGGTGGATCGCTTGGCCGTCAAGGGGCGCCCGGATTTTTCCTTTGTTTCACAACAGGCCGGCATGTTTTCCTACTCAGGCCTGAGCAAGGCGCAGGTGGCTCGCCTTCGCGAGGAATTTGCGATTTACGCGGTCGATTCCGGGCGCATTTGTGTGGCCGCGCTCAACCAAGCCAATCTCGATCATGTGGCCGATGCCATCATTCAGGTGGTGACGTGAGTGCCGAGCCGCACACCGAGTCCATCCCCATCCTGACCATCGACGGGCCATCGGGTTCGGGCAAGGGCACGATCAGCCGCGCGGTGGCGCAGCGTTTGGGTTGGCATTACCTCGATTCGGGTGCGCTGTATCGCGCCATCGGCGTCGCAGCGGGCTGGGCGGATGCGGATTTGTCCGATCATTCGGCCTTGATGCGACTGGCTTTTGGCACCCGCATCGAGTTTCAAACCCACGGCGAGGGTGAGCCCAGAGTGATCGTCGATGGCATCGACGCCACCGATGAACTGCGCACCGAAACCGCAGGTGCGGCGGCCTCGGCCATTGCCGCCATCCCCGAGGTGCGTGCGGCCCTGTTCGAGAAGCAACGGGCCTTCCTGCAGCCGCCGGGTCTGGTCGCGGATGGGCGCGACATGGGCACGGTGATCTTCCCCGAAGCGCGTTACAAGGTTTTCCTGACTGCCAGTGCCGTTGAACGTGCGGAGAGGCGCTATAAGCAGTTGAAGGATAAAGGCCTTGAGGTTAGAATGGCCGACTTGCTGCGCGAGATTCAGGCGCGCGATGCGCGTGATGCTCAACGCGCGGTGGCACCGCTCAAGCCGGCACCGGATGCGATCACGATGGATACCACGGCGGTTCCCATCGATGCGGTCGTCAATCGGGTACTGGCGCTGCTTCCGGTCCAATCCAGCCTGTGACGGCTGCTTGAACTCTATGGCGGGGTGCGGGCCAGCTCGCAGGTCTTGGATCATGCGCAGCAAGAATGGCCCCGGCAAACCATGCCGGGCAATCCCCCAAACCAGGTGGATCACCGCGGTGATCCGTGTGTTCAACTGAGTAAACAACCCATGACTGAATCATTTGCAGAACTGTTCGAGCAGAGTGAAAAGATCTCCAAGCTCAAGCGCGACGCCATCGTAATTGGCGTGGTGGTGGATGTACGCAACGACGTGGTGGTGATCAACGCCGGGCTCAAGTCCGAAGGCATCGTCCCGATCGAACAGTTCCGTAACGACGCGGGCGAAATCGACGTCGGTATCGGCGACGAAGTGAAGGTCGCGCTCGAATCGCTCGAAAACGGCTTTGGCGAGACCGTGCTCTCGCGTGAAAAGGCCAAGCGTTCCATGGTGTGGGACGAGCTGGAAGAAGCCATGCAGGCCGACGAGGTCGTCACCGGCCGCATCAGCGGCAAGGTCAAGGGCGGCTTCACCGTCGACATCAAGGAAGTGCGGGCGTTCCTGCCCGGTTCGCTGGTGGATGTGCGCCCGGTGCGCGATCCCGGCTATCTGGAAGGCAAGGAACTGGACTTCAAGATCATCAAGCTCGATCGCAAGCGCAACAACGTGGTGGTTTCGCGTCGCGCCGTGGTCGAAGGCGAGTTCTCGGAAGAGCGCGAGCAGTTGCTCGAGCGCCTGCAGGAAGGCGTCATCGTCAAGGGCGTGGTCAAGAACCTCACCGACTACGGCGCGTTCGTGGACCTGGGCGGCATCGACGGCCTCTTGCACATCACCGACATGGCCTGGAAGCGCGTGCGCCATCCGTCCGAAGTGGTGGAAGTGGGTCAGGAACTGGACGTGCGCGTGCTCAAGTTCGACCGCGAGCGCAATCGCGTTTCGCTCGGTCTCAAGCAGTTGGGCGAGGATCCGTGGGACAACATCGCCCGTCGCTACCCGACTGGCGCGCGCCTGTTCGGCAAGGTGTCCAACGTCACCGATTACGGCTGCTTCGTGGAAATCGAGCCGGGCGTGGAAGGCTTGGTGCACGTTTCCGAAATGGACTGGACCAACAAGAACGTCAACCCGTCCAAGGTGGTGCAGGTGGGTGACGAGTGCGAAGTGATGGTGCTGGACGTGGATGAAGAGCGTCGCCGCATCTCGCTGGGCATCAAGCAGACCCGCTCCAATCCTTGGGAAGCCTTTGCCGCCATGTTCAAGAAGGGCGACAAGGTGTCCGGCCAGATCAAGTCGATCACTGATTTCGGTATCTTCGTGGGCCTGGACGGTGGTATCGATGGTTTGGTGCACCTGTCCGACATCTCCTGGAATGTGACCGGCGAAGAGCTGGTGCGTCAGTTCAAGAAGGGCGACACGGTTGAGGCCGTGGTGCTGGCGGTCGATTCCGAGCGTGAGCGCATCTCGCTGGGCGTCAAGCAGTTGGAGCAGGATCCCTTCGGTCAGTACATGGCCGCCAATCCCAAGGGCACGGTCGTGACCGGTACGGTCAAGGAAGTGGATGCCAAGGGTGCGGTGATCGAACTGCAGGAAGGCATCGAGGGTTATGTGCGCGCCAACGACATCGCCAAGGAGCGCGTCGAGGACGCCACCCAGCACCTGAAGGTGGGCGACAAGGTCGAGGCCAAGTACATCGGTCTGGATCGCAAGAACCGCACCTTGCAGCTCTCCATCCGCGCCAAGGACGACGCCGAACTGGCCGAGACTCTGGCCGAGTACCAGAGCGCCAGCGGTGGCACCACCAAGCTGGGCGCGCTGTTGCGTGAGCAGCTGGACAGCGGCAAGTCCGAGTAAGTGTTGTATCCGAGCCGAGCCGGCGGTTTCGTCGGCTCGGCTCAATGTTTGCATCGACAAGGGGAAACTCGATGACCAAGTCTGAACTGATCGAAGCCTTGGCGGCGCGTCAGGCGCACTTGCGCACTGATGACGTGGACATGGCGGTCAAGACCCTGCTGCAGCAGATGAGTGCCACCATGGCGCAGGGCGAGCGTATCGAGATTCGTGGCTTCGGCAGCTTTTCCCTGCATTTTCGTCCGGCCCGCATCGGCCGCAATCCCAAAACGGGCGAGCCGGTGGCCTTGACTGGCAAGCATGTGCCGCATTTCAAGCCCGGCAAGGAACTGCGCGACCAGGTGCAATCCGTGGTGCCGCGCCCCGGCCAGTCGCAGACGGCCGATTGAGGCCTGCCCATGCTGCCGCCGCCGTAGCCGGTGGCCCGACATGCACCCTGCGTCGTAGCTGTACCCATCGACACGCTGTCCACGATGGTTAGCGAACACGAGTACACGTGCCATTTGGGCTAAGCTTGCAGTCTTGGCGAACGCGGACTCGCAGGCACTTCGATGCGATTGATGGCTTTCATTGTGGCGGTGCTGTTTCTGGTGTCGGGCATCCTCTTTGGTGCGTTCAATGCCGATGAAGTGGTGCTCGATTTCTACCGTTATCGATTCACCGTGCCCTTGGGCGTGGCGTTGCTCGGCTTTGCCGTGATGGGCGCGATTGCGGCCGGCGCTTTGTTGTGGTTCACGGTGATCTGGCCGCAGCGGCGGCGTATCGCGCGTCTGGCGCGCCGTGACGTGACACCTGCGACACCGCCCGAGCCGACGCCCAGCGCCTTCCCCGGCGCACCCTGACCATGAGTCTTCCGTCGCTCTGGTGGCTGCTTATTCTGTTGCCGCTGGCCTCGCTATCGGGTTGGTTCGTCGGCCGCCAAGGCAGTGAACGTCGCAGCGGCCAGCGCGTCAGCCGGCTCTCGTCGAGCTATTTTCGGGGCCTGAACTTCCTTCTGAACGAGCAGCCCGACAAGGCCATCGAGGTCTTCCTGCAGATTGCCGAAGTCGACAAGGACACGGTCGAAACGCACTTTGCCCTGGGCAACTTGTTTCGCCGTCGCGGCGAGGTGGATCGCGCCATCCGCATCCATCAGAACCTCGTCGAGCGCCCGCATCTGACCGAGGAACAGCGCCTGCAGGCGGTGCTGGAACTGGGTGAGGACTTCATGCGGGCGGGCCTTCTGGACCGTGCCGAGGCCTTGTTCTCCGATCTGGGCAAGGTTCACGGCCCTGCGCCCAAGGCCCTGCATCACCTGATCTGGATTTATCAGCAAGAACGTGACTGGCCCAAGGCCATCGATCATGCGCATCGTTACGAGGCTGCCACCGGCGAACCCATGGGCAAGTTGTTGTCCCAGTTTCATTGCGAACTGGCCGAACAGGCGCGGGCTGCGGGCGATCTCGCGGCGGTCAGCCAGCACCTGCGCGATGCCTATGAGGCTGAATCGCACAGCGTGCGCGCCGGCATCATCGAAGGGCGCATGGCCTTGGCCGATGGTGCTGACGTCGAAGCGGTTCGTGCCTTCGAGCGCGTGGCGCGACACGATGTTGATGCCTTGCCGGAAGTGCTCAAGGATCTACTCCAGTGCTACCAGCGTCTGGGCGACAGGCCGCGCGCGCGCGCCTTTCTGGCGGAAATGAGCGAGCGCTACCCCGGCGTGGCGCCGGTGCTGGCATTGGCGCAGTTGATCGAACAGGACGAAGGCGCGGTGGCGGCCGGAGAATTCCTGATTCGTCAGTTGCAGCGCAGGCCATCGGCACGCGGCCAGAATGCCCTGATTGATCTGGCACGCAAGGCCCCGGAACTGGCCGCTGACGAAACCTTGGAACGGGTTCGAGAGATCAGCGGGCGCTTGGTCGCCAACGCGACGGCGTATCGCTGCGGGCACTGCGGTTTCGGCGCCAAGGCGCACCATTGGCAGTGCCCGAGCTGCAAGCGTTGGGGCACGGTCCGGCCGGTGCACGACGCATTCGGGGAATAAGCCGTGCTGGCGCAAGGGTGGTGGGCAATGGTGGCGTGGTGCTTGGTCACCGCCATGATCGCTGCGGGACTGACCCGCACGGCCTTGGCGTATGCCCACTGGCGTCAGCTTCTGGATTTTCCCGGTCAACGTCGTAGCCACTCCCTGCCGACTCCGCGTGGTGGTGGTGTGGCGATCGTGATCTGCGTGGCGATGGCCTTGCCGTGGGTGTCGTGGGACGAATGGGTAGTGCCCAGCGTGTTGGGCGTGACCTTGCTGGCGGTGGCCGGAGTCGGCTGGCTTGATGACCATCGGCCGCAGCCGGTCGTTCGCCGATTGCTCGTCCATATCGCCGCAGCGACAGGTTTGGCATGGGCGTTGCCGATGCCACATCTGCTGCCTTGGGGGACGTGGTGGATGCCGCTGGTGATCGCAGTGTGCGCGGTTTGGTTGGTGGCGTGCATCAATGCTTGGAACTTCATGGATGGCAGCAACGGCTTGCTGGCCAGTCAGTGTCTGTGGCTGGGTGCGGCCTTGGCCATGATCGGTCTGGTCGGTGACGAGGCATCGAAGCCCGGCCCGTGGATCATGGTGGCTTGGACCATGGCTGGCGCGTGTATGGGCTTTCTACCCTTCAATTTTCCTCGCGCACGCATTTTTCTCGGAGATGTGGGCAGTGGTGCGCTGGGTTTGATTTGCGGGGTCTTGATTTGGGTGGCAGTGGCGAGCGCACCCGAGCACTTCTGGGTATGGGTGGTGTTGCCCTCGGCCCTGCTGGTGGACGCCAGTCTGACCCTGGCCTCGCGCGTGGTGTCAGGTCGGCGTTGGTATACTGCGCATCGCGAGCACCTCTACCAATGGCTGATTCGCAGCGGTCGCGGCCATGCACAAGTCGCCCTGCTGTACATGGCATGGAACCTTGTGGTGGTGTTGCCCGTCCTCGTGGTGATGAAGGCTTGGCCAGAGCATTCCATGATGTTGGCGTTGTCGGTATTGGTGCTGGCATCGGGCATCTGGTGGTTTGGCAAGCGTGCGGTGATGAGGCGGCGACGTGCTGTGTGTCGGGCAGGCCGGCAAGTTCCAGTGCAGGGACGGAGTTGATGACCTACAAATCCTTGATCGCTGGCATCCACCCTCGCGTAGCCGTGGTTCTGCACGATTTGGTCATGGTGTGGTTGGCCTGGTATCTGGCCAATGTGCTGCGCTACACCTTTGTGCCGAATGGGCCCGATGTCGATGTGTTCGCGGCCGAACTCCCCGTTGTGCTGGGTGCTCAGGCGCTCGTGTTGTGGTGGACGGGGCTATATCGCGGCCTCTGGCGTTTTGCCAGCATGCCCGACATCTGGAACATCGTGCGCGCAGCCGCCCTGGGTTCGCTCGCCATCGCGCCGGCGGTGTTTCTGCTCAATCGTCTGGATGGCATCCCGCGCGCGGTGTTGTTCATCTACCCGATGTTGCTGATCCTGTTTTTGGCCAGTCCGCGACTCTTGTATCGGCGCTGGAAGGATGGCCGCTACGGCGCGGCCTCGCGCTTGCCGGTGCGGCGTGTGCTGGTGCTGGGTGGCGGCAGTGCTGGCGAGGCGCTGATTCGCGAATTGCGGCGTGAGAACCTGCTGCGCCCGGTCGGCATCCTCGATGACAACCGCAAGCTGCGCGGCGCGCGCATTCAGGGCGTTCCGGTCCTGGGCGCGTTGGATCGTCTGTCCGAAATCGCGCGAGAGGTGGCCGCGGAAATGCTGTTGATCGCCATGCCCTCGCTCAACAACCAGCAGATGCAGCGGGTGGTGGCGCTTTGCGAATCCACCGAGCTGCCGTTCCGTACCGTGCCGCGCTTGCGCGATGTGATCGAAGGCCGCTCGGCCTTCAATCAACTCAAGGAAGTGGCGATCGACGACCTTCTGGGTCGCGATCCGGTCACGCTCGATTGGACCGCCATCCGCACCGGCTTGGCCGGACGACGGGTGCTGGTCTCGGGTGGTGGCGGTTCCATCGGTTCGGAGCTGTGTCGCCAAGTTGCTCGCCTCGGCATCGAGTCGCTTTGCGTGATCGATTCCTGCGAGTACAACCTCTATCGCATCGAACGCGAGCTGCACGCCGAGTTTCCGGATTTGATTTTGGATGTGGTCTTGGGTGATTGCGGTGATGCGGCGGTATGCGAACACGCCTTGTCACGCTGCCGCCCGCAGGTGGTATTTCATGCCGCGGCCTACAAGCACGTGCCGATGTTGCAGGAACAAGTGCGTGAAGCGGTGCGCAACAACGTGCTGGCAACCCGCACCCTGGCCTTGGCGGCGATCCAGCACGGGGTCGAGAGTTTCGTGTTGATCTCCAGCGACAAGGCGGTCAACCCTACCAATGTCATGGGCGCGAGCAAACGCGTGGCCGAAATGGTGTGTCAGGCCATGGCACGCGAGAGCCACGTGCGTTTCATCACCGTGCGATTCGGCAACGTGCTCGACTCGGCCGGAAGCGTGGTGCCCTTGTTCCGCGAGCAGATTCGCGAAGGTGGGCCGGTCACGGTCACGCATCCGGAAGTCACGCGCTACTTCATGACCATTCCGGAAGCCTGCCAACTCATCCTGCAGGCGGCGGCCCTGGGCGATGGAGGGGAAATTTTTGCGCTGGACATGGGCGAGCCAGTGCGCATCGCCTATCTGGCCGAACAGATGATTCGTCTGGCCGGCAAGCAACCCGAGCGCGATATCGCCATCGTTTACACCGGTTTGCGGCCGGGCGAAAAACTGTTCGAAGAACTGTTCCACCCGCAGGAAAACTACCATCCCACCGCGCACGCCAAGATCATGCTGGCACAGCCGCGCGAGTTGCCCCATGTGGTGCTCGACAGCGTACTGAATGAAGCACGCCAAGCGGTTTTGCGATTCGATCAGGAGGCACTGGAAGCGATGCTGTGCCAATTGGTTCCCGAGTACACGCGTGAGCCCGGCTCGGCGCGGGTGGTTTCCATGCACCGCAAGGCAGCAGGCTGATGAGCGTTGCACGACCGACCTATCAAAAAGTTCGCAAGGCCGTGTTTCCAGTGGCCGGCCAAGGCACGCGTTTCTTGCCAGCCACCAAGACCGTTCCCAAGGAAATGTTGCCGGTGGTGGATCGGCCCCTGATCCAATACGCCGTGGATGAAGCCATCGCGGCCGGTTGCGACACCCTGATCTTCGTCACCAACCGCTACAAGCACGCGGTTGCGGACTATTTCGACAAGGCCTACGAGCTGGAACACCGACTCGAACACGCCGGCAAGTCCGACTTGCTGGAGCTGGTGCGCAATGTCCTACCCGATCACGTGCGCGCCGTGTTCGTGACGCAAAGCGAAGCGCGTGGCCTCGGCCATGCGGTGCTCTGCGCGCAGCCGGTGGTCGGTGATGAACCCTTTGCCGTGCTGTTGCCCGATGACCTGATTTTTTCGCGTGGCCCGGGTGCCTTGGCGCAGATGTTCGCATTGGCCGCCAGCACCGAGGCAGGCGTGGTGGCGGTGCAGGATGTGCCGCGCGAGCAGACGTGCAGCTACGGCATCGTCGCCACCACGGCTTGGGGTGATTGCGATAATCGCATCGGCTCGATCGTGGAAAAGCCCGCACCAGAACAGGCTCCCAGCACGCTCGCCGTGGTGGGGCGTTATGTCCTGCCGCCACAGATTTTCGCCAAATTGGAAACTCAGACTCCGGGCAGTGGCGGGGAAATCCAGCTCACCGACGGCATTGCGGCCCTGTTGGCAGATCACCCCGTGCTCGCCCACCGTTTCGCAGGCCGACGCTTTGACTGCGGCAGCCGCATCGGGCTGGTCGAAGCCACCATCCAGTTCGCCCTTGAACACGATGACTTGGCCGAAGATGCACGGCGCTATATGCGCACGGCTCTTCAGCAGTACGACACCCGTGGTGGGGTGTGAAAGCAGTTCGCCGGGCGGGCACTGCGGCCATTGTGCTGCTTGTTGGGCTGTTGGCTGCGGTGCCGTTTTGGCGTGCGGTGCTGACGCAGCGGACTTATGGTGCTTCGGCCAACTGCGGCGAATGTGTGGCTTGGGCGACGGCCGGAAATGATCTCTGGCTGGCCGCGTTCGGTGTCGCGGCACTGGCATTGAGTCTGGTAGTGCACCGGTATTGGCTGCGCCGTGTGATTATCCTGCTGGCGTTGATGCTGGCAGTCCTGATGCTCGTGGATACGCTCTTGCTCGATCTGCTCAGCATGAGGCTGCACATGGCCGACGTGCTGAAGTTCGGCGGCGAAGGTCAAGCGACCTGGGGTTTTCTTCGCAGCGCCCTGCAAGGTGGGCATGGTTTCGTGTTTGTGACACTGCTGACCGTCTTGGCAAGCTCGATTCTGTTGTGGTTTCCGATCTCGCGCGCCTTGAAGCCGGCGTTGGGGATGGGCGGTCTGGCGCTGACCATGGTGCTGGTCGGTGTGCCGCTGGGCCACCAAGCTGACGGCTACATACACAGCGAAGGTGTGGTGAACCTTTTGCAGCTGCAACGCATGCGCGGTGTCAATACGCCGTACTCACCTGAGTTCGTGCGGCAGGTCTTGGTACGTAATGGCCCTAGAGCCGATGTTTGCGAAGCTGGACAAGGACGCACCCCGAACGTGCTGCTGGTGATTGTTGAATCGCTTTCGGCCCACCACAGCGCCTTGCTGGGTGGTAGTGACGATGTTCCTGAACTCGATGCCATTGCGCGTCAGAACACCTGGTTCAGTGCCTTCCATGCCAACGGCTTCACCACCGATCAAGGCTTGATCTCGTTGTTGGATGGGCGGGTGCCGATACCCGCGGTGGGTCGGTTCCTGAGCTTGCGAGCCTTTGATGGGTTTGGCGATCCCAAACGTTCGGTCGTGGGCGCCCTGCATCCAGCAGGTTACGAGGTGGCGTTCTTCACCACGGCCACCTTGGCTTTTCTGGACTCCACAAGCTGGCTCAAGCGCATGCAGGTGGACCATTTCGAAGGCTCGGAAAACGCCTACTACCGTGATTTGCCACGTGGCAACTTCGATGCGGCGTCAGATGAGGCACTGTATGGTCGCTTTCTGCAGTGGCTGGACAACGAACACGATGCCACCAAACCATTTTTTGCGGCGCTGTTGACGGTGGAATCGCATCCACCCTTTCTGGACCCCGCCACGGGCAAGCTGGATGAACGCGCAGTGTTCCGTCGTGCCGACGCCAATTTGGCGAACTTCTACAGAAAGCTGGTCGAACGAGGCTTCTTCGAACACGGAATCTTGCTCATTACCGGCGACCATCGCAGCATGACTGCAGTGGATGCGGGCGAGTGGCGTCGCTATGGAGACAGTGCTTTGGCTCGCATTCCATTGATTGTGGCTGGGGCCAGTGGTTTACCCCGTGGCGAGATTTCTGCCGCGTTCCAGCAAACCGACCTGCTCCCATCCTTGGCTCAGCTGATTGCCAAGGGCCGCGTCTGCCGAAGCGATGGCCAGGGCACTTTTTTGCGGTCGAATCCAGAGCCGCCCGACTATGTCATTCACAGTCGCGGTGACCGGCGCGAGCGAATCGATGTGTACTATCCCGATGGCAACGCTTGGGTTGAATTGGCCGGTGACGCTAGTCGCAGCGGCGGTGCTCATCCACAGCGTACGCAAGAAATTGCCGAAGCCATCCACCGTGATCGCATTGAGCGCGGCGAACTGCCGCAGGACATGGCGCCGCTGCTGATGGAAATGTCACGTCAACGCATGCAGGACTCCGAGGCCAAACCTTGAGCGCGCTGGCTGATCCTGCCCGTCCATCAATGCGCGGCGATGCCGACTGGATGCGGCTGGCACTGGCTGAAGCCGAGCGCGCGCGGTGCGAGGACGATGAAGTTCCGATTGCGGCCTTGGTGGTGGGCGCGGACGGTCGCTTGCTGGCCACAGGCAGCAATCGCACGATCGTCGAGCATGATCCGACTGCGCATGCGGAAGTTGTGGCCTTGCGTGCGGCCGGCAAGATTCTTGGGAACTATCGGCTTGAAGGCTGCACCGTTTTCGTCACCCTCGAACCCTGCGCCATGTGCGCGATGGCGATGGTGCACGCGCGCGTTGCGCGGCTGGTGTATGGCGCCGCCAATCCCAAGGCCGGCGCCTGCGGCAGCGTATTCGACCTGTTGCGCGATCCGCGCCACAATCACCGCGTGATGGTCGATGGTGGCGTGTTGGCCGAGGAATGCGGGGCACGCCTGAGCGCCTATTTCCGCGACAAGCGCAGCGCGCGCACGCCTTGATCGCCATCGCCCACGCTGCTTTCGAGTAGAACCATGACCGCCCAATGCCACCAAGACCACCTGATCTGGATCGATCTGGAAATGACCGGACTCGACCCTGACAGCGACAGCATCATCGAGATCGCCACCCTCATCACCGACAGTCAGCTCAACGTGCTGGCGGAAGGTCCGGAGCTGGCAATACGTCATCCATTGGCACGGCTGGAAGCCATGGACGAGTGGAATCGCAACACCCACCGTGGCAGCGGGCTATGGGATCGGGTGCTGGCGTCGGAGGTGGATTTGGCAGAAGCCGAGCGCCGCACCTTGGCGTTCGTGTCGGCGTGGGTGCCTGCGGGAAAATCACCGATCTGTGGCAATTCCATCTGTCAGGATCGACGTTTTCTGGCACGCGGCATGCCCTTGCTGGAACGCCATTTCCACTACCGCAATCTGGATGTTTCCACGGTCAAAGAATTGGCACGGCGCTGGGCACCCCACATTGCCGCAGGGCTCACCAAGGCCGGCAATCACACGGCGCTCTCGGACATCCGCGAGTCGGTGGCCGAACTCGCCCACTACCGCCGTTTCATGGGTGAATTGGCTGGCCTCCCGCCGCAAGCGTAGGTCCGCTTTCAAGCCGACACCAAGCCTGTCGTAGGTCGGGTTTCAACCCGACATGGGTCGCCAAAACGTCGGGATGAATCCCGACCTACGAAAGCAGGTCAGTGCCCCACCAGCGCGCACCTGTAGATCGGACTTCAGTCCGACACGAACGCGCTGCGGCTTTCGGCCGTGCCATCGTTTGTCGCCAGCTTCATCATATCGATGCAATCGACCGGACAAGCCGGCACGCACAGGCCGCAGCCGGTACAGACATCGCTCATCACGGTGTGCATCAGCTTGGAAGCGCCGATGATGGCATCCACGGGACAGGCATCGATGCACTTGGTGCAGCCGATGCAGGCATCCTCGTGGATGACGGCCACGGTCGACGGTTTTTCGTGCCCATACGCGGGATCGAGCGGCACCACGGCTTGACCGAGTAGGGCCGCCAGCTTCTCGATGCCGCGTGCGCCGCCGGGTGCACAACGATTGATCGTGGCCTCACCCCGTACGATGGCTTCGGCATAGGGCCGACAGCCGGGGAAGCCGCATTGACCGCATTGGGTTTGCGGCAGCAGGGCATCGATCTGATCGACCAATGAGGTTTCATGTGCGTCTGAAACAGGTGGCGCGGCAGGCACGAGCCAATCGCGCCACGCCCAGCCGGCGAGCGCGAGTGCAATCAGCAGCAGCGCCAGCGTCACCATGACAGGCTGCCGGTCAATGCCAGCACGATGATGCCGCAAACCAGCAGGCGCGCCGGCAACGGGCGCATTCGGCTTGGAACATCCGAGTCGTCCAGTCGCCGTGCCAATTCTGCCCAGGCGGGCACGCCAATGGCCAGCGCCAAAGCCGTGGCCAGACTGGCCCAAAGCGCGCTTTGGGCATCGTGCGCGAGCAAGGCCAGCGGTAGCGTCGCGCACAGGCTCGCGACCAAGAGCCAAGGCGCCGCCGTGCGCAGATCCCGCGCGTTTCGATGGTGCAAGAGGCGCGCGGCCAGCACGCCTGTCAGGACCAGACCTGCGGCAATTCCGTATGCAGGCGCGAGTGTTGGCCGCAGCCACAAAATTGGTGTTGCAAGCAGCGCGCTAAACAACACGCTGCCAATCAGAAAGCGCGCGAAGCCTCGTGGCGTGGCAACGAGGCGTCGTACCGCCGCACTGCACACCAAGCCACGCTCGGCGCTCAGGCAGGTCAGCGTGAACGAGGCGGAAACCAAGCTTGCGGCGCCGATATCCACGGCATTACTTCACCTGTGCTCCGGGCTGTGCGCCTTCATCGGCATCCAGCAGAAAAAGATCATCGCCACCGGTGCCGGCCGACAGGATCATGCCCTCACTCACGCCAAAGCGCATCTTGCGCGGCGCAAGATTGGCGATGAACACCACGCGGCGGCCCACGAGTTTTTCCGGCTCGGGGTAGGCGGCGCGAATGCCGGAAAAAATCTGGCGCGTGCCCAGTTCACCGGCATCCAGTTCAAAGCGCAAAAGCTTGTCCGAGCCGTCGACGAACTCGCAAACCTTGACTCGGCCGATGCGTAGGTCGAGTTTGGCGAAGTCGTCGATACCGACGACGGGAATCGGGAATGGGGAATCGGGAATCGGAGCCACTGCTTCGCCACGCTTTGCCGTGGCGGTGGGCTGTAGGGATTCCTTGCTGGCTTCGACCATGGCTTCGACCTGCTTTGGATCAATGCGGGTCAACAAGGGCTGATACGGTGCGATGGTGTGAGCCAGCAGTGGCGTGGCCAGTGCGTCGAAGTTGGCCAATGGTGCGCGCAAAAACGCTTCCGCACCGGCGGCGGTGGCCGGCAGGATGGGTTTGAGCACGCCGGCAATCAGCCGGAACAGGTTGATGGCAAGGCTGCACACCCCATGCAATTCAGCATCACGTGATGCGTCCTTGGCCATCGCCCACGGCGCCATCTGCGCGATCCATTCGTTGGCTGCGTCGGCCTCGGCCATGCAGCGATTGAGCACGGCGATGAGATTGTCGCGCGCGTAAGCGCCGTTCTCGCCCAGACAGGTCTCGGCGAGACGTTGCCAAGCCTCGGCGTAACGGGTTTCAAGATCGGCGGGCAACTGTGCCGCCAACCTGCCGTCGAAACGCTTTTCGATGAAACCGGCGCAACGGCTGGCGATATTGACGAACTTGCCCACCAGATCGGAATTGACCCGCTGCACGAAGTCGGCAAGGTTCAAGTCCACATCGTCCACCCCGCCCGAGGTTTTCGCCGCGTAGTAGTATCGCAGGTATTCGGGCTTGAGTCCGGCATCCAGATAGGTGCGCGCCATGATGAAGGTGCCGCGCGACTTGCTCATCTTGGCGCCGTTCACCGTCAAATACCCGTTGACGTGCAGACGGCTGGGCACCACGAAGCCCGAACCCTTGAGCATCGCCGGCCAAAACAGGCCGTGGAAGTTGATGAGGTCCTTGCCGATGAAGTGGTGCATTTCGGCACCACCCTCCGCTGCCAAAAGGCGCTCGAATTGCGCCTCATCCAAACCTTGGGCATGGCCCTTGGCGCTATTGCAATAGGCCTTGAAGCTGGCGAAATAGCCAATCGGCGCATCCAGCCACACGTAAAAGAACTTGCCCGGCGCGTCGGGAATCGGGAAGCCGAAGTAGGGCGCGTCGCGTGAGATGTCCCAGTCGCGCAGGCCGCCTTCCAGCCACTCGTCGAGTTTGGCCTTCACCGCCGAGGACGCGACATCGCCCGTCAGCCATTGGCGCAGGAAATCCTCGAACTTGCCCAATTCAAAGAAGTAATGTTCCGACTCGCGCAGTTCCGGCGTGGCGCCGGACATCACCGAGATCGGATTCTTGAGGTCCGATGCCGCGTAGGCCTTGCCGCAGACTTCGCAATTGTCGCCGTACTGATCGGCCGCACCGCAGTTCGGGCACTCGCCCTTGACGTAACGATCGGGCAGGAACATGCCCTTCACCGGATCGTAGAGTTG
>CAUJJS010000149.1 GCA_963205415.1 Pseudomonadota bacterium
GGTGGCGTCCTGCAGCAGCTGCGACAAGACATCGCGTTGCCCTGCCAGCGCGATGGCGTTTCCTGGATTCGTGCTCAGGACACGTCGGTAGAGACTCAAAGCGCTTTGTTCGTTGCCATCGAGCTGGCCTTGATCGGCCGCGCGGCGTGCAGCATCGAGCAGCGTGCCCAGCTCTTGTTCTTTGCTCTCGCGCAGATGCAGGTTTCGCGCCAGATCCGCCACGTCGGCGGCGGGCAGCATCAAGGATTCGGCTTGCGTCAGCAGGGCATTCGCGGGTGTGGCGTCGCCATGGGCCAGCGCGGTGCGTGCCTGCGCCAGCAATTGCCGGCCTACGGCCTGCAGACCTTGGCGCGCCGTTTCGTTGTCCGGGTCGATGGCGCGTGCGACCAGATAAAGTTCGCGCGCGCTGCCATCGCTACCGCTCAACTGACCGGCGCGCAAGGCGGCGTCGGCCTGCTCCAGGGTCTGATTGAGGCGGGTCTGCGGCAGCGAATCGCGCAGGCGGTCCTGGAAGTGGTAAAGGCCGGCACCGATCGCCGCCAACAGCAGCACGGACAGGAGTGCCAACCAGCGCAGGCGACGTGGCTTGCGGGCGACCGGTGTGCGGATGCGGGTTGGGGCACGCAAGACCGTATCGATGGCGCCAAGGCGTGGTTCGGCGTAGGCGTCGGATGCCGACCCCAAGTCGTTTGCGGGCGTGTTGGCACTGGGCAGGACGCGAGTCTCCCTCGACAAGTTGCCATCACGCTGCAAGGCGCTGATGGCCGCCATGACCTCGGCACCGCTCTGGTAACGCTGAGCCGGATCCTTGGCCAACATGCGGTCCAGCAAGGGTTGCAGGCTCGCCAGTTTGGATGGGAGCTTGGGCACGGGCGCGGTGATCTGCATGATGCCCACGGCCATGGAATCTTCCGCTTGGTAGGGCGCGTGCCCAACCAGCAATTCGTACAGCACGATGCCCAAGCTGTAGAGGTCGGCGCGACCATCCAGCGTTTGTCCGCGCGCCTGTTCCGGGCTCATGTAGTGCGGCGTGCCGATGACCGCGCCGGTGCGCGTCATGCGCGAGGCGTCGGCCGCGCGTGCGATACCGAAATCGGTCAGCACGGCGGTGCCATCCGCGCGCAGCAGGATGTTGTCGGGCTTGATGTCCCGATGCACGATGTTGTGGCTGCCGGCGTAGTCGAGGGCACTGGCGATCTGGCTGGTGACCGAGAGCGCGAAACCCGGCGTGCGGGCCTGATTGGATCGCCCCATGACCGCGCCACCCGGCACGTACTCCATGGCGATGTAGTGGTATTCGCCGCAGATGCCGACGTCGAAGATCTGAACCACGTTGGGATGGCTCAGACGCGCCGCGATGCGTGCTTCGCGCAGGAAGCGTTCGCCAAATTGCTCATCGCCCAGCAGGGTGGTCGACATCACCTTGAGCGCCACCTCGCGCTGCACCGATTGCTGCTCGGCCAAGTACACGGTGGCCATACCACCGCGCCCCAGCGTGCGCACGATTCGGTATCCAGTGATGTTCAACGCTGCTTGGCCCCTACGGTCATGCCATCGGCTAGGTCATGCCGGCGCTGGGCCTTGCATGACGGTTCTTGCCGTCAAGCATAACAAGCCCGCGCCGTGACGTGACCGCAGGATCAGTAGGCGGCGTTGTGCACCGATTGCACCGCACGGCCGGAAGGATCGACCACGTTTTTGAGCGAGGCGTCCCACTCCAGTGCGGCGGCGGTGGAGCAGGCCACCGATGGCCCGCCCGGCACGCATTGCGCAGCCCAGGGCTGTGGGAAATGCTTTTCGAACAGGGTGCGGTAGAAATAGGCTTCCTTGGTGAGCGGGGTGTTGTAGGGGAAGCGGAAGCGCGCGCTTTCCAGTTCCTGATCGCTGACTTGCTGGGCGGCGTGGGCCTTGAGCGAGTCGATCCAGGAATAACCCACGCCATCGGAAAACTGTTCCTTCTGGCGCCACAGTACGCTGTCGGGCAGGTAGCCGGCGAAGGCTTCGCGCAGAAATTGCTTTTCGATGCGGCCACGCGCCTTGCCGGAGAGCTTCACTTCCGGATCAAGATTCATCGCCACATCGATAAAGGTGCGGTCGAGGAAGGGCACACGCGCTTCCACGCCCCAGGCCGCCATCGACTTGTTGGCGCGCAGGCAGTCGAACAGATGCAGGGCGTCGAGCTTGCGTACGGTTTCTTCGTGCAGGGCCTGAGCATTGGGCGCCTTGTGGAAGTAGAGATAGCCGCCGAAGATCTCGTCCGATCCTTCGCCCGAAAGCACCATCTTGATGCCCATGGCGCGGATGCGACGGGCCATCAGGTACATCGGGGTCGAGGCGCGGATGGTGGTCACATCGTAGGTTTCGAGGTGGTACACCACATCAGCCAGGGCGTCGATGCCTTCCTGCACGGTGAAGATCAACTCATGGTGGATGGTGCCGATATGCGCCGCGACGTCGCGGGCGGCTTTCAAATCCGGTGATTCGCGCAGGCCGATGGCGAAGCTGTGCAACTGCGGCCACCAAGCCTCGCTGCGATTTTCGTCATCCACGCGACGGGCGGCATATTTCTTGGCGATGGCCGCCACCAATGAAGAATCCAGTCCGCCGGAAAGCAGCACGCCGTAAGGCACATCGCTCATCATGTGGCTGCGCACCGAGGCTTCGAACGCATGTCGCAGCTTGGCGCGATCCGACTCTGCACCGGCAACCGCGGCGTATTCGCGCCAGCGCGGGGTGTAGTACGGCGTGGCTTCGGCATCGCCACTGCGCCAGAAGTGGCCTGGAGGAAATTCCTGCACCGCGCTGCAAATGCCGGCCAGGGCTTTGAGTTCCGAGGCGACATGCAGATTGCCGTGGGCATCGTGGCCGTAGTACAGCGGGATGATGCCGATGGGATCACGCGCGATCAGCCAGATGCCGTTTGCCGCGTCCCACAGCACGAAGGCGAACATGCCTTCGAGCCGATTGAGCCACGCCGACACCGAGGTGGCGTCGCTCCCGGTCGTGTACAGCGGCAGGATGACTTCGCAATCGGAATGGGTTTGAAAGGCAAAGTCGCGTTCGAACTCGGCGCGCAGTTCGCGGTGGTTGTAGATCTCACCATTGACCGCCAACACCAGCGCCCCATCCGGGCTGCGCAAGGGCTGGGCGCCACTGTCCACGCCAACGATGGCCAGCCGCTCGTGCACCAGGATGGCGCGGTCATCGTCGTAGATACCCGACCAGTCCGGCCCGCGATGGCGCATCCGGCGTGACTGCTCCAGTGCCTGCGCACGCAGGGCGATGGGATCGGTCTTGATGTCGAGGATGCCGAGGATGGAGCACATCGCGGTACGCCGGTTTCGAGAAAGGGAAGGGCGATGCTAACAGGCTGCGCGGCGATTGTGCAGTGCGGCATAGGAGCCGGGATTGGGGATTGGGTGTCAGGTGTGGGTGGCGAACAGGTCGCGCTCCAGAACTTGCCGCACTGGGGCATAGCTGCGGCGATGCTCGGGGCAAGGGCCGTGTTCTTGCAGTGCGGTCAGATGGGCGGCCGTCGGATAGCCCTTGTGTTGATCGAAGCCGTACATCGGCCAGCGATCGTGCAAGGCGAGCATCAGCCGATCGCGGGTGACTTTGGCGAGGATCGAGGCCGCGCCGATGGCCGCATCGCGGGCATCGCCCTTGACCCACGCCTCGGCCGCGCAGGGCAGGCCGGGTGGAATCTTGTTGCCGTCGATGCGTGCCCGTTGTGGGGCCACGCTCAGGCCAAGCACGGCCTCGCGCATGCCGAGCATCGTGGCTTGAAAGATATTGAGCTGATCGATCTGGCTGGCTTCGATCACTCGGATGCAAAAGGCGATGGCCTGGGCTTGAATCTGCGGGAACAGCGCCTCGCGTTGGCGCTCGCTGAGTGCCTTGGAGTCACCCAAGCCCACGATCGGACGTGTCGGATCAAGGATCACGGCGGCCACCACCAACGGCCCCGCCAGTGGGCCACGACCGGCTTCATCGACGCCCGCGATGACTTGGGTTTCAGCGTCCATCGAGCAGGTCTGCGATGGCGTGTGCCGCCATTTCACTGGCGTTGCAGCGCAGTTGCGCGTGGATGGCGGTGAAGCGCGGTTCGATGGCAGCCATGCGCTCGGGGTGTTCAAACCATGTCAGGACGGCGGCACTGATGTTTGCCGGGGTGCAGTCGTGCTGCATCAACTCCGGCACGATGGACTCGCCGGCCAGTGCATTGGGCAGGCTGTAGCGATCGGTTTTGAGCAGGCCCAGACCTTTGACGATCCAATAGGTGACGGCGGCGATGCGATAGGCAACCACCATCGGACGTTTGGCCAAGAGGGCTTCCAGCGTGGCCGTGCCCGAGGCCAGCAGCACCACGTCGGCAGCCACCATCACCTCGCCGGCACGGCCATCGACGATGCGAATGGATTGTGCATCCGGGTGTTGTGCGCATTCGGCTTCGATCGCAGCCCGACAGCGCGGATTGGCTGCCGGGATCACGACTTGGAGTGCGTTCACGCGGGCATGGATGGCGGGCAAGGCGGCCAGAAACACCGGCAACAAGCGTGCAATTTCACCCAGCCTGCTGCCAGGCAGCACGGCCAGAACCGGCGCTTGGGCGTTCAGTGACAAGGCTTTGCGGGCAGCTGCACGGTCGGGCTGCAGCGGCATGGCATCGGCCAAGGGATGGCCGATGAAACGCGCCTCCACGCCATGCTGGGCGTAGATCGCAGGTTCCATTGGAAACAGGCAGAGCACCCGATCGGCGCACTGGCCGATCTTGGCGGCGCGTCCCGCACGCCAGGCCCAGATCGAGGGGCTGACGTAGTGCACGGTGCGCAGGCCGCGTTGCTTGAGCCAGCGTTCCACCGGCAGGTTGAAATCCGGCGCGTCGATGCCGACGTAGACATCCGGTTGCCAATCCAGCAGACGCTGGCGAAAACGACGCCGCAGCGCGAGCAGTCGCGGCAAATGTCGCAAAACCTCGACCAGACCCATCACCGCCAATTCATCGGCCTCGTGCCAAGCCGTCAGGCCCTGAGCCTGCATCTTCGGCCCGCCAATGCCGGCAAATTCGGCCTCGGGAAACTGCGCGCGCAGGTGTTCGATCAGGCTGGCGCCCAGCACGTCGCCCGAAGCTTCGCCTGCACACAGGGCGATGCGAAGCGGGCGCTTTGAGCTTGCGACCATCACCGCAACAGCGGGCGTTCGGCGGTGTCGATGAAGGCCAGCATCGCGGCCACGTCGTCGCTCTCGCTCGCGATGCTGCTCAACTCAGCCTTGGCTTCGTCGAGTTTGGTCTCACCCAGATACAGCGCCCGGTAGGCGCGTTTGATGGCGGTGATGCGCGTGGCATCAAATCCTCGCCGCTTCAGGCCTTCGGCATTGATGCCGCGGGCGCGGGCATAGGATTCTTGCGCCACCATCACGAACGGCGGCACATCGCCATTGACCAGGGCACCCATGCCGATGAAGGCGTGGGCGCCAATGCGACAGAACTGGTGGATACCGGAAAAGCCGCTGAGGATCACGAAGTTGCCGATGCTGACATGTCCGGCCAAGGTGGCGTTGTTGGAGAAGATGCAGTCATCGCCGACCTGACAATCGTGGGCGATATGGCAGTACGCCAGAATCCAGTTGCGATGGCCTAGGCGGGTGATGCCGCCGCCCCCGCCGGTGCCGCGATTGATGGTGACAAACTCGCGGATCAGGTTGTCATCGCCGATGTCCAGTTCAACGCGCTCGCCGGCGTATTTTTTGTCCTGCGGCAGGCCACCGATGGCGGCGTGGCCGACGATGTGGTTGCGCTGGCCGATGCGGGTCGGACCTTCGATCGTGCAGTGCGGGCCGATACGGGTGCCGGCACCGATGCGCACGTCCGGGCCGATGACGGTGAACGGCCCCACTTCCACATCCGAGGCCAGCTCGGCCGCAGGGTCGATGACGGCGCTGGGATGACTCCGTGCGCCCATCGTCAGCCTCGTTCGGCGCAGAGAATTTCCGCGCTGGCCACTTCCTTGCCGTCCACCGTGGCGCGGCATTCGTACAGGCCCATACGGCGCAGCATGCGTTTTTGTTCGACCTCCAAAAGCAACTGATCGCCGGGGACGACCATGCTGGAAAACCGCGCCTTGTCGACCTTCACGAGGTAATAGGTTGGCTTGGGCGCATCGGCCGCGCGCGGGGCTTCAGACAGTTGGGTGAGAAGACCGGAGGCTTGCGCCATGGCCTCGATCACCAAGACCCCAGGCATGACCGGATGTCCTGGAAAATGGCCCTGGAAAAAAGGTTCATTGATGGTGACATTCTTGAGTGCTTTCAGGTATTTGCCCGGATCGACTTCGAGCACGCGATCTACCAGCAGAAAAGGAAAGCGATGCGGCAGCATGGCCTGGATGCGGGTGACATCGACGGGAAGTTCGACGGCGGGCAGGTCGGAAGTGGTCAAGTCGTAACTCCAAATGGGATAAGGCCACCGATTGGGCGGCCGAGACAGGACGGCATGATCGCACGGGCTGCTGCCGCAACCAATCCTCGCCAAGCCGGTGACGCGCGCGCCTGACGTGCGTAGCGTTTGGCCTGCGCGGGCTCAGTCCCTTGGACTACGACCCCGATCCGTGCCCAGACGATTGAGTTGCGCCAAGCTGCGGCGCCAGGCCTTGGCATCGCGGGCTGGAATGGCCGAGCTGACCACGGTGGCGGAGAGGATCGAATGGGTGACGAAACTTTTTGCCAGTACCGTCACCTTGTCGGCAATCTCGATGTGACCGGAAATGCCCGCGCCGCCACCGATTTGGCAATAGCGCCCGATCCGCGTTGAGCCAGCCACGGCCACGCAGCCCGCCATCGCGGTGTGTGCCCCGATCACGACGTTGTGGCCGATCTGGATTTGATTGTCGAGGCGCACGTCTTCTTCCAGCACCGTGTCATCGAGTGCGCCGCGATCGATCGTGGTGTTGGCACCGATCTCGCAATCGGCCCCGATGCTGACGCCGCCCAATTGCGGCACCTTGATCCAGTGGCCTTCGTGCATGGCAAGGCCAAAACCATCGGCGCCGATCACGGCACCCGGATGGATGCGCACCCGTGGCCCGAGTGCTACGCGGCACACCAAGGTGACACGCGCCACCAAGGTGCACTCTGGCCCCACGACGCAATCCTCACCGATCACACAACCCGGGCCGATGCGGGCACCGGCTTGGATGCGACTGCGCGCGCCCACGCTCACATGGGCATCGATGGATGCGGCGGGATCGATGACTGCATCCGGCGCAATCACGGCGCTGGGATGGATGCCGGACTGGCTCCCTTCCGTGACTTCGAACAAGGCCGCGATGCGGGCGAAGGCCGAATAGGGGTCGCGTGCGATCAGGGCAGAACCGCTCCAGTGCGGCAGATCTTCGCGTCGCAACACGATGGCACCGGCTTGGCTGTTGGCCAGTTCGCGCCGGTAGTGCGGGTTGGCGAGAAAACCCAACTGCTGGCACTGGGCCTTGGCCAGGGTGGCCACACCAGAAATCAGGTGCTTGCCTTGGCCGTGCACGACCAAGCCGAAACGCGTGGCCAGTTCGTCGAGGGTGTAGGTTGCAGCCATCTCAACGCGCCGGAGTGTCCGAGTCACGCGCCAGGCGCGCGAGCACGTCGTCGGTCACATCGATGCGACCACTGACGTAGGCCACAGGGCTGGTCACGATCAAGTCATAGCCTTGTTCGCGCCCCAGGATGGCGATGGCATCGTTGATCTGCGGCCAGGCCTTTTCGGTTTCCTCGTCCACCCGCGCGTTCAATTCTTCACGCAGGCGTTGACGGGTGCGTTCGATCGAGCGACGCAGGGCGTCGGCCTGACGGCTGAGGTCGGTGCGTTCGGCGGCCTCGGTGGCCTGCTTCACACGCAGGTCGAGTTCGGCCAGACGCGCGGAGTCGAGGCGAAGCTCGGCGTCGCGGGCGTCGAATTCCTTCTGCAGCCGGGTACGCGCCGACAGAATCTGCGGCGCCTGGGTGAGCAGGCGCTCCATGTCCACATAGCCGATGCGAAGCGTTGTTTGCGCCGAGGCTGCGGGCGTCAGCAGCACCAGATACGCAAGCAAGGCGAAACCGATCGCGATCCAGCGATCGAATCTCAAGCGTTGGCCAGGTTCTGTGCTGAGCATGGTCGGCGGGCCGATGGCAGGCCTTCCATGCTACTCAGAATTGCGTCCCAAAGGAGAACTGCAGGCGTTCGGTGCGGTCATCGCGATCCTGAAGGAACGGATACGAAAGGTTCAGCACGATCGGCCCGACCGGCGCCTGCCAGCGCAGCGACACACCCACCGAGGCACGATATTCGCGGAATTCGAAGGTGGAGGCATTGCGATAGACGTTGCCGAAGTCGATGAAGGCCGACAGTCGGGTCTGATCGGTGTCGAATATCGTTGGGAAGATGGCTTCGATGGTGCCCGTGGTTTTGACCGAGCCACCCAAGGGCTGGCGATAATTGCTGTAGGGCGAGATCGCGAACGGCCCCAAGGTGTTGTCCTCGAAGCCGCGAATGGATTGCACACCACCGGCATAGAAGTTCTCGAAGAAGGGCAGGCCGTCGGCCACCACGGTGCGATCGACCGTGCCATCGGCTTTGTAGAGCACGCGGGTCACCGGATCGCTGTAGGCATCGCCGTAGCCCAATTCAGCCGAGGTCAGAAGCACCAAGGCGCGATTCACGCGCCAATAGCGCGCGAATTGGTAGTAAAGCTTGAAGTACTCGACCGTGGATCCGGGCAGGGTCACTTCCGCTGCCAGACGCTGGTAGCTGCCGTAGGTCGGGTTCCAGAAGGCGTTACGCGAATCGCGCGCCCAGGACAATTCGGTGCGCCAGGCGTGGAAGGTGCGCCGTTCGAGGGCATTGATGTAGTCCACGATCGGCTGGGGCGTGCCCAGCACTGGGGTAATGGTGTTGAAGTCGATACCGAAGCTCAGGCCTACGGTGTCGGTTTCTGTCAAGGGCAAGCCAAAAATGGCGCGTGCCACGCCACTGTCGGCGTAGTAGGTGGCGATGTTGTAGTTGCCTTGGTCGAGCTCGCGGTAAGACAGGTTGTAACCGACCGAGATACCGTCCTCGGTGAAGTAGGGATCGTAGTAGTTGAGGTCGTAGCTCTTGGAGAAGCGATTGCGTTGAATGCCCACGCCGACACGGTTGCCGGTACCGAGGAAGTTGTTCTGGTTCAAAGACAGCGAGGTGATGAAGCCGGCCAACTGCGAGTAGCCCAGGCCGATCATGAAGCTGCCCGAGGTGGTTTCCTTGACGCTGAACACCACGTCCACTTCGTCGTCGCTGCCGGGCACGGCAGGCGTTTCGACCTCGACTTCGCTGAAATAGCCCAAGCGGTTCAGGCGCACCTTGGAGCGGTCGATGGCCGCCTGTGAATACCAACTGCCCTCAAATTGGCGCATCTCGCGGCGCATCACTTCGTCACCCGTACGGGTGTTGCCGGTGAATCGGATCTGGCGAACCATCACGCGCTTGCCGGGCTCGACGTAAAAATTCACCTTGACCGTGCGCTTCTCCGCGTCCACATCCGGCACCGGGGTGACGTTGGCGAAGGCGTAACCGATGTTGCCCAAGAGGGCGATCATGGCGTCGGAGGTGACTTCAGTCAGCTTGCGCGAAAAGATTTGCCCCTTGCGCACCAACACCAGCTTTTCCATTTCATCGTGCGGAATCACGGTATCGCCGGTCACGATCACGTCCGATACGCTGTAGACCTCACCCTCGCGCACGTTGGCGGTCAGGTGGATGTCACGGCGATCGGGGGTGATGGCGACCTGGGTGGATTCGACGTTGAAGTCCACGAAACCACGGTCGAGGTAGTAGGAGTTGAGCTTTTCGAGGTCGCCGGAGAGCTTCTCGCGCGAGTATTGGTCGTCGCGTCGATACCAGCTCAACCAGTTGCTGGTGTTGGATTCCCAGCCCTTGCGCAAGTCATCGTCGGGATAGGTCTCGTTGCCGACGATGTTGATGTGGCGAATCTTGGCGGCGCGACCTTCCTTCACGTCCACCTGGATGTCGACGCGATTGCGATCCAGCGCCGTGACCGATGGGCTGATCGAGACGTTGTACTTGCCGCGGTTGTTGTAGGCGCGGGTCAGTTCCTGGGTGACGCGATCCAGTTGCAGGCGGTCGAAGGTTTCGCCTTCGGCCAGACCGATTTCCTTGAGGTTCTTGGTCAGGTCTTCGGTTTTGATGTCCTTGTTGCCGACGAAGGTGATCTTGTTGATCGCCGGCCGTTCGGTGACGGTGATGACCAAGATGTCGCCCTGACGGTCGAGCTTCACATCGTTGAAGAAGCCGGTTCTAAACAGCGCGCGGATGGTGCGTGCTGCCGCCGCTCGATCGAGACGCTCGCCGCGTTCGACCGGCATGTAGGTGAACACCGTGCCGGCGGAGATGCGTTGCAGGCCATCGACGCGAATGTCACTGATGGTGAAGGGCTCGAAGCTCTGTGCCTGAACGGCAGGAGCCAGCAGCAGGCCGGCGAGCAGGGAGAAACGGGCAAGTGACTTCATCGTGACATCCAAACAGAAGGCGGTGACGGGCACCGCCTGGAAATAACGGAACGATCCAGCCTCAAGACAAGGCACGAGCGGCGCCGTGTGTTCGGGGCCGAGCGTGGATGGTGTTGAACTGGGTCGGGAATCAAGGCTCACATCGGGTCGAGAGTGGATCAGGACGCCACCAGGCGCAGGATATCGTTGTAAAACGCCAGTCCCATGAGCCCGACCAACAGCACCATGCCCACGAACTGACCAGCGATCATCGTGCGCTCGCTGACCGGGCTGCCTTTGACCATCTCGATAAGGTAATACAGCAGGTGTCCGCCGTCCAAGAGCGGGATTGGCAACAGGTTCATGATGGCAAGGCTCAGGCTGAGCATGGCCAGAAACGACAGGAACCACGCCACGCCCATCTGGGCCGAGACGCTGGCGTACTGGGCAATGGAAATCGGGCCGCTGAGGTTGTCCAGCGACATCGCCCCACGCAGCATGCGCCAGACCACGCCCAGGGTGGTGTGGGTCAGGCGCCAGGTTTCGTCGGTGGCGGCGCCCAAGGCGTCGACCGGCCCGAAACGCAGCATCGCATCGTACTCGGCCGAGCCGCGGGGAGCGCCCACGCCCAAAAGCCAGCGTGGCGGCGAGGCGTCGGCATCGAGCTTGGGCTGGATCGACACGTCCTGACGCACGCCGTCGCGCTCGAACGCAAGCTGCAAAGGCCGTTCGGCGCTGGCGTGCAGTTGCACCAAGGGGCCGATTTCATCCCAGCTGCGCAAGGTTTTCCCGTTGATGGAAAGCAGGTGGTCGCCGGTCTTCAGCCCAGCCGCCTGTGCGGCGCTGTCGGGTGCAACGAGGCCGACCACGGGGTCGAGCAGAAATTGCCTGGGCACGATCCCGATTTCGCGCAGGGCGCTGGCAGGTTCGGCTTCCCCTTGCAGGCGCGACAGGTCCAGTTGCACGCGTGCGCTGTCGCCGTTGCCGCGCAATACCTCCACGGACACGGCGCGATGATCGACCGCCGCCGTGGCCAGCGCCATCTGGGCGTGGGTCCAGGTGTCCATGCGCTGCCCGTCGATGGCGAGGATGCGATCGTCACGCTCCAATCCGGCTTTCGCCGCGATGCCTTGCACTTGGCCCACGATGGGCTGGTAATCGGCCTTGCCGATCACGAACATGAGCCAAAGCAGGAAGACGCACAGGATCAGATTGAACATCGGGCCCGCGAGCACGACGGCAAAACGCTGCCACACCGACTTGCGATTGAAGGCCTGGGGCAGCAGATCGTCGGGCACGTCCGCCTCGCGCTCGTCGAGCATGCGCACATAGCCGCCGAGCGGAATCCAGCCGATCACGTATTCCACCCCGTCGCGCCCGTGCCAGCGCAGGATCGGTTGACCGAAACCCACCGAGAAGCGCAGCACCTTGACGCCGCAGCGGCGCGCCACCCAGAAGTGGCCAAACTCGTGGAAGGTGACCAGGACGCCAAGACTGACGATCAACCACCACACCCAGCCTGCGTATTCGAACATGAGTATTAAGCCTCGAATCGTTTGAGTTGGGCGTTGGCGGTGCGCCGTGCGGTTTGGTCCAGTGCCAACAAGGCCGAGACCGATGTGGTGTCGCCCTCGTTCACCTGCGCCAGCGTCGCTTCCAGCACCGCAGGAATGTCCAGAAAACCCAATTGGCCCTGAAGAAAGGCTGAAACCGCCACTTCGTTGGCGGCATTGAGTACGGTGGTGGCGAGCGGGCCGCGTTGCAAGGCTTGCCGTGCGAGCCGCAGACAGGGGAACGTGTCTTCGTCCGGGGCTTCGAAGTCGAGTCGACCGATGGCGGCAAGGTCCAGGTCGGCCACGCCGGCATCGACACGTTCCGGCCAGCCCAGGCCGAAGGCCAGTGCGCTGCGCATGTCGGGATTGCCGAGCTGCGCCAAGGTAGAGCCGTCGGTGTAGGACACCAGCGAATGCACGATGGATTGCGGATGTACCAGCACCTTGATCGCCTCGGGCGCGGCATCGAACAGCCAGCGTGCTTCGATGACCTCCAGGCCCTTGTTCATCAGGGTCGCCGAGTCCACCGAAATCTTGCGGCCCATGCGCCACTTGGGGTGGGCGCAAGCCTGCTCGGGCGTCACCGTGGCCAGTTGCGTGCGCGACCAGCCTCGGAAGGGGCCACCCGATGCGGTCAGCACGATCTGTCGCACCGATGGCGTTGCGGCAGCACCAATCGCAGGCGCTGGCAGGCATTGGAAGATGGCGTTGTGTTCGCTATCAATCGGCAATAGTTCGGCGCCCGACTCGCGGATTGCGGCCATCAGCAGAGCGCCAGCCACCACGATCGACTCTTTGTTGGCCAGAAGTAGGCGCTTGCCGGACTGCGCCGCCGCCAGAGTCGAACCCAAGCCCGCCGCGCCCACGATGGCCGCCACCACGGTGTCGCAGACACTAGACGCCACGACATCGACCAAAGCTTGAGGTCCGGCCAGTGCCTGCGTCGACAGTTGTGACCGAGCCAGACCTTCGCGCAGGGCGGCATGTTGGGATGGCTCGGCAATGATCGCCACATCGGGTCGAAAGCGCTGGCACAAGGCCACCAGGCCCGCCACATCGGCATTGGCGCTAAGCACACTGGCGCGGAAGCGTTGCGGGTGGCGAGCGATGACGTCCAGTGTGCTGGCGCCAATGGAGCCGGTGGCACCCAGCACGGCCACGTTTTTCACAGGCCGATCCAATCCTTGAGGATGGCAAACACCGGCAAGGCTGCCAGCAGGCTGTCGATGCGATCCAGCACACCGCCGTGACCGGGCAAGAGGGTGCCCGAATCCTTGGCACCGGCCTGGCGCTTGATCAGGCTTTCGAACAGGTCTCCCAAGACCGAGGCCAGACCCGCGACGAGGCTGATCAGCACAAACGGCAACAGGTGATCTAATTCGACGCCGAGGATCGGCGCCATCACCAGCGCCAGCACCACCACGCCGAACAATCCGCCCCAGAAGCCGGCCCAGGTCTTGTTCGGGCTGATGGATGGAGCCAGCTTGGCGCCGCCGAAGCGACGGCCGGCGAAGAATGCGAAGGTGTCGGCCGCCCACACCAGCAGCAAGGCGTGCAGCACCCAAGCCACGCCACTGGCGTGCAACAACGCAAATGCGCACCAGGCCGGCACCACCAGCGCACTCCCCACGAGTGCCTTGACACCGCGGTTTCGTGCGGTGTCTGCCTTGCCCCAGTCCGGCGTTCGCAACCACGCCAATGCCACTAGCCACCACAGCACGCCGAGCAGCGCAACGAATGGAAACAGCGCAGGCCAGCCGCGCCATGCCAACCACGCCATGACGCCGGCATGCAGCAGCAGGATCAGGGTTTGAACGGCGTGCGTCCGCAGGCCGATCAGGCGCGTCCATTCCCACAGGCTCGCCAGCAGGGCGGCCGCCACCAACACCATCAAGACGCTGGCCGGCAGCCATAGGATTGCGGCCAGCAGGGCGGGCGCCAGGATCAAGGCGGTCAGGACGCGTTCCTTCATCCCTTGAGCTCCGCGTGGGCCTGTTCGGGTGTCATGCCGAAACGGCGATCGCGCCGGCCGAACTCCGCCAATGCCAAGTGCAGTGCCGCTGCATCGAAATCCGGCCACAGGATGTCGGTGAAATACAGTTCGGTGTATGCGAGATGCCACAGCAGGAAATTGCTGATGCGGCGCTCACCGCCGGTGCGGATGAAAAGATCGGGTTCGGGCAGGTCGTGCAGCGGGAACTTGGCTGCAACGCGGGCTTCATCGATTTGCTCCGGCCGCAAAATGCCATCGGCGACATCCTGCGCCAGCGCCCGCGCCGCGTGGGTGATGTCCCAGCGCCCGCCATAGCCCATGGCGACATTCAAGGTCATGATGCGATTGTCGGCGGTGAGCAGTTCGCCTTGGGTCATTCGATAGGCGATTTCCGGCGCGAAGGCACTGCGCTCACCGATGAAGCGCAGGCGCACGCCACGTCGATGCAATTCGCCCACTTCCCGGTCCAGCGTACGCAACAGCAATTGCATCAGGGCGCCGACTTCCTCGCTCGGTCGTTGCCAGTTTTCGCTGGAAAATGCGAACAGGGTCAGTGCCTCGATGCCTTCCGCCAGGCAGGTGTCGATGCAGGTGCTGACCGCACGCGCACCGGCGTGATGGCCAATGCTGCGTGGACGAAAACGCGCCTTGGCCCAACGTCCGTTGCCATCCATGATGATGGCGATATGACGCGGACGCCGGCTGCTCGAATCGGGTTGATCGGAGTGGTTCAAGGATGGCCCTTGGCGGCGGTGGACAATCGCAACATGCGTCGCGCCCGAGCTGGCTTCTGCCTATGCTCCGGCACGAGGTTCAATGCCGGCACCCTCAAACCGCCATGAGCTCGTCTTCTTTGGTCTTGACCACGCCATCCACGTCCTTGACGAAGCGGTCGGTGAGTTTTTGCACGTCGTCTTCGGCGCGACGCTCGTCGTCTTCGCTGATGGCCTTGGCCTTCTCCAGCTCCTTGATGCGCTGCAGTGCATCGCGGCGAATGGCGCGAATGGCGACCTTGGTGTTCTCGCCTTCGGCATGCACATGCTTGCTCAACTCGCGCCGGCGCTCTTCGGTCAGCGGCGGCAGATTGATACGGATCACGGTGCCCGCGGTGTTGGGCGTCAGGCCCAGATCCGATCCGTAGATGGCTTTTTCGATCGGCCCGACCATGCCTTTTTCCCAAGGCGTGATGGTCAGGGTACGGGCGTCGGCGACGGCCACCGTGGCCACCTGCGAGAGAGGCATGTCCGAGCCGTAGTAAGGCACCTTGATGTTGTCCACCAGCGCGCTGCTGGCGCGACCGGTGCGCAGCTTGGTCAGTTCAAAGCGCAAGGCGTCAATGGACTTGGCCATGCGGGCCTGGGCGTCGTTCTTGATGTCGTTGAGCATGGGCCAGCTTCCGTGGGGTTCTGAATGCAATCGGCAAGTATAGGCGAAACGCCGTTGGGGCAACGTTGCGGCGGTGCGGTGCGACACCGTTTCGGCAAGGGCCGACTCAGTGGTCGCGGCCGTGCACGAGGGTGCCGATGGCCTTGCCCTGCACGATCCGGCGCAGGTCGCCGGGTCGGGTGATGTCGTAGATGCGCAGCGGCATGCCGTAATCGCGGCACAGTGCGATGGCGGCGGTGTCCATGACCTTGAGGTCGCGGGCAATCACTTCGTCGTAGCTGAGCTTTTCGAAGCGACGTGCATCTTTCTTTTTCTTGGGATCGGCGTCGTACACGCCATCGACCTTGGTGGCCTTGAGCAGGAGGTCGGCACTGATTTCGACCGCACGCAGCGCGGCCGCCGAGTCGGTGGTGAAGAAAGGATTGCCGGTGCCGGCGGCGAACAGCACGATGCGGCCTTTTTCCAGATGCCGGATGGCGCGGCGACGGATGTAGTCCTCGCACACCTCGTTGATCTTGATCGCGCTCATCACCCGCACGTTGGCGCCGAGCTTTTCCAGCGCATCTTGCATCGCCAGCGCGTTCATCACCGTGGCCAGCATGCCCATGTGGTCGCCGGTGACCCGGTCCATGCCCGCCGAGGCCAGACCGGCACCGCGGAAGATGTTGCCGCCGCCGATCACCAGCCCCAGCTCGACGCCATCGCGCTGCAGTTCGACGACTTCCTTGGCCAGACGTCCGATGACTTCCGGGTCGATGCCGTAATCGGCGTCGCCCATCAGCGCCTCGCCGCTGAGTTTGAGGAGGATGCGGCGGTACTGCGGTTCAGTGGGAACGTTCATGGCGCGATTCGGGCAGACAAAACGCGCGAATTGTAGCGGCACCGAGTTCGGGATCGTGTGAAAAGCCCGTTGCCTGTCGAGCGCGCCTTGGTTTGGGTTAAGGCAGCGGCGGATGGATCACGCCGAAAGCGAGGCTGACGACACCCATGACCACACCCAGCAGCATGCCGGCCCACGCCATGCGCCGTTCGGCACGGCGCTGGTCGGCTGCGGCCCAGGGGTCGCGCAGGGCTTCGCGAGCGTGACGTCGCGCCAGAATGCGCGGCAACCACGTCAGATTCATGGCACCCAGCGCGACCATCATGCCGGTCAGGGAAAGGGCCGGCAGCAGGCTGGATTGCTGCAGGATGGCCATGCCGGTCAGGGCGGTGAAGATCAGGACCACGAGCAGGCCGGCCACGGCGAACCAGGTCAATTCGCGCCGTTCCAGATGGTCGGTGGAGCTGATCCAATGCCCCCGCACGCCAAAGAACACCATGGCCACTCCGAACAGCAGCGCAAACACCATGCCGCCTGCGGCGCCGACCAAGAGGCGACTGGCACCCCCACGGGTGAGCACACTGCCCATCGCGCTACGACTGAAGAGTTTTCCGGCAAGGCCCGCGAAGTAACCGGTCTTGGTGGCCACCACGCGAGAGGCCATGGAGGCACCGGCGGCGCCGATACCTGCCGCTGCGGCGCCTTGGCTCACCGCCATTCCGGCCAAGACCAGGCCCGTGAACGCGATGCCAGGCGCGGTGGCGCTGGCGAACTCGCCCAAGCGCGCGAGCAGGCCTTCGTGCAGGCTTTTGCGCGCCCGCGACAGGCGCTTGCGCACGGCCGCGTCCTGAATGCCGAGCAGTTCGGCGACCTGTTTGGAGGACTGCCCCTCGCGGTAGTAGATCAAGAGGATTTCGCGGGTTTCCTCGGGCAGTTCATCGATCAATTCGGCCGCAACGGCTTCCTCCTGCGCCCGCGACAGGCGTTCGGGATGGTCCGGCTCGGGATCGGCCACCACCGCGAGGATGTCGTCGAGATCGCCATCAATGCGGCGTTCGTTGCGACGGCGACGCAAGTGATCGTGGGCGAGATTGCGGGTGATCTGCCTCAGCCACGGCAGAAAGCTGTTCGGGTTGCGCAGGCGTGGCAAATGACGCCACGCGCTCAGGAAGGCGTCCTGGGCGATGTCCTCGCTGACGGCGACATCGCGGGTGATCGCCAGTGCAATCGCGGTGATGCCGTTCTGACAGGCGGTCACGATGCGGCCGAAGGCGGCGGTGTCACCGGCCTGTGCGGCAGGCAACTGCTGGTCGATCAATCGAACGAGCACATCGGTGGCAGTCGCGGTCATGGATTCACTTCTCGGGAGGGCGAGTTTGAATCAAGGACGTATCGACCGGGACGATGTGACGTTCGGCCTCATTCTCGGGTGTGGTGGGCGTGGTGGTCGGTGCCCGAGTGGCTTCGGGCAGCGTCGGGGGTGCTTCGGTCGTGCGGCAGGTACGCAGCACCGTCATGGCACCCAGCAGCACCACCGCGATCAAGAGCCACATGCGGGCGCGCGCCGCCATCGAGCGCGGGGTCGGTTCGCTGCGCGTGCTTGGGGGTGACGGCTTGGCGTACTCCTCACGCGTGCTGTCCATCAACCCGGCTTCGCGCAGCAGGCTGCGCGCCTTGGGTTGGTCGTCGGGCAGGACCACCCACACCGCAGGATCGGGAGTCGAACCGCGGTTCTTGTCGATATAGCTGAATTGGCCGCGGCGATTGCCTTTGTAGGAGCGACCTTGGGTGATTCGGGTCTGGATGCCGTGCTCATTGAGCAGCGCGGCCACGCCTTCGACCGTTTCAATGCGTGCCGAGCTGAAAACCTGGCGCATGGCTCAGCCCGCGTCGTTGTCGATGCGCACCAAACCTTCCTGCGCGGTTGAAGCCACGAGCACGCCGTCGCGGGTGTAGATGCTGCCACGCGCAAGGCCACGACTGTCCTGCATCGACGGGCTGTCGCAGGCATACAGCAACCACTCATCGACGCGCAGCGGGCGATGGAACCACAGCGCGTGGTCGAGACTGGCCATGCGCACATTGGGTTGCAAGTAGGAAACCGCGTGCGGCAGGGTGCTGGTGCCGATCAAGTGGAAATCCGAGGCATAGGCCAGCAGGGCTTGATGCAAGGCCGGGTCATCGTCGATCTGGTCGGACAGGCGAAACCAGATCTGTTGATTGGGCGGGCGTTTGGTCGGCGCCAGCTCGTCACGCGGATAGACCGGGCGAAACTCGAAGGCCCCGCGCGTCGTCAGCCAGCGTTGGGTTTTGGGCGAAAGTTTGGCGAGTGCTTCCGGTGGCAGCGGTTGGCGTTCGGGCAGGTCCTCGGGCTTGGGCACATCGGGCGGTGACATCTGATGCTGCAAGCCCGGCTCGGCGCGGTGGAAGCTGGCCGACATCACGAAGATCGGCTGGCCATGCTGGATCGCGGTAACGCGGCGAGCCGAGAAGCTGCCGCCGTCACGGGTTTGATCGACCTGATAGACGATGGGGTGGTCGATGTCGCCGGCGCGCAGGAAATAGGCATGCAACGAGTGCGCCAAGCGCGTGGTTTCAACCGTACGCTGGGCTGCACCCAAGGCCTGACCCAACACCTGCCCGCCAAACACGAAGCGGGTGCCGATATCGCGGCTCTGGCCACGGAAGAGGTTGTCCTCAAGCCGTTCCAAGCGCATGAGGTCCAGTAGTTCGGCCACCTTTTCGTGCACGGCGATCATCCTGACAAGCGAGCACGGCAGTATAACGGCTGCGTCTAGGACGCCCGCTGAAAGCGCGGGTGGGTGATGCATTCCGGCGCGGACGGCGGCGGCTAAGCACAGCCCGCATCGGACTTGATCCCACAGGGTGGTCGGCACCCAAGTGGTATTCATTCTCATTTGTACGTCATAATTCGACGATCCGCTTCTGCTTCCCAAGGTGTTCCGTGGCCGTTTCTTCTTCGCTGCGTCTGCTGTTGATCCTGTGTCTCATGACCATCGCGCCCGGTTTGAAAGCCGCATCGCCAGCCGAGGCCGACGTGCGCCAAGCGTGGCAATTGGTGGAGTACATCGCGGTCGATTACGAAGGCGCGGTGGCCGATGGCCAGATCATCAGCGAAGGCGAGTACGCGGAAATGCGCGAGTTCGCGGCCACGGTGTCCGAGCGCATTGCACAGTTGCCTGAGGTGCCGCAACGCGCGGCCTTGCAGGC
>CAUJJS010000150.1 GCA_963205415.1 Pseudomonadota bacterium
GATGACGCGCGGACAGGCACCGGAAATGTTGAAGTGGATGCGGTTGACGTTGGGTGCGGCATTGGCGTCGATCAGCGCCTGGCGCAGCGAGCCTGCGCCTGAATCGTTGGTATTGGTGACGGTGAGCACGGTGGCGGTGGAGCCGATGTTTGATTCGAACGAGCCGCGGTCCGGGGCCGGGCCTTGCCAGCGCACGTTGCCGGAAAAGTCCTTCTGGGCGTAGAGGTTGATGTCGTTGCGCCCGCTGTTGATGCCTGGCGAGGCGCCGCCCAACCGCCAGTCGTCGCTGACCGGATCCACGAACTGCGGATTGACGTACAAGCTCTGCATCGGAGCGGCAGCCAATGGTCGATTGGCGTCCATGCCGTTGCCCAGGATGTTGTTGTAAAGGCGCGCGTCGATGGTCGGCACGGAGGCGCGCTTGCGCAGCCGGATGTCGCGCGTGTTGTTCCAGAACACATTGTTGGTCACGAACATGCGCCATGCATCGGTCTCTTCCGCATCCGCACGGGTCACGCAAAGCGCACCGTCGCCGTTGTTCTGGGAAAATGTGCTGCTTTCTATGCGGGCTGTTTCCAGCCAATAGCCGCGGATTTCAACCGCGCAATCGCTGAGCCAGCCGCCGCCGGGGTGGACGCCACCGCTGTTGGTGATCAGGCTGTTGCGCAGCGTCACCCGGCTCGCACCCAGTTGGGTGTGACCGACGTGATCGAGCCAGACCCGCTCCAGGGTGAGGGTTTCATCGCTGACCAGGTAAATCGAATTCAGGTTGCGGAGCGTCAATCGCTCCATCTGCAACGGCGCATCGGCCTGAAAGGTGCTGACGAACAGGTTGGTGCCGGTCAGTACGGTGGCGGCAGGGTTCTCGCTGCGTGTGGTGCAGCCGCTGCCGTAGCCGCCCTGGATGCTGATGGACTCCTCCACAGCCGGATATGCGGGGCTGCCACCGTTTCCATCGATGATGCTGCCAGCCATGTTCCAGGTGCCTGCCGTCATCTTGATCACGACAGGTTCGCTGGTGGCCACGGCCACTGCGGCATTGAACTGCGCCACGGTACTGACGCAGCGTTCCGCCGCTTGGGCGGGAGGTGTCATCAACGCCAGCAGTAGGGCAAAGGCAACTGCCTGCGTTGCGCCAGCGCAGGAAAAGCGGGGTTGGACGAACATGGCGATAGCCTCGGGACGACGGGTTCGCCATCAATAACGCAGGGTCGCCGGAAATCGTGCCAACTTTTTGTTCGCCGAAACGCCTCGATCAGGGCGTTCAGCGTATCCGCGCTGCCTGCGTGCGCGGGTGTGCCTCGCCAAGCAGTGCAACAAGCGCGGCAATCTCGCGTTCGCGCCACTGCGCCACATCGTCGTGCCGCAGCAACACGGCGGCGTCGGTGCGTAAAGCGAGGGTTTCAGCCAGCGCGTTGTTCGGCTCTGGATGGCGCTGCGCGAGTTCTTCCAGTGCCGCATCCAGCGCCGCCAGCGCATCGGCCTCACCCTGACGCAGCCGTGTGAACGCCAGCGCGGCGGTGGCGAGGAAATATTCCGGTTCCTCGCGGTTGCTCAGGGTGGCAAAGTGCTGTTCGGCCTCGGTAAGTACGGCGAACGCCTGCGCATCGTGACCCTGCGCCAGCCGGATCAGGCCGAAATGGGTTTCCACCGAACCGAGCTGGGTGGCACGGACGGTGGTAAAGATGGCGCGGGCGCGTTCGGCCATCGCGGCGGCGGTGTCCAGCCGCCCGGTGTAGCGGTACAACCGCGCAAGAACGCTACAGATGTTGGCAACGATGGGGTGTTCGGGATGCAGGGTGCGTTCGGCGATGCCCAGCGCGTGCAGGCCGGCGGTTTGCGCGTCGTCGAACCGCCCCAGGCCGATCAGTGCGCTGGCTCGCCCCAGATGCAGCCAGGCCTGGCGCGATTCGGGCGCCTGCGGGTCCAGCACCATCAGGCGACTGGCCTGACTATAGGCGTGCTCGGCATCGGCGTAGCGGTCGCGGCGGATGGCGGTCGCGCCGAGGTTGTTCCAGTCCACCGCCAGACGCGGATCGTCTGGACCGAGCAGTTCGCGGCGTTCGGTGAGGATGCGTTCGTACAGCGTCTGACTGGCGGAAAAATCACCCTGGAATTGCGTGTTTTTGGCCAGCGTGGTGAGCGTGGCGATGCGGCCCAGTGCCAGATCGCGGCGATCAAGCCGATCGTAGAGGGCCAGCGATTCCTGTCCGGCCGCGCGCGCCTCGACCAGCCGCCCGCTGGCGGTGTCGTGCTTTGCCGAAAGTTGCAGCGCATCGGCCAGCGCCGGCCATGCATCCTCGCCGAGTGTGCGCAGTTGCGCGGTGCCGGCATCCAGCCGCGCCCGGCCTTCTTCCGCCGCGCCCAACGCGATCAGACCTTCACCGATGGCGACCTGTAACTGGGCTTGCGTATCGGGCGCATCGGTAAGCGCGTCCACGCGCATGGCGGCGTTGCGGATCAGGTCGAGTGCGGTAGTTTGCGCGCCATCGCGCGATTGTTCCGGGTTGCCGTCCCTGATGAGCGACACCACGAAGTCGCGGGTTTTTTCGGCGCGCGTGAGGTGTTGTTCAGCCAGTACGCGCTGGCGGGTGGCCTCGTGCGCCTGCTTGAGCGCGATGCGCGCCTGCCACAACGCGGTGCCGAAGCCTGCGATTAGTGCGATCAGCACCAAGGCTGTGGCCGCCACGCCGATACGATGGCGCAGCACGAACTTGCGCAGGCGGTAGCCGGAGGAGTCCTGGCGTGCGTGGATCGGGTGTCCGTCCAGATACAGCCCCAGATCGGTTCCGAGTGCGGCGGCGGAAGCGTAGCGGCGTTCGGGCTCCGGACGCAGTGCGGTCAGCACGATGCGGTCCAGATCCCCGGCCACCAGCCGCGCCAGACGTGCCGGGGCCGGTGCCGATGCGCCGAAGCGTTGTGTCATCTGCATCGCATCCAGCCGCCGCAGCGCCTGACTTGGACGCACCAGCGAATCGTATTCGGCCGACGTGGCGCTGCCGGTGGTGAGCGCGCGTTCACGCCGGTAGGGCAATTGCCCGGTGAGGAGTTCGTAGAGCACCACGCCCAGCGCGTGCACATCGGTGGCGGTGCTGATGGTCTCGCCGTTGATCTGCTCGGGCGCGGCGTAGGCGGGCGAGAGCGTGTGCAGGCCGGTGCGGGTGTGGTGCGCGTCGGGGGTATCATCGAGCAGCTTGGCGATGCCGAAATCCAGCAGGTGCGGCTCGCCCTGCGCATCGACGAGGATGTTGGAGGGTTTCAAATCCCGGTGCACCACGAGCCGGCCCTGCGCGTAGGCCACCGCCTCACAGACCTTGCGCATCAGCGCCAGACGCTCGCGCAGCGGCAGGCCATGTTCGCGCGCCCAGTCGGTGATCGGCGCGCCTTCGACGTATTCCATCACGAGGTAGGGGCGGCCATCGGCGTCCATGCCGCCATCGAGCAGGCGCGCGATGTTGGGATGGGTGAGGCTGGCGAGGATGCGGCGCTCCTGCAAAAAACGCTGGAGGATGTCCTCGCTGTCCATGCCGCGCCTGAGCCGCTTGAGTGCGGCGCGCTGGGTGAAATCGCCATCGCGGCGCTGCGCCAGAAACACCTCGCCCATGCCGCCGCGCCCGATGGCTTCGATCAGCCGCCAGTGGCCGATGTCGATGTCGATGCTGTCGGGAAGTGCGGCGGACGCACCGTTCTGCGCCTGACCTGTGGCCTGCTCCAGCGCCTCGCGTGCCAGTGCGCCCAGGCCGCGCTCGAACAGGCCATCGCCGGCCTCGGCGGCGAGCAATGCTTTCAGTTCTTCTGCAAACGCAGGATCGTCGCGGGCAATCCGCGCAAGACGCTCGGCCTGTGCGGCGGCATCCAGATCGAGCAATTCGTCCAAGGCCACTGACTGGCGACGCCAGTGCGCGGTGTCATCAGACGGGTGATGATTCATTGGCCCGACTCTGAAACGGATAAATCCCGGTACAGAAACGCCTTGGCCTTGCGCCAGTCGCGTTTGAGTGAACGCTCGGATCGATCAAGCACACCGGCCATCTCGACAAAACCCAGCCCGCCGAAGAAATGCAGTTCCACCAGCCGCGCCAGGCTTTCGTCGAAGCGTTCCAACCGCGCCAACGCAGCATCAAGGTGCAGCAGATCGTCGTCCTGCCCGGCCTGCAGCGCCGTCAGCGCCGGCTCGCGCACCTCCTCCAGCGATAATGCCGCCACGCCCTCACCACGTTTTACCGTGCCGCGCTTGCGCACGTGATCCACCACGATTTGCCGCATCGCGCGCGAGGCCAGGGCGAAGAAATGGCGGCGATCATTCGGCCCGGCAGCGGCACCGGCCATGCGCAGATACACCTCGTGAACCAACGACTGCGCATGCCCGATATCCGACCCGCTGCGCGCCAGATGGTGCTGCGCCATGCGGTGAAGATCGGCATACAAGGCTTGAAACAGCCGCGCCTCGGCATCTTTGTCGCCAGCACGCGCGGCGGCGATGAGCAGGGTGGTATCCACGGTGGGTCCTGGAAGAGGTCGCCGCATCATTCCATGTCGGAAGATGCGGCGCCACAGACAGCTCTACCACTGTTCGCTGTGTGTGCTCCGGGTAGTCGCCGACGTATCGGGCGCCACACACCGCCTTTCCCCGCAGGAAAAAGGCGCGATGCGACAAGCGCCACGAATGCGCGATCTCTGCCAATGCCGCAGCTCAATCCCGACTTCTGACTTCTCCGGTGGCTGCATTTCGGCACACCTTGACCTGTCGAGTCGCCTGCATCCGCATGCAATAGGCGAAGGCTGCGTCGTCCACGCATTGTCGATCCTCGGCCTGTCCACGGACGGGCGTGCATCCACGCCGGGTCAGGGAATCCTGCGGCGTGCCGTCGATCTGAATCGTTCGACTGTTGTCGCGCACGGATGGCGTCGCCGGCAAGGCTTCCATCGCGGGTGGGGTCACGGTATCGGGTGAAGGCACGGTATCGCGCGGCATCCGGGAATCATCGGCTGCGTCTCGGATGCGTTGCGCCGCCTTGCCCGACACATTCAATCCTGCATACTCCTGCGTGCTCCCGGCCAAGAAGCATTTGTGCACCTTGCCGGCATCGACCATCTTCTTGCAGTGCTGGAAGCCGCCACTTGAGCGGCAGTTGAATTGATCCTCGCGGCCGAGGAAGGTGCGGCAGTCGTAGGTGGACAAGAATTGCCGCGGCGTGGTGTTCGGATCGCGGCGGATGGATTCGATCACCAATAAGTCGAACTGGTCGATGAAGCCCTTGTCACGCCACCGCATCCAGCCTTGGTACTCATCCCGGGAATGGCCGAGCGGCCCAGACGCAGCTTGCGAAGCGGACAATGCGCCCAAGCATTGCTCCTCATACTGTGAAGCCACATTGTTTACTGCCACTTTGCACCAGTTGTCATGGCATTGGGCGTGGTAGCCGCTGGCGAGCGATTTTGCATGCGCTGGGCACCATTGCTGCATTTCGGCCAGATCCTGCTGGTATTCGCTCACGGTGCGCAGTTGCGTGCATTCGAGTGGCTTGCCCGGCATGGCCCGGCAACTCAGGCCACTGTTGCAGGTCACGCTGAAGTCGTCGGATTGTTGTGTTCGGCTGGATATCATCTCGATACCACCACGAGGCTTGCAGATCGCTGTGGCGATGGTCAATGCGGTCGGCGGTGGCGAATTGCTGCTGTTGTCGCAGGCACCCACCCATGAGCCCACCTCGCATGCCGCATTCCCGACTGTATTGACGATGGCTTTTCCCGTTTCATAGGCCGCGTTCGCCACATCGGCGCCAAGCTCTACGGCATCCTGCCCCGCCTTGACGGTTCCGCTGGCAACGTCCTGCAAGGCCTTGCCCACTTCGGCCGCGGTCGAGGCGCACTGTCCAGCATTGCGGGCGAGCTTGGCCAGCTTTTCCACACCCAGCCCGCTTGTGGCTGCGGCACACGCGCAGGGCAGCATGTCGAGCATCGGCACTTGCTCGGTGAGTCGCGCGTTGATTTCCCCAGCGGCATCGTTTTCGAGCGTCTGACAATCGAGGTTGATGCTGCTGCAAATCGGCCGAAGTACCAGTGCCATCTGTTTGAGCGAGGTTCTGCCCAGATCAAAGTTGGCCGTGCATTGCGCGTAGTTGCTGAAGCCCAAGCCAACCTTGCTCAACGCACCGGACTGGTTCGCTGCATCCAGCGATCCGCTCAATGCCACGTAGGGCACGGTGTCAGGCGGCACAAGGTGGGCCAGGCAGGACGGGTATTTGGCGGCAAACACCGCGGCTTTCTTCACGTCGTCCGGGTTGGCGCTGCTCGTGACGGTCTTCAAACAATCATCCAGACCCGCACGAACCCGTCCCCATGGCAACAAAGCAAGACAAACAATCAGCATCGAGGCGACAGATACACGACTGGAAGGCAGCATTCGGCTTCTCTCTCCATGAACCCATGCGATAAGTTATCGTTTCGTCATCGCGAGCGCAGCGAAGCGATCCAGCGATTTGGCTCCGAAATACTGGATTACAGACTGCCGCCTGCAGTCTGCCCTCCGGGCCATTCGCTGCGCGAATGTTCGCTTCGGCATCCATACCTGCGCAGTGCCACGGCCCTTCGGGCCTCTCCATGACGGTTGGGTGTCAGGTTCATGGCCCGTGGGCATTTTCGGAACGGAAAAGGGATCTTGCAATGAGGGAGCGTATAGGAAGTTCACCCCCTTTTCGGGCAGTCTTCCGGGTAGGCAGTGATCGCGCAAGCGCCTCTTTTGGCGCGGCTCAGTCGCCTGTGAGTGGGATTTCGGCATCGCGGGGCGGCGCGGTGGCGCTGAGGGTGGCCAATGCCGCGTCCCGATGGCGTCAACTGCGCGCGCAAGCGGGCGTTGGGTGCAAAGACCCCGTGAAACTAGGTCAGATGCGCGCGCGGTGGCGGCACCAAGGCTGCGAGCTTGGCGATGAAATCCACCGCATCCCATTCGACATGGGTGGTGCCATTGCTCCACGGGGTCTTGAGTTCGCACCTCACCCTGCCCTGCGGCGAGTTCGACAGCCGCTGCTCGCTGATCGCCGTGCGCGTGATGTAGCGGCACAGCTTCTCCAGCTTGTGGGCCTGGTGTGCCTCGGCGGCCACACCGGCATGCAGCGAGAAGCCGCCGACCTTGCCGGCACCGCCTTGCAGCCCATCGGCATCGGGCAGGATCGTTTGCAGCGTCGCGACCTTGCGGCCGGTGGCGATGCCGATCCAACAGCAGCTTGAAAACCCATTGGCGCGGCAGATTCTCGAAGGCCCCTTCGTCAGCGGCGACAGCATCGCCGTGGAGGCCGAAGGCGGACATTTGGTGTTTGCCAAGGCGTAAACGGCACCGTTCCCTCTCCCCCCTCCAGCAGCGGGGGGAGAGGGCCGGGATCACTCCAGCGATTCTGCGACCATCCGCAAGCCCGGCTCCACCCGTGCAATCGCAGCAAAGTCTCGATCCAGATGCAACAGCGGCTCGCTCAGTTCGATGCAGCTTGCCGCGATCAGGCAATCGTTCGCGCTGCGCGGCGTGAACCCGGCCCAGCGGCAACGCGCATAAAGGCCGGCAGCCAACACGGCGGTTTTCGCGGCATCGGGCGTTTGTGCCATCGGCAAGGCATCGAAGGCCCGATGCCATGTCGTGAAACGCTCCGGCGTGGCCGCACCTTGCAGCACTTCCTGCAACACGATGGGCAGTAACCGAATTTGGCCTGCGCGCAGCTCCCGATCAAGCCGCTCGACGGCAGGATGCGCGCAACCGCGCAGCCAGTCGATCCAGACCGAGGAATCGGCAATCACCGGGATTTGGAAGGCGCAGCGGTTTTAGGATCGTAGCCGGGCACTACCCCGCCGCTGCCGCGCAGCGCCAACAACGCGCTGGCATCGGGTTCGCGCACGAAGGCGCGCAGCGCCGATTCCACCGCTTCGCGCTTGGTCCGGACACCGGCCTTCTTCATCGCGTGCCGGATCAGGGCCTCATCCAGCACGATGTTGGTGCGAACGTTCAGTGGCATGGTTGATACACCTTGGATGTGTATGGTAATGCTAGCACGGGAGGTGTGCGAAGCAGGCGACGAGGGACGACGCTTGCCACATTTGTGGTAAATTTGGACGACTACACCGATGGGCCCAGAACACCATGACCGCATCGATCTCCATCCGAATCGACCAGACGCTCTACGATCAGGCGAGAAATGAAGCCTCCATCGAACGCCGCACCATCGCCGGCCAGATCGAATACTGGGCCACGATCGGGCGTGCGGCACTGGATAACCCGGATTTACCGGTGAGCTTCATTGCCGAGTCGCTGGCGTCACTGGCCGAATCACGCGACGAGGCCACGGCTTTCGTGCCGCGTTCGTCGCGCACATGAGCTACGGACTGCGACAGACGCGGCGCTTCGCCCGCGCCTACAAGAAACTGCACGACAACGTCGCGGGCGATGTGGATGCCGCTGCCGAGGCGGTAGCCGCCGACCCGACCTTGGGTGAGCGCAAGAAGGGCGACCTTGCCGCGCTTCGCGTCTACAAATTCCGCAGCCAGAATCAGTTGTATCTTCTGGGTTACACCGTCGATGACACCGTTCGTCTGGTGTATCTGGAAGCAGTCGGCCAGCACGAAAACTTCTACCGCGACCTCAAGCGCTCGTAGCGTGCTTCCCCAGCGCTGGATGGCAGCGGGATGGATACGGCGTACGTGACCTTTTCATGCCATCACCAGATGGTCGAACCGCCGTCGAGGTTGGCTCCGCCCTGCGAGGCATACTTCGCGCTACGCGCATCCTTCCTGATCTTGCGGTGCGCGGACTTGGTGTCGCTCAGCAGTTGCTCTCGCGAACGGGAGCGGAGCCGGACTTCGCCAGGGTTTCGGCATCGCGGGGCCCAGCTGCGGCGTGGTCAGCAGCCATGCTTCGCTGAGTCCCGACCGCGGGCCGAGCGCCGCCCTGCGGATAGTGGCCGCATCGGCTCAGGTTCCGGTTTCGCCGTCGGCTGCGCAGCCGGCGGATCGTCATGCGGCTTGCACTGGCGGTGCGCGTGCTGCTGGCCTGTAGTGCGCTTGTTCCCGCGCGCCATGCTGCTCGAAGTGGCCGAGGATAGGCCCGATGGCGTCAGGCTCCTTCTGCTTGCCATCGTGCTCACCCCGATTCGACAGAACTTGCGATGCTGTAGGCGTTCCACAGGAGAAAGACACATGCTGAAAGTTGGTGACCCCGCCCCGTCCATCGAGCTAGCATCCGACGCCGGCAAGACCGTGCGCAGCAGCGACCTCAAGGGCAATCGCTATGTGCCGTACTTCTACCCCAAGGACAACACCCCGACCTGCACCACCGAGGCCGACACCGCGCCACCGATCTGGCAACAGGAGTCAAACCCCTCAGCAAAAATGCGCTCGCTGGCTCCGGCCTGCACGGGCGTCGCCAGCAGCAGGCCGAGCAGAAGCAGCACCGATCCACGAATGCGCAAAGGCCTAAGCGCGTTCATGTCGGTAATCCTAGAACAGCGCACCTGCAACCCAGTCAAAGGAACCCGCATCAGACCGGCCGATACCGCCGCTGACCGAGCTTTAGAGCTTATCCATAAATAATGTTCGGAGTGATCGGAACCTTGCGGAACGCGATGATCGCGGCGGCGAGGTAGTTCAGCCCAAGGAAACTGTCGGCACGCTTTTCGTACCGGACCAAGAGCTTGCGGAAGCGGTTAAACCAGCTATGGGCCACTTCGACGACCCAGCGCCGCGCGCGTTTACCGGGATGCTTCCGTAGCGCACGCGCTTCGTCGCCACGCCCTTGCACGTGCGGGATGTAGCCATGGAGCTCGATCGTCAACAAGGCCGGAGCGCCACGATAACCGTTGTCGGCACACAAGTGCTTGTGGCGTCGCTGCGGTGGCGCCGGGCGTTGCACCTGCACGGCATCCAGGACCGCTTCGAGTTGGGTGACGTCATGTCGATTGGCGCCGGTCACGATGAGCGAGAGCGGGACGCCACGACCGTCCACCAACAGGTGTCGCTTGCTCCCATTTTTTTCCCCGATCCGTGGGATTTGGCCCGACAGAGGTTTGCGCCATGGGTGCTTTCAACATCGTTCCGTCGATACTTTGCCAGCGCCAAGCGATCCCTTCCAAGTCGTCGTACTCCGCCAAGCCAGCGCGCCATAGTGCCTCGAACACGCCAGCGGCCTGCCACTCAAGGAATCGCCTGTGGATTGCACTGGCCGAACCAAAACGCTCTCGTGGAAGGGCTTTCCACTGGCATCCAGTGCGCAACACATACACAATGCCCTCGAACACAAGGCGTGGATCCTTCCGCTTGCGCCCAGCACCCTGCTTGCGTTGGTACTTTCTCTCAGCCGGTCGTTCGGGCGGTGTCGGGATCAACGGCTCGACCCGCTCCCAAAAT
>CAUJJS010000151.1 GCA_963205415.1 Pseudomonadota bacterium
CGTTGATCTGGCCGGCCGCAGCCTGCGTTGTCTGGACACGCCCGGCCACGCCAATCACCACATCTGCATCTGGGATGAAGCCAGCGCCAGCGTCCTGGCCGGCGACACCTTCGGGATTTCCTATCGCGAACTGGATTCGGCACGAGGCAGCTTCATCTTCCCCACCACCACACCCGTGCAATTTGATCCCGAGGCGCTCAAGTCATCGATCCAGCGTTTGTTGGCTCTGAAACCGAGGCAGATTCTCCTGACCCATTACGGAGTGGTGCGCGAACCACTGGCACTGGGTGGAGATTTGATTGCGATGATCGACGCCATGGTCGAACGCGCCCTCGCCTGCGCCGGTGCCCACTCACGCCATGCGGCACTGATTTCGGCACTCGATGCGCTCTATGTGCCAGCAGCCGTCGAACACAGCGGGCTTGATGCCAACGCCGTGCGCGCCTTGATCGGCATGGACATCGAGCTCAATGCTCAGGGTTTGGGCGTGTGGCTGGATCGCCAGCAGCGGCGCCCTCCGTCGCCCTAGACGCCGGCGCCATGGCCTGGTCGAGCACGACCGACAAGCGCTTGGCCGCCAGCGCGATCTGCGCCTCCACCGCCGGCTGCATCCTTTGCAGATAGCCCTCCGGCAACTTTCCGGGGCGCTTGGGATACGCGTCGACGCGATCGAGCACCTTGCAAGAGGCCTCAGCCCAGGCTTTCGCATCGATGGGCCCTGCGCTGGTGCTCGCCACCTGCGGCGCGAGTCTGGCGGCGTAGGTTTTCAAGCGCAGACCGGAACTGTTGAGAATGTTGTAGTCCCACACCGCGTGCAGATTGCTGCCGCGCCCATCGATCTGGATCTGAAATTGGTTTCCACCTCGATCATCACGATTGCCGGCATGCAGCGGTTGGTGCACATCACCAACGAGGTGCACGACGAACTTCAAGGCTTCCAGCCGCGCCTGTGGCGACTGATTCCGATCACCGAGGATCGCAGCAAACCGTGGCAAAGCCTCCACGATGCACGCGCCCTGCGGGCAATCTTGCGCCGCCACGTATCGACAGCCTGAGTCGTGGATATTGACGTAGTGGAACGGACCGGTGTCGCGAAAGCGCGGCTCATCGCGGATCTCATCCGGCCAAGACGCGATGCTGACCAGATCCGCGCTCGGCTCCAGCGCCAGCACGCTGGCCAATTCTGCTTGTGTGCTTGGCGCCAGTTGTGTCTGCGCAAGCCGCGCCACCAAACGGTGCCCGAATGCTGTCCAAGCCTGTGCAGGTGTCGTGCTCAAGCCAACGAGCGAAAGCCCCAGCGTGATGCCATGCAGGATTCGTACCGGTGTCGTTGCCATGTCAAATACGCGCCACTTGCCATGGAGAGGCCAAAAGCACCTCCTCACAGTTGTCGCCGCTACCGATGCGGTCGATCACAATGAATTCACTGGGCGCGTCCAAGGCAATGAGCGGATGGTGCCAGGTGCCAAGGCGATAATTCACGCCCACCCCATCGCTCGCCAGAAACGCCCGTGGCGTCGCTTCGGGGGATTCGGCCACCACCACCAGATACGGCGCGTGCGAACGCGGAATGAAGGCCTGTGTCCCCAGCGGATGGCGCTCCAACATCGTCACCTCAAACGGCAGTTCGCACGGCGAGGCTTGAAACAGGCTGATGCCCACGCGACCACCATCGGTCTCACAATCGATGCGCGCCAAGTCATGGAAGCGAAGACAGGTGCCGGCATTGATGGTGAAAGTTTGCGTGGCCGCAGCCTGTGCGATGACATCGCCGAACGGTGCGAACGCCGCGATCGTCAGTGCTTCGATGCGCAGGCGCTTCATCCGCAGATCACAACGGCCGGCCCCACAGGCGCAGGCGCGAGACGCCGCCATCGGGAATCATGTTGAACCTAACGTGGCTCACGGCCGCCGTACTGACGCTCGAAAAGTGGTGGACGTGATCGGCTTGCAACGCGCTTTCGGGCAGGATCAGCGGCCAGAACATCGCTTGGGTCACCAGAGATTCGGTACTGCCGTCGGTGCTCATGGCACCGTGCAACGAACACCGATCCGGGAAGTTGCCCTTGAAGTGCGCGGTATCGACCTCGATGCGTTCGATCACGCCCGCTTGGGCTAGGGCAATCACGCACCAATCGTGGCCAGGCTCGCGTCGCCGCCGCGTTTCCCAGCCATCACCCATGTTCACACCCCGGCCCGGCAGCAAGAGGGTGGCGGCAGGGCCAAAGTGCTCGTTGTTCGCGGCAACGACGGTTGCGCCATTGAGCGCGGCCGCAAGGTCCACGCAGCCATCGGCCGCACGTTCGGCCTGCCCAAACTCAGGCCGCCCGTAGACGCGAAGTCGCGCCACCCCGCCATCGGGAAAAAGATTCAAACGCAGGTGCGAAACCCTGCGTGCATCCTCCACCTCAAAATATTGGTGGCTGTTGCCCCGCAGTGAATGGGTGGGCAGCAAGGGAAACCACGCGGTGGACGCATCGGGATCGCCGGTGTCCAGCGTGCAGGCTTCAATCGAGGCCGCCGGCGGAAAGTTGCCGGTGAAATGCGAGGTGTCGATGTCCAAGCCCTTGATCGTGCCGGCTCGCGCCAGCCGAACCACGCACCAGTCATGCCCAGGTCCGCGACGACGGCGGGTCTCCCAACCGTCCATCCATTTGCCATGCTCGTCGTAGCGACCGGGATGAAACAGCGCCGTTGCAGGCTCCAGCATTCGCTCCTTGGCGGCGAAGAATTCATCGCTGGCGGCCAAGGCGCGCGCACCCAAGCGCGCATCGGCCAGATTCACGTGGCGACGCGTGAAAGCCGGTGCCTCGGGATCAAGCTCCATCATGCCCATTGACGTCTCATCAAATTCCAAAGAAGACGCTATTCAAACCCAGATACCGCGTGAAACACAATGCGCCACGCAAAAGAAAACGCCCCGATCTCACGATCGGGGCGTTGGTATAAGGCCCTGGCGATGACCTACTCTCGCATGCGCGAAGCACACTACCATCGGCGCGGCTGCGTTTCACTTCCGAGTTCGGGATGGGATCGGGTGGTGCCACAGCGCTAT
>CAUJJS010000152.1 GCA_963205415.1 Pseudomonadota bacterium
CCTTTCGCAACTGCACTGCGCGCTTGCCCTTGCCACGGCCGCGAGCCTTCGCGCGCACCTTGTACGCCCACGTCCGATGCATCCCGAACGACGCCGAGATCGCCGCGGGCGACTCGCCTTCTGCCATCCGATCCAGCGCCATGAAGCGCATCGCTTCAAGCGTCTCGCGAGTCAACGAACGGCCATCAATCTTCATGACAACTTGGACAGAGGTTGATGTCATTTGTTCCCTAATCTACTGACTTATGAGTAATGGCCGCCGATAGGCCCCGATACACCGCCAGCGCTTGCGGATTGGCGACTGAGCTGGTGTTCATCGCCGCGCGACCATGCACGTTCCGCAGCGCTAGCGCCACGATCTTGCCGATCTCAGCCGCCGTCTTGAGTCGGCTCGTCCACAAGCGGCTCACTGAGCGAAAGCTCACGCAACAACACGCTGGCTTGGGTGCGATTGCGCACGCCGAGTTTTTCGAAGATGGCGGTGACATGCGCTTTGACGGTGCGCTCCTGCACATCGAGGCGATCGGCAATCTGCTTGTTGAGCAGGCCCTCTGCCACCAGGGCCAAGACCCGGAATTGCTGCGGGGTGAGGCGGGTCAGGCGCTGTGCCAGGTCGTGATCGGCCGGATCGGGGCGTGAGCCATCCAATGCCGCGCGCAGCTCCGCAGGCAACCAGACGTCGCAGTCGAGAATGGCCGCAATCGCGTGCCGCATCGTGCTCATGTCGGTGCGTTTGGGGATGAAGCCTGCGGCGCCATGATCCAGCGCACGGCGCACGATGGCCGGATCGTCGTGGCCCGAGCACACCGCCACCGCCACCTGTGGGAACTGCGCACGAATCGCGGCCAAGCCTGCCAAACCGTGGTTGCCGGGCATGTGCAGATCGAGCAGCACCAGATCCACCGAGGCGTCGGCCTGCAATTGCGCCAGCGCGCCATCGAGGTCTTCGGCTTCGAGCGTGCGCGTGTCTTCACCCAGACCTTGCGCGGCCTGCCGCAAGGCGGCGCGGAACAAGGGGTGGTCATCGGCGATCAGAATCACGGCCATGGCCCGATTATCGCCAGTCGCACCGCGCTTGTCGCGCACCGCGTACATGCACGTCGCGGTTACCATGGTCGAACCGAATTCTGGAGCATGCCCATGGGTGACACCGACGGACTGAACTTCGAAACGTGGCTACGGCCTTTCCGCGATGCCATGACGCAGTGGCAGCACCTTGCGGCTCCACCGTTCGCCGGCTTCAATCCGGCCGGCTTCAATCCGACGAGCTTCAATCTGTCAGGCTTCGTGCCTGGGGCCGGAGCCGGTTTCAGCGGCATGTCCGGCTTTTCCTCGGCTCAGCCCTTCGGCAACGCCAGTGGGCCGTTCACCGCCTTGTTCGAGCAGTTGTCGACCTTGGCGCAGGGCCAGTGGCAGCAACTGGCGGCGCGCCTAGCGAGTGGCGCCAATGCCGATGCAACGCTGGCGAGTTGGCGTAGCGCACTGGAATCGCTGACGCCGATGCTGGGTGCGGCGCAGAGCTTGGGCAGCCTCCGGCCGGGCCTCGATGCCTCGGCCCTGCGCGAAGTCTTGTCCACGCCGCAAGTCGGGCCGATGCGCGAACACCTCGAACGCTGGCAGAAGGCCATGCTGGCGCAACTGGACCATCAGGACGCCGCCCGCGCCTTTTCAGCGCAATTGGCCGACATCATGAAACGGGCACTGGAGCAGTTCGGCCAGCGCATGACGGCGCGCCACGAGGCGGGCAAGACGCCCGCCACCATGCGCGAAGTTTTCGACGAATGGATCGAAGCCGGGGAAGTCGCCTGGGCCGAACGGGCCAGTGACGATGCCTTCGTGGCTGCCTTGGGCGCCTACACCAACACTCAACTGCGGGTGCGTGCCGCACAGGCGGATCAGATCAATCGGATCGCCGAGCATCTGGGCTTGCCCACGCGTCAGGAAGTGGATGCCGATCATCGTCGCATTGCCCAATTGGAGCGTGAAGTTCGCCGCTTGCAGCGTGAGGCGGACGCCCAAGGCCAGCGTGCCGCACAGGGCACTGGCGTGACGAAGAACCCCGCGCCCACGGTCGCAGCAGAGCGCGCCAAATCGGTGAAAAAATCACCGTCACCTGCCAAGGCCAAGCCCAAGGCCGCTGCGAGCAAACCGGCGCATGCAGCCCGAACGGCGAGCGCACCCAAAGCGGCACGCACCCAGCCATCGCCGCCAGCCACGGCGAGCCGAGTCGCATCGAAATCAGCATCGAAGCCTGTCACGCCGCGCGGCGCCAAAGCCTTCCCGATGGTGGCTGCACCCCGCGCCATCGGGAAGCCCACGCGCGCCACTAGCACGCGCAGCCATACGAGGACCACGCCATGAGTACACCCCAGCCACTGGATCCGAGCCGCTGGGCGCGCGAAATCATCGACAGCCAGCGTCGCCTCGCCGTTGGCCCGAGCACCCTGCGCCGTGTCGGTGACGTCGATTTCGGCTGTTCGCCCAAGGATGTGGTGTATCGCGATGACAAGCTCACCCTGTATCGCTACGCCAACCCGAACCGGCGCAAGAACGCAGTGCCCTTGCTGATCTGCTACGCGCTGGTCAATCGCCCCTACATGGTGGATCTGCAGGAAAACCGCTCGCTGGTGCGCGGCCTCTTGGCGCGCGGTGAGGATGTCTACATCATCGACTGGGGCTATCCCGACCAGGCCGACCGCTATCTCGACATGGAGGATTACATCGAGCGTTTCCTCGGCGGCTGCGTGGACCACGTGCGCGCCAGCCATGGGCTTGATGCCATCAACCTGATGGGCATCTGTCAGGGCGGGGTGATGTCCTTGTGCTACGCGGCGCTGCATCCGGACAAGGTGCGCAACCTCGTGACCACGGTGACACCGGTGGACTTCCACACCCCGGACAACATGCTCTCGCGTTGGATCCAGCAGATCGACATGGACCTGATGGTGGATACCCTCGGCAATGTCCCGGCCGACCAGATGAACCTGTCCTACCTGATGCTCAAACCCTTTCGGCTCAACTTCCAGAAGTACGCCGGTTTCGTCGACATGCTCGAAGACGCGGCTCAGGTCGAGGACTTCATGCGCATGGAAAAGTGGATCTTCGATTCACCCGATCAAGCCGGCGAAATGCTGCGTCAGTTCGTCAACCAGTTCTACAAGGGCAACGGTTTCGTCAAGGGCGGCATCCGCGTCGGCACACAAGCGCCAACCTTGAAGGATGTCACCATGCCGGTGCTCAACATCTATGCCTTGCAAGATCATCTGGTACCACCCGATGCCTCGCGTGCGCTCAAGGATTTGGTCGGCACGAAGGACTACAGCGAACTGGCCTTCCGTGGTGGCCACATCGGCATCTATGTTTCGAGCCGCGCCCAGCACGAGGTGCCCACCGCCATGTGCGATTGGCTGGCGCGACGCTGAAGGGTAACGGGCGCACCGTGCTGGCGCGCCCTCAACGCGAACGCGGCTTGCGCGCGCCGTCTTTCGCCGCCGGCGGTTCGGGTTTGATCGAACCGACCAGGCCACTCTGGAAGTCCTTCCACATGTCGAGATTGCGCTCGGTGAGCTGGTTCAACATGCTCCACGGCGTTTGTCCCATGAGATTGGTCAACTGGCTGCGGAACTGCGATTGCTGATCCAGAAACAACTGCATCGAGCGTTCCAGATAATTGCCCATGAAACCCTGCAGCGCATCGCCGTAGAAACGGATGATCTGGGTTAGAAGCTCGGTCGAGAAAATCGGCTGACCGCGTTCCTCGTGCTCGGCGATGATCTGCAACAACACGGTGCGGGTAAGGTCTTCGCCACTCTTGGCATCGACCACCTCGAACTTCTCCCCATCGCAAATCAATTGCCGCACGTCTTCCAGCGTGATGTAGCTGGAAATCTGGGTGTCGTACAGACGCCGATTGGGGTACTTCTTGATGATGCGGTTTTGTGCCATGACTGAACCTGTTGCGGGCTGCGCAGACGATCGATGCATGCGAGCCAAGGCCGGATGGAGTGTTTGCTCAGGATCGCGTACCCGGCCGTGGCTTGCAAGCAGCAACGCGTATTACCAGCCCATGTGCTGGCCGCCGTTGATGTCGAGATTGGAGCCGGTGATCCACGCCGCCTGCTCGTCCACCAGAAACGCCACCGCATAGGCGATCTCTTCCGGCTTGCCGAGGCGGCCGGTCGGGATCTCCGCCACGATCTTGGCGCGAACGTCTTCGGGTACGGCCATCACCATGTCGGTGGCCACATAGCCGGGCGAGACGGTGTTGACGGTAATGCCAAGCTTGGCGTTTTCACGCGCCAGTGAAATGGTGAAGCCGTGCATGCCGGCCTTGGCTGCGGCGTAGTTGGCCTGACCGTACTGGCCCTTCAGGCCATTGATCGAGCTGATCTGGATGATGCGACCCCATTTGCGCGTGCGCATGCCCTCGATCACCGGCCGGGTGACGTTGAAGCAGGAATTGAGGTTGGTGTCGATGACATCGTGCCACTGCTGCGGGCTCATCTTGTGGAAGGTGCCATCGCGGGTGATGCCGGCGTTGTTCACGAGGATATCGACCGGACCCAGCTCGGCTTCGATCGCGGACACCATCTGTTCGGCTTCATCGGTGTGCGAGACATCGCCCTTGAAGATGCCGAATTCGTAGCCCTGCGCGCGCATTTGCTCCTGCCACTCGCGGGTCTTGACCTCGTTGCGATAATTGGTGACCACGGTGTGCCCGGCGTCGGCCAGGCGCTTGCAAATGGCCGTTCCGATCCCACCGGCGCCGCCGGTGACCAGTGCGATGCGTTTCATCATGATCCGTCTCCCTCAAGGTCCGCGTTCGAGATGTCGCGGTCGAGGTCATTCTACATGTTGCATTGCCCTTGGCCCGATGTTCGCAGGCGACATGTCGCTGCGCCGGACTATGCCTTGGCGGCGACTTGTTGCAGACTCCGAACCTTGACGCAACGGGGACACGACATGACTGCGACGGCCACCCTCGACTCGACACTGGCGCACGTGTTGCGCACCATGCCCAAGGCCGAGCTGCACATCCACATCGAGGGTTCACTCGAACCCGAGCTCATCTTCGCCCTCGCCCAACGCAATGGCGTGGCGCTGGCGTATCCCAGCGTGGAGGCCTTGCGTGCCGCCTATGCGTTCAGCGATCTGCAGAGTTTTCTCGACATCTACTACGCCGGTGCCAGCGTCTTGCTGCACGAGCAGGACTTCTTCGATCTGGCCTGGGCCTATCTGGAGCGCGCCCACGCCGATCATGTGACGCGGGTGGAGATGTTTTTTGATCCGCAAACCCACGCCGACCGTGGCGTGCCGATCGCGCACGTGATCAACGGTTTGGCGCGCGCCTGTGCCAAGGCCCGCGAAGAATTCGGTATTTCTGCCGCGATGATTCTGTGCTTCTTGCGGCATTTGTCCGAGGACGCGGCCATGGCGACCTTGGATGCGGCATTGCCATTTCGCCAGCACTTCATCGGTGTGGGCCTGGATTCCAGCGAAGTCGGTCATCCACCGGAGAAGTTCGCCCAGGTGTTTGCCAAGGCGCGTGCGCTGGGTTTGCACGCGGTGGCCCACGCCGGCGAGGAAGGCCCACCGGCCTATATCCACAGCGCGCTCGATATTCTCAAGGTGGAACGCATCGATCATGGCGTGCGGATTCTCGAAGATGCGGCCCTGACTCGGCGCGTGGCCGAGGCCGGCATCGCCTTGACCGTTTGC
>CAUJJS010000153.1 GCA_963205415.1 Pseudomonadota bacterium
CCGTCTGGACTTCGACGTCGGCCGATCCAGACTCGGCCACCTGCCCGGCCAGATAGGCGATACCGGCATGGATGCTGGCTTCGGACATGCGCGGGCCGGGATCAAGACGTTGAATCACAGGGTTGCTCCTTGCTGGGTGGATGAGTGGCGAAACAATGCTGCATTGCACCAAGTTCTGCAAGTCCGAATCGCACCCAATATCCACCCACGCGCCTGAGCGCTGAGAAGCGTTCCTGCAGCGTGCGGCCAGGGGCGTTGATCCCACGCAAGATGCCTTTGCCGAGTTTCACTTGATGTCGTTGGATGGTTGCAGGGCCCGGGGGCGGTCGTAGGCGACAGACTGCTTCCTTCGGCCTTGAGCCGCATCCGCATGGCGCGTTGGACGACCAACGCGAGGAAGCAGACCAAGGTGTGGGCGCGAATGCACTCAGGCGTGCGCTCCCCCTTCCGGTGGCCGATTCGATCCTGCGCACGCCTGCGGTGCGCCGCCGTACCGGATACCGCTCAACAGCGGCGAACTTCCGTCTGCTGCGGTTTGTGCCGTCTGATCCGACAAACGGCGGCGCCTCACGATCCAAACCTTCTGCGGCTACCACCGCGTGGCAACCGCCCTGCGCGGCTGAAGGTCCAACACCCTTGAGCCTCGTGGCGAGGCTCAATCGCCAACGCGCATGCCGGCACCATGCCTAAAGTCACTGGCACACCGGCTCGACCTGCCGCAAGAATCATCGCGCCGCTACACCGGCGCGCCCCGTCGTGCTCGACCTGCTCCGCGCCCGTGCCGGTGAACCCCACCTTCGGAGAGTCACCATGCAACGACGCGATTTCATTGCCCTCACCGGCCTGACCGCGGGCAGTTTGATGCTGCCACCTTTTCTGGGCCGTGCCATCGCCGCCGAGCAACTGCTCGATGGCATCGATCCGGCGCTGAAGAAGCGCCTCGCCGACGACGCCCTCGCCGCTGCGCGCGATGCCGGTGCGACGTATTGCGACGTGCGCATCGGCCGTTATCTCAACCAGTTCGTGATGACGCGCGAGAACAAGGTGCAGAACGTGATGAACACCGAGTCCACGGGCGTGGGCATTCGCGTGATCGTCAAGGGCGCCTGGGGCTTTGCCGCCACCAATGAGCTGACTCAGGCTGGCGTAGTGAATGCGGCCAAGCAGGCCGCCGCGATTGCCCTCGCCAATTCGCGCATCCAGAGCGCGCCGGTGCAACTGGCGAAAGCGCCCGGCTACGGCGAAGTGAGCTGGAAGACGCCGATCAAAAAGAACGCCATGGCGGTGCCGATCAAGGACAAGACCGACCTGCTGCTGGGTGTGAATGCGGCCGCGCTGGAAGCCGGTGCAAGCTTCGTCAATTCGATGTTGTTCCTGGTCAACGAACAGAAGTATTTCGCCTCCAGCGATGGCTCCTACATCGATCAAGACGTGCACCGCATCTGGGTACCGATGAGCGTGACCGCCATCGACAAGACCAGCGGCAAATTCCGTACCCGCAGTGGCCTGTCCGCGCCGATGGGCCTAGGCTACGAATACCTCGATGGCAATGCCGCCGACAAGACCGTGCTGCCCAATGGCGTCACCGTCTACGGCATGAGCTACGACCTCAAGGAAGACGCCATCGCCGCCGCCAAGCAGGCGCAGGGCAAGCTCAAGGCGCCGTCAGTCAAGCCCGGCAAGTACGATCTGGTGCTCGATCCTTCGCATATGTGGCTCACCATCCACGAGTCGGTCGGTCACCCGCTGGAACTGGACCGCGTGCTGGGTTACGAGGCCAACTTCGCCGGCACCAGTTTTGCCACCCTCGACAAGCTCAAGGAACATTTCCAGTACGGCAGCGACAAGGTCAACATCTTCGCCGACAAGGTTCAGCCCGGTTCGCTCGGTGCCGTGGGCTACGACGATGAAGGCGTGAAGTGCAAGAAGTGGGATCTGATCCGCGAAGGCAAGTTGGTGGACTACCAGACCATCCGCGATCAGGCCCACATCCTCGGCAAGTCCGAATCCGACGGCTGCTGCTATGCCGACAACTGGTCCAGCGTGCAGTTCCAGCGCATGGCCAACGTGTCGCTGGCGGCAGGCAAGGAAAAACTCAGCCCGGCCGAGATGGTCAAAAACGTGGAAAACGGCATCTACATCGTCGGTGCCGGTTCCTTCTCGATTGACCAGCAGCGTTACAACGCCCAGTTCGGCGGGCAACTGTTCTTCGAGATCAAGGACGGCAAGATCACTCGGCCGATCGAGGACGTGGCCTACCAGATCCGCACGCCGGAGTTCTGGAATGCCTGCGCTGCCGTCTGCGATGAAAGCGATTACCGCATCGGTGGTTCGTTCTTCGACGGCAAGGGCCAGCCCAGCCAGTCTTCGGCCGTCTCACACGGTTCGGCCACGGCCCGTTTCAACGGCATCAACGTCATCAACACCGCGCGCAGCCTTGGCTGAGGCAGTGATTTCTGATTCGAGATTCGGGATTCGCCGCAGGCCCTGAGCGGTCCGGTGAATTTCCCCCCCTACGGAGAGCATCCATGAGCATCCTCACCCAAGAACAGGCCAAGGCCATCCTCGACAAAGTCATCGCGCTTTCCAAGGCCGATGCCTGCACCGCGCAACTGATGGGCAACATCGAAGGCAACATCCGCTTTGCACTCAACAACGTATCCACCAGCGGCTCGGTCAGCAACACCATGCTGATGGTGTCGGTGGCCTTCGGCCAGCGCACCGGCACGGCCAGCATCAATGAGTTCGATGATGCCGCGCTGGAGCGCGTGGTGCGTCGCGCGGAAGATCTGGCCAAGCTGGCACCGGAAAACCCGGAGCTGATGCCGGTCCTCGACAAGCAGGAGTACAAACCTTCGCCAACTTTCAGCCAGGCCACCGCCGACATCGATCCAGCCTTTCGCGCCAAGGTCGCCGAGCAGTCCATCAATGCCTGCAAGGCTGAGAAACTGATCGCCGCGGGCTTCCTGGAAGATGGCCAGAGCTTTGTCGCCTTTGCCAACAACAAAGGTAATTTCGGTTATCAGAAGGCCACCAGTTTCAACTACACCTGCACCGTGCGCACCGAAGACGGGCGCGGCTCGGGCTGGGTCGGCCACTCGCTACAAGACGCGTCCACGTTCGATGCGTCCAAGGACATCGAAGTCGCCAAGCGCAAGGCCTTGGCCTCAGCCGATGCCAAGGCGCTGGAGCCCGGCAAGTACACCGTGATCCTGGAGCCGGTCGCAGCCGCCGGCCTGATCGGTTTCATGATGATGTCCTTCGATGCCCGCTCAGCCGACGAAGGCCGCAGCTTCTTGTCGAAAAAAGGTGGCGGCAACAAGCTCGGCGAACAGGTCTTCGATCCGCGCGTGAACGTCACGGCCGACCCCTGGAACGAGGACGTGCCGACCCTGCCTTGGGACATGGAAGGCATGCCGCGCAGTCGCGTCGCCATCATCGAAAACGGCAAGATCGCCAACCTCGGCTACTCGCGCTTTTGGGCGAAGAAACAAGGCAAGACCGCCACCGCCCAACCCGGCAACCTGTTGATGGCTGGTGGCACCAAGTCCATCGATGACTTGGTGAAGGAAACACAGAAGGGCATCCTCGTCACCCGCACCTGGTACATCCGCATGGTCGATCCCCAGACGGTGCTGCTGACCGGCCTGACCCGCGACGGCACCTTCTACATCGAGGACGGCAAGATCAAGCATCCGGTGAAGAATTTCCGCTTCAACGAATCGCCGATCATCATGCTCAACAATATCGACGAACTGGGCAAGCCTGTGCGCGTGGTGGGTGATGAATCACCGATCGCGATGATGATCCCGCCGATGCGACTGCGCGATTTCACCTTTACCTCGCTGTCTGATGCGGTGTGAGTCGGGGCCGGGAATCGGGAATGGAGAATCGGGAATCGGTGGTGAGGGCGCGGCTGGCTGAAAGCCGCTCGCCTGAATCCCGTAGGTCGGGCTTCAGCCCGACAATGCCCGGCCTGCATCGACGAGGGTTCTTGCAGGCACTGGGAGCGGCGGCGGTTGCCGTCGCTTTCCCATCGTTGCGGGCGCAGGAGAACTTCGATTTCTGGTTCACGCGATTGCAATACGATTCCGGTGATTGGGACGTGGATGCGCGTATGCCGTCCAACCTCATCACCGCCCTGATCGACTACACCAACCTGCGCGTGGACCCGAAGGAACACGTCATCAGGCTGGCCGATCCGGCCATGCTCGCGGCCACATTCTGTTATCTCGCCGGACACACCTTGGTCGAATTCAACGAGGCCGAACGTCGCAACTTTGAAAGCTACGTGCGAAACGGCGGATTCGTGTTCGTGGATGACTGCAACCACGACATCGATGGCCTGTTCGCGACCTCCTTCGAAGCCCAGATGGCCGCGATCTTTGGCCGCGATGCGCTGAAGAAATTGCCCAATTCGCACCCGCTGTATTCCAGCTTCTTCCGCTTTCCCGACGGCCCGCCGGCCACCAGTTTCGAACTCAATGGCTGGGGCGATGATCTGGTGCACGACTACCTCAAAGCCGTTCACATCGATGGCCGCATCGGGGTGCTGTATTCCAATAAGGACTACGGCTGCGAGTGGGATTACGACTGGCGCAACAAGCGCTTTCTGGCCGAGGACAACACCCGTTTCGCGGTCAATATCGTGATGTACGCACTCAACGCCTGAGTGCGGTCCGTGACCATGGGCACGTGGCGAAGTCTCCGCCGCCGGCGACAATGCCCCATCGCTCGGAGATCGACATGTCTGCACCCGTGACGCTGGACGAAAACCGCCTCGACCAAACCCTGCAAGGTCTGCGCGCCTTGCGCGATGCCATTGGCCAGACGGTACTGGGCCAGGCCACGGTGATCGAGGAATTGCTGATCACCTTGCTGGCCGGAGGCCATGGCTTGATCGAAGGCGTTCCAGGACTTGGCAAAACGCTCCTCGTCCGCAGCCTTGCGCAGGCATTGGCACTGGATTTTCGCCGCATCCAGTTCACCCCGGACCTGATGCCCAGCGACATCATCGGCACGGAAATCCTGCAGGAAGACCACGGCACCGGCCATCGCCATTTTCGTTTCCAGAAAGGGCCGGTATTCACCCACTTGTTGCTGGCCGACGAGCTCAACCGCACGCCTCCCAAAACCCAGGCCGCGCTGCTGGAAGCCATGGCCGAGCGCACCGTCAGCTACGGTGGAACCACCTACGCCCTACCCGCACCCTTCATGGTGCTGGCGACGCAAAATCCACTGGAACAGGCCGGCACGTATCCGCTGCCCGAAGCGCAACTGGATCGTTTCCTGCTGCATGTGAACGTGGACTACCCGAGCGAAACCGACGAGCGCGCCATCCTCGCCCACACCACCGGCGCGGCCCAAGCCGAGGTGCCCACGGTGATGACTGGGGCCGAGATCCTCGAACTGCAACAGCTCGTGCGGCAATTGCATCTGGGGCCGGAGCTGTTGGCCTGGATCACGCGTTTGGTGCGCGCCAGCCGCCCGGGCGATGCGCTGGCGCCGGCGTCGATCAAAAAATATGTGCGTTGGGGTGCCGGCCCACGCGCCGGCCAATCGCTGGTGCTGGCTGCGAAGGCCCGCGCCTTGCTGCATGGGCGTTTGGCGGCCACGCGCGAGGATGTCATGGCGTTGGCGGCGCCGGTGATGCGGCATCGACTGTTGCTGTCGTTTGCGGCCGAAGCCGAACAGGTCCGCGCCGATGCGGTGATCGCCGATCTTCTGCAATCGGTGCCATTGACCGGCGTCTGAGTCCTGACCATGACCGCGATGCTGATCGATCCACCGTTGCGGGCGCAATTGAAAACGCTGCGTCTGCGAGCGCGTCAGGCCTTCGGCCATCAGGGCATCGGCGCCCATCGCAGCCACAGTCGTGGTGTGGGACTGGAGTTTTCCCAGTACCGCGCCTACGAGATCGGTGATGACCTGCGTCGCATCGATTGGAAGCTCCACGCCCGTTCGGATCGTTTCTTTGTGCGCGAGGCCGAGCGCGAAAGCCCGCTCACGGTCTGGCTGCTCGTCGATACCAGCGCATCCATGGCACAGGCCGATCGCGCCCGTCCTGAATTTCAACGCTTGGACGCTGCCAAAACGCTGGCCGCCTGCGTGGCGGAACTGGCCCTGCAGCAAGGCGATCGATTCGGTCTGATGTCCCTCGCCGCAGGCAACGTGCACTGTCTGCCTGCCGCCAGCGGTGTACGCCAGCGCGATCGCCTGTGGCTGGAGTTGAATGACCTCACCGCAAGGGGACCGGCGATCGGCAACGCGCACATGGAACCCATCTGGCAACGCATCGGCCGAGGCGACCTCATCGTCCTCATCAGCGATGGTTTCGATGAATCCATCGTGGCCTTGACCGAACGCTTGGCCGCAGCACAACGCGAGCTCATCTTCATCCAGATCATTTGCGCCGACGAGCGCGACTTCCCGTTCCAGCGCGGCTGCCGTTTCGTCGATCCGGAAAGCGGCGAAGAATGCGCCGGTGAATCGGTGGCGATGCGCGCCGATTATCTGCACCGCTTCGGGCAGTCCTTGCAAGACCTCGATGCGCGCTTGGACACCGCCGGCATCGCGCATGTGCGCCACGTGCTGGACGAGCCGATCGTGCGTCCGCTGCAACGTCTGTTCGCGAGTCGAGCAGTGGCATGAGCCTTGGCCTGCTATTGCCGTGGGCCTTGGCGGGGCTGGCGGCGTTGCTGTTGCCCATCCTGATCCATCTCGCGCGGCGCACCGTGCTGGAGCGCATCGACTTTGCCGCGTTGCGCTGGTTGCGTGCACGACTCAGCCCACGCCGTCGCCCACGCATCGAGCATTGGCCCTTGCTGATCCTGCGCTGCGCGCTGATCGCCGCCGTGGTGCTGTGTTTGGCACAACCGGTATTGAATGGCTATCGTGACCTGCGTCCGACCGTGGCGGTGATGCCCGGCGTCAACGTGCAGGCCATCGCCACGCAAACACTGCCCGAGGGTGCGCGCAGACTGTGGCTGGCAGAGGGGTTTCCCGCGCTGGACACGCCGACGCCGAGCCCAACCCAAGCGAGCATGAGTCTTCTGCGACAACTGGACGCCGAGCTCGCAGCCGACGCCACACTGATCGTTCTGGTCACGGCACAGTTCGATGGCAGCGATGCCGAACGGCCACGGCTGTCGCGCCGGGTCGATTGGCGCATCGTCGAGGGCGAACCTGCAACACGCGCGGTGCCGGAGGCGCCGGACGCGCCACGCATCGCGCTCTATGCCGATGCCGAGCATCGATCCCAATCCCGTTTCATCCAAGCCGTGTCGCAAGCTTGGCACGCACAGTCCGAGCGTCTCGTGATTCACGCACCGACCGAAGCCCTGCCTACCGATGCGGTGTTGCTGGTGTGGTTGGTGAACGGGCCGATTCCGACAACCGTGCTCCAGTGGATCGAACGCGGCGGCAAGGCGCTACTGGCGCACGAAGCCGAATGGCCGGACACACTCAGCGCGCCATCTTGGCGCGCCGTTGAAGGGCCGATTGCGCTGGATGCAGCGTCGCTCGGCCAAGGCCGCCTCTGGCGCTTTGCACAATCGCTCGATCCGCAGGCCCTGCCACACGTGCTGGATGCGAACTTTCCCCATGCTTTGAGAACAGCCATCACGCCGGCAGCGGCAAGCGCACAACGCGCCGACGCACGCGCACATGCCCCGCTCCAGGGCGGCGCCACCTATCCGACACCACCCTTGCCTCTGCAGCCGTGGTCGGCCTTGCTGGTGGCCTTGTTGTTTCTGGGCGAACGTGTGCTGGCGGCACGCACGCGGTGGATGGCATGAGCGCGCTGCCGCAACGCGCTTGGCGAGGTGCGCGCTGGCGCCGTGTGGGCCTCGATGGCCTGTTCACGCTGCCGTGGCTGGCCGTGCTGGCGGCACTCGCGTATCGCTTCGATGGCGCAGCCATGGCGCTGGGGATCGTCGCGGTCGCTGGCATCTTTCCGATTGCGCTCATGGCCTGGCATTGGCGCGGCCTGGATCATGTTTGGCTGTTGCACCAACTCAACGCCCAGCGCCCCGATCTGGACGACAGCGCCGATCTTCTGGCGCGCCCGATCGAACAACTCTCAGCCGTGCAGCAACTACAACGCGCACGCTTGCAACGGCGCTTGGCGCAGACGCCTGTATCGCTCAGCACGCCCTGGCCAGGCCGCGCACTCTTGCGCTCGGGTGTTCTGGCTACGCTGCTGCTTGCGATGGTGTGGCTGTGGCCAAGGACACCTCCGCCGTCACCCTTGCCCAACGCCGCGACGAACGTCGAGGCCGCACAAGCGCCGCAATTGCAGTCGTCCGAACTCCGAGTCCAGCCGCCGGCCTACACCGGACGGCCCGAACGGGTGCAGCACGAACTCTCGGCACAGGCACCGCAAGGCTCACAACTGCGCTGGGCGCTGCGTTTTGCGCCCGCGCCGCAAAGCGTCGCCCTGATCACGCTCGATGGCCAGCGCATTCCCTTCGAACAGACTGATGCCGAGTGGAGCGCCACACTGCGTCTGGACACGGCGTTGCTGTACCGCATCGAAGTCGATGGCGCCTTGCTGGATGACGCACGGCTGCATCGCCTCGATGCCATCCTCGACCGCCCACCGCAGGTGCGCGTGCTGGAACCGGCGCAGGGTCTCAATGTCATTACCGAAGGGCAAACGACCTTCACGCCACGTTTCAGCGCCGACGATGATTACGCGCTGGCCGAGTCGTCCGAACTCAGCCTGCGACTGGTTCAGGGCAGTGGCGAAAACATCGAGGTCAGCGAACGCCATCTGCGCTTGCGCGGTGAAGGCGATGCCAAGGCTCGACGCTTCAGCCATCGCATCGATCTTGCGGCACTCGGCATGGGCGAAGGCGACGATCTGATCGTACAACTGAAGGTCAGCGACACCCGCGAGCCGCAGCCACAATCGAGCACCAGTGCCAGCGTGATCCTGCGTTGGCCTGCTGCGAGCGCTTCCAACGATCTGGAACTGGAAGGCGCGGTGCAACGCGCCCTGCCCGCTTATTTCCGCAGCCAGCGCCA
>CAUJJS010000154.1 GCA_963205415.1 Pseudomonadota bacterium
GGGTGAAATCCGTTCAGGCAGCGAGGTCCAACCTTAATGCCAAACCGATCACATTCCGAATGCGCTAGGCTGTAGCCGTTTTCCTCTACGCCTTGGTCGCTGTGCATCCAATCATCCGAAGTCTGTGCCTGCTGTTGCTCCTGCTTCCGGGGTATTCGCGCGCGCAGGTTGAGGGGATTCAGGAGCACCCGGTACTGGTGCTGGGTCGGGTCAGCGACGATCCGCGTCGCGATGCCGAGAAGCTGCAACCGATGCTGGACTATGTGGTGCCGCGCATGCGTTCGGTCGGAGTGCGCGCCGGGCGCATCCTGATGGCGCGTGATGCGGCACAGATGCAGAGTTACCTTCGCCGCAAACGGGTGGATTGGGTCAGCGACACCGCCATGATGGCGATCGATTACCGGCGTCGTGCAGGGGCATCGATCTTATTGGTGACCGAACGCGGCGGGGGCATCGACTATTACTCGGTGTTCTTCACCTGGCGCGGCAGTGGCATTACTTCACTGGACGACCTCAAGGGCCGCAGCATTGCCTTTCAGAACAGCTATTCAACCAGTAGCTATGTGTTGCCGGCCGCCGAAATCCTGCGCAATGGTCTGGCACTGGATGTGCTGCTATCGCCGTTCGACCGCGCTTCGCCTGGGCGCGTTGGCTACGTGTTCGCGCGCAGTGAAGGCAATATCCAGACGTGGGTGCGCAAGCGCGTGGTCGATGCCGGCGCCTATTCGAATCTGGATTGGGACAAAGGCATTGAACTGGAGCCTTCGGCGGCACAGGATCTGGTGATCTTTCACGACAGTCGACAGGCGCCACGGGCTCTGGAGGTTGTGGCCGGCGACTTGGAGCCTGCGGTGCGCGCACGATTGCGGGAAGTCCTGCTGGCCGCGGCGGAAGACCCGCAGGCGCAGGAGGCGCTGGGCCTCTTTTTCGGTACCCAGGCGTTTTTGCCGATGAGTGCGGAGGTCGATCGCAGCCTGATCCAGTTGCAGAAAGATCTCGATTTCGTGCGTGAGCATCTGGAGTGAGCATGCGCATCGGTTTGAGTGCTCGCTTCTGGTTGGTGGTGCTGGTTTTTTTGCTGGCTTGCATCACGCTGGGACTGATGACTTGGCGCAAGCAGATCGCCGGCATCGAGCACGTGGCGCAACTTGGAACCGAAGCGATCCACGACGCCAGCGTGGAAAGCGAGCGTCGGCGCGCCTTGACCATGGCCAACATGCTGGCCGCGGCGCTGGTCAACCCTCTGTATTACTTCGATCTCGCGGCAATCTCCGAACTGGCGCATTCGGCACTGATGCAGCCAGATGTGGCCTACGTGCTGATCTACGATGGTGATGGCAGCATCGTGCATGACGGCACGCGCGAAATAGTACGCTTTGGTCAGCGCATGGGCGATCCGCTGGCGGCCACAGCCTTGGGCGCGCAAGGGCCGTTGGTGCAAGTTGACGAGGGCGTGATTGACGCTGCGGTGCCGATCTGGTTGGGGCGCCAGCGCGTCGGCGGTGTGCGCGTGGGAATCTCGACCAATGCCACCTTGCAGTACGAGCGCATGGCCGGCATTGCAGTGCGTGCCAGTGCCGATGACTTGGAGCGGCGTCTGGCCGGTATCGGGCGCTGGTTGCTGCTCGCGGTTCTGGTATTGGCGCCTTTGGCGGCGTGGCTGATTGCACGTAACGTCGTGCGACCGATACAGCGGCTGTCGCAGGCCGCACGGCGGATCGAGCGTGGAGAGTTCCATGCGGCCGCGCCGTCATCATCTCGCAATGACGAAATCGGAGATCTGGAACACGCCTTCGCCAGCATGGCCGACGCCGTGCACCGGCACGATCAGGAAATACGGCGGCTGGCGTTTGGCGACATTCTGACCGGCTTGCCCAATCGCGCTGCCTTCCGTGATGCACTGAATCGGCGCGTCGAAGCTGCCGATCGCGCTGGCGAACAGGTGGCCTTGTTGTTCATCGACCTGGACGAGTTCAAGCGCATCAACGATACCCGTGGCCACGATGCGGGCGATGAGGCCATCATGGAGTTTGGCTTGCGCATCCGCCGCGTGACCGATGCCATGAGCCCCAACTCCGTGGATCTGGCGCGTTTCGGTGGCGATGAGTTTGTGATCGTTTTGTCCGGAGATGGGGTTCGCGACCGCGCCGCGCGTTTGGCCAAGGCTTTGTTGGCGGAGTTGCGCCAGCCGATCTTTCTGGACACGCATCCGATCGTGCTGGCGGCCTCGATCGGTATCGCAGTATATCCGCAGGACGCCGATCAGGCCTCGGCACTTCTCAAGAGTGCCGATATCGCCATGTATCGTGCCAAGCTCGACGGCAAGAACTGCCATCGCTTCTACACACGCAACATGGAGCAGGTGGTCGAACAGCAAATGCAGATGGAACAGGATCTGCGTCTGGCGCTGGAGCGGGGCGAGTTGAGTGTGGTCTATCAGCCGATCGAGTCCTGTGCCAATCGCCATGTGCTGGGGGCCGAGGCCTTGGTGCGCTGGAATCATCCGCAGCGCGGCATGATCGGCCCCGACGTGTTCATCCCGGTGGCCGAACAAAGCGGGCAGATCGAGGCCAT
>CAUJJS010000155.1 GCA_963205415.1 Pseudomonadota bacterium
TCGGTTCGCGAAGTGGCCAATGCGCGCGAGGAAGGCGTGCAGTTCCTGTTCAATCAACAGCCGCTGGCCTTGCTCGGCGAAGACAGCGTGCGTGCGGTTCGGGTGGTGGAAACGCGATTGGATGCGAGCGATGACACGGGCCGACGTGGCATCGAGCCGGTGCCCGGCAGCGAGCGAGAGATCGAAGCCGACGTGGTCATCATCGCCTTCGGCTTCCAGCCCGAGCCGCCGGACTGGCTGGCCCAACACGGCATCGAAGCTGAAGCCAATGGCCGCATTCGCGTGGCACCTCGAGCACGCTACGGCGTGCACAGTCCGCGCCGCTTGGCCTACCAGACCACCCATCCGAAAATTTTTGCCGGTGGCGATGGTGTGCGTGGCGCCGATCTGGTGGTGACGGCGGTGCAGGAAGGACGCGATGCGGCCGCCAGCATCGCGCGCCTGCTGCGCGACCCGGCGACTTCTGGCGCCGCATGATCGAGCAAGCCCGGCGTTGCGTGGCCACGGCTCTTGCCCAGGCCACGCACTGCCACGCGCGCGGACTCACGCTTGCTGCGGTTCGGCAACGCCTTCGTCGCGCTCATTGCGATGCAGCCACTGATACAGCGCCGGCAGCACCAACAAGGTCAAGAGCGTGGATGAGAGGATGCCGCCGATCACCACCGTCGCCAGCGGCCGTTGCACTTCCGAGCCAGCCCCGACGTTGAAGGCCATCGGGATGAATCCGAGCGAGGCGACCAGTGCGGTCATCAGCACCGGCCGCAAGCGTCCGAGCGCGCCATCGACCACGGCCTCGTCGAGGCGATCGCCCTGTTCACGCAGCTTGCGGATGAAGGCGATCATCACCAAACCATTGAGCACGGCCACGCCCGAAAGCGCGATGAAGCCGACGCCGGCGGAAATCGACAGCGGAATCCCACGCACGAACAAGGCCAGCACGCCGCCGGTGAGCGCCAGCGGCACGCCGCTGAACACGATCGCCGCATCCTTGGCCGAGCCGAATGCCCAGAACAGCAGCGCGAAGATCAACATCAAGGTGATGGGTACCACCACGGACAGGCGTGCGCTGGCCGAAAGCAGTTGTTCGAAGGTGCCACCGTAGGCGATCCAGTAGCCGGTGGGCAGCTCCACCTGCGCGCCGATGCGCTCTTGCAGCTCGGTCACGAAGCTGCCGAGGTCGCGACCACGGACGTTGGCCGTGACCACGATGCGGCGCTTGCCGTTCTCGCGGTTGACCTGGTTGGGCGCCAGCTCGCTCTGGATGCTGGCCAATTCGCGCAGCGGTACCGTGCGCGGTTCGCCCGAATGCCAGGCCGCGGCACGGCTGGATTCGTCGCGGTTTTCATCGCCACCCAACTGAATCGGAAGGTCTTCCAGCGCGGCAGGATCCTGACGCAGGTTTTCAGGCAGGCGCACCACGATGTCGAAGCGTCGATCGCCCTCGTACAACTGCCCCGCCACGGTCCCGCCGATCGCTGTGGCCACGGTTTCCTGCACGATGCCGGGATTGATGCCATAGCGCACCAGTGCGCGACGGTCCGGCGTCACGGTCAGCAGCGGCAGGCCGGTCAAGGCTTCAAGCTTCACATCGGCGCTGCCAGCAACCGTTCGGGTGACGGCCTCGATCTTCCGTCCCACCGCTTGCAGGACATCCAGATCATCGCCGTAGAGTTTCACCGCCACATCGGCACGCACGCCCGAGATCAATTCATTGGTACGCATCTGGATCGGCTGGGTGAACTCGTAGTTGTTGCCCGGCAGACGCTCCAATTCCGACTCCATTTCCGCCACCAGTTGTGCCTTGGGTTTGCGCGGGTCGGGCCACTGCGCCCGTGGCTTGAGCATGACGAAGGTGTCGGCCACCGACGGCGGCATGGGATCGGTGGCCACTTCGGCGGTGCCGAGTTTGCCAAACACATGCGCGACCTCGGGAAACTGCGTGATCCGGGCTTCGAGCGTGGCTTGCATGCTGAGAGCCTGAGTCAGGCTGGTGCCGGGAATGCGCAGCGCGTGCAAGGCAATATCGCCTTCATCGAGCGAGGGCACGAACTCCGAGCCAAGGCGCGGTGCCAGAGCCGCGCAGGCGGCCACCAGCACGACGGCCATGCCGACCACCCACGCACGCCGCCGCAGCGCCCAGTCCAATGCCGGCGCATAGAGGCGTCGCGCCTGCCGCATCAACCAGGTTTCCCGCTCGCGGATCGTGCCACGCAACAACAATGCCGCAGCCGCCGGCACGAAGGTCAAAGCCAGCACCATCGCGCCACTGAGCGCCAGCACCACGGTGATCGCCATCGGATGGAACATCTTGCCTTCCACCCCGGTGAGGGCAAAGATCGGCAAGTACACCGCGGTGATGATGCCCAGTCCGAACAGGCTTGGACGGATCACTTCGCAGGTGGCGGTGGCGGTGGTGTCGAGACGCTCACGCTCGTGCAAGGCACGTCCCAGCGTGTGCTGGCGTTCGCCGATGCGGCGCAGGCAGTTCTCGATGATGATCACTGCGCCGTCCACGATCAGACCGAAATCCAGCGCACCCAGACTCATCAAGTTGCCGGACACGCCGCCGCGCACCATGCCGGTGATGGTGAACAGCATCGCCAGCGGAATCACGGCGGCGGTGATGAGCGCCGCGCGGATATTGCCCAGCAGCAGGAACAACACGGCGATCACCAGCAAGGCGCCCTCCATCAAGTTGCGCGTGACCGTGGCGATGGTTCGATCCACCAGTGCCGTGCGGTCGTAGATCGGGCTGGCCGAGATGCCTTTCGGCAAGCTGCGATTGGCCTCGGTCAGACGTGCCGCACTGGCCTGCGCCACGGCGCGGGAATTGGAGCCGATGAGCATCACCACCGTGCCCAGCACCACTTCGTGGCCATCGAGCGTGGCCGCACCATTGCGCAATTCAGGACCTTCACCGACGGTGGCGACATCGCGCACGCGGATCGGAACGCCATCACGGCGATCCAGCACGATGTCGCCGATGGCCTCGATGTCGGCCACTTGTCCCGGCGCGCGAACCAGGAATTGCTGGCCATTGCGCTCGATGTAGCCGGCGCCCAGGTTCTGATTGTTGGCGGCCACCGCCTCGACCACATCACGCAGGCTGAAGCCCAGCGCGACCAGACGCGCAGGCTCCGGGGTGATGTGGATCTGCCGGGCGAAGCCGCCGATGGTGTTGACCTCGGTCACGCCCGGCGTGGTGCGCATCTGCGGCCGCACCACCCAATCTTGCAGGGTGCGCAGGTCGGTGGCGGTATAGGGCGTGCCATCGGGCTTGCGCGCATTGGGCGCGGCGTCGAGCGTGTACATGAAGATCTCGCCCATGCCGGTGGCAATCGGACCCAGCTGCGGTTCCAGCCCTGCCGGCAGTTGCGACTTCACCTGCCCGATGCGTTCGGCCACTTGCTGGCGTGCAAAGTAGAGATCGGTGCCGTCTTCGAACACCACGGTGACTTGCGAAAGGCCATAGCGCGAGAGCGAACGGGTGTGATCCAGATGCGGCAATCCGGATAGCGCGGCCTCGATCGGAACCGTGATGCGTTGTTCGGACTCCAGCGGTGAATAGCCTTCCGCTTCGGTGTTGATCTGCACCTGCACATTGGTGATGTCGGGTGTGGCATCGATCGGCAGGCGGGTGAAACTCCATGCGCCCAGCAGCACCAGAGCCAGGGTCAGCACCAGCATCAGCCAGCGATGGCTGATGGAAAATCGGATGAGGGATTCGAGCATGGCGGGCCTCAGTGCTCGTGACTGGCGCTGGACTTTTCGATCTCGGCCTTCACCAGAAAGCTCTGCTCGACGACGATTACGTCACCGGCTTCGACACCGCTGCGCACTTCCGCCTGCACGCCATCGCGTGCGCCCAGTTCGACCGTATGGGCGTGATATTCATCGCCATCGCGCACGAACACCACCTCCTTGCCATCGAGCGTTTGCAAGGCCGACAGCGGCACGGCGCGTGCCACCGGAATCTGCGCCACGGTGATGCGCGCGGTGACCGCCGAGCCCGGACGCCAGCGCCCATCGGCATTGGTGATGGTGGCGCGCGCCACGGTGCTCTGGCTGGCGGTGGCGGTGCCCGGCAGGATGCGTTCGAGCGTGCTCTGGGTGCTCGCGCCATCGCTCAGGCGGCTGACCGTGATCGGCGCCCCGGCCTGGATGTGGTCGGCGTCGGCACCGAACAGGTGCAGATCGACCCACAACTCGGACAGATCAGCGAGCTCGAACAGAACACTGCCCTCACTCACCACGGCACCCAGGTTGCCGTTGCGGGCCACCACCACGCCATCGATCGGGGCGCGGATCGCATAGGCGGTCAAACTCAGGTTGCTGTCGATGCTGGCCAGACGTTGCCCTGCCTGCACCCGAGCACCGACCTTGGCATCCAAGGCCCGCACCACGCCGGGAAAGCGTGCGGCCACGGTCGCCTGATGCCCCTCGACCGGCGTCAACAAACCTTGCACGACGTGCTCGTCGGCGATGACGCCCGCTGCCACGGCCGCCACGCGGATGCCCACTTCTTCGGCAATGGCCGCTTCGATGCGGGTGTGTTCGGACGCGCTGTGATCGGCGCCTTCGGCGGCCTCTTGCTCGTCATGTGCCGATGACGGATGGGCGTCGGATGCCGGTTGCGACGCCCCGCACGCGGCGAGCAGGGCGAGCAGGAATACGGTGAAGAAACGCTGAGGTAGGTTCATGGTGTGCTCTCCTCGACGGAGGCATCGGGTGTGGCCAACAGGGCTTGACCGGTCAGACGCTGGATTTCGATCAAGGCCGCATGCGCTTGCAGTGCAGCCTCCAGTTGTTGGCGTTGCGCGGCCACGCGCTCGGATTGCAGTTGCGCCCATTCCAGATAGCCGAGCGCACCGGCGCGATAGGCGCGTTCGGCCGCCGCTTCCGCCTTCGCCAGACGCGGCAACACGTCCTCGCCCAGACGCCTCACGTCCTGCGCGGCGGTGCGTTGCCGGCCATGGGCTTCGACCAGGGTCGCGTACAGACTCAGCTCGGATGCCTCGCGCTCGATCGCAAGCGCCGCCAAGTCGGCTTCGGCCAGATGCTGTTCGGGCGCAGCCCGCGCTGCGCTGCCAAGCGTCATCGACACGCTTCCGATCAGCGCCATGTCCTGGCTGCCTTGCAGTCGGCGCACACCCAGCTGCCAATCCCAGTCGCTGCGGGCATCGCTGGCCGCAAGGCGCAGGCGCGCTTCCCCGATGCGCTGGGCGAAGGCGAAGCGGCTCAGTTCCGGGGTATCGTCCAGCAGGGCCTGCAGGGTTTCGAGATCGGCGATGTCGGGCACCTGCAAGGGATCGGTCGGGGCGATATCGAAATCCGCCTCCCGTGCACCCCAGAGCACGGCCAGATACTGGCGAGCGCTGCGTTCCTGTTGCTGCGCACGGACCTTGTCGCCGCGCGCCTGCGCGAGTGTGACTTCAGCGGTCAGGACGTGGGCTTCCGGCGCCGCGCCGGCGCGCAGGCGGCGCTTGGCGGCGTTCACGACACGCTGGCGTTGCTCGATGTCGCGTTGAGCGATGGCGATGCGGGCATGCGCGGCCACCGTGGCGAGGTAGCGACGCGCGACCTCGGCCATGAGGTCGAGCCGGCGGGTTTCACGTTCGACTGCCAGCGCGTCGATGCGCGCCTGTGCCAAGGTCTTGCGCGCATCGAGCTTGCCACCGCGCTCGAACACGCCGGCCAGGCTGAGGCTCAATTCGGCGGCATGAAGCCCGCGCGCTTCGCCACTGCCCAAGGCGTTCTCGAGCTCGGCGTTCACCTGCAACGTCGGCTTCAGCGCAGCGCGTTCGTGCTCGGCGTCGAGGGCTTGTCTTCGAGGTCCAAACAGTCGCAGTTCGGGATGGACATCTGACACCCGCTGCAGGGCGGCATCCAGGGTGATGATCGGGGAAACTTTGTCAGATTGGGCGAGTGCCACAGGGGCCACAACGCCCATGCCGACGCAAACGGCCAAAGCCGCAAAACGTGTGCGCATGGGGAACTCCAAAAGCGGAAAGACGAGGACCGGCGACGAGCCGGAATCAGGTCACGCCGCTATCGGAGGTCGAAACGGTGGGTTCAAGCGCGTGGTGATGCGCGGTGCGGACGGGGGTGCCAATCGCTCGGTTGCCGCCGGCACAAGCGTCGGTACCAGGACGCTGGTCGCAAACACCGCAGTCGTTTGTCCGCAGCAATGGGCAAAGTGCAGCAACAGGTGCAAGGTGCCTTCACTATCGTCATGTGCCGCGCCATCGGCGTGCGCGCCCACCTGATCCAGATGCAAGCTCGCCGACTCGAGATGCACGCGGCTCTCATGCATTTCACCCAAGGCCGCCAACACCGGCTGACTCACCAGACACAGCGCCAGCAACACCAGCAAAGCGGCGCGAAACAGGCGATGGCAGGGGCGCGGCAGGGTCATGGTGTGGCGGATTCGTCGTGTTCAAAGGTTCCGTGACGGTGAAGGATACAGGCTTATGGAACCTCAGAACAATCCGTCATCGCGAGCGCAGCGAAGCGATCCAGCACTTTGGCCCCGAATTTCTGGATTACAGACTGGCTCCTGTAGCCTGCCCTGCGGGCCATTCGCTGCGCAAATGTTCGCTTCGGCATCCATGCCTGCGCAGTGCCACGGCCCTCCGGGCCTCGCCATGACGGCTGGGAGTCAGGTTCATGGCCCGTGAGCATTTTCGGAACGGAAAAGGAAACTCGCAATGAAGGCGTTTGGACTTGATCAGATGTTCCTTGATGTCGAGCGTGCACCTGAAGCATCCAACGCGACGCGAATCGTGGCACGGATGATCGCGCCTGAACGTTGCACAATACCCGCCTTCAGGATGACCAAGTTGGTGTTGCGATGGGCGTGAAAACGATGAATCCCAGGGTGCGTGGTGCGCTGTTTGCGGCGCTGATCGGGTTTGAGGGCATCGCGAACTTGGTTTGGCCACAAGCTGGACTTGCCCACGCTGCGCTTGATGCGCCGGCGGCTGAGGCAAGGGTGCAAGCACCAACACTTCAACTGGATGGGCCTTACGTCTTCGCTACCGAATCCGGCTATCGCATCATCGACACCGCAAAGGTTGGCGATGACTGGCAACTGCGCGAGCGCATGATGGCGTCCACCTCACCGTGCATCACCGTGCACGTGGACAATCCCGCCGCGACCGTATTCACGGTGGCGCCGCGCCCCACGCCGCCACCGGCACCTGCAGTCGTCGCAGACAATCCATCGCGCCTGCTGATGGCGTCGGACATGGAAGGCGAGTTCGACAAGTTCACGGCCCTGATGCGCGCGCAAGGCGTGATCGATGCCGATCTGCACTGGAGCTATGGCAACGGCCATCTCGTGCTGGTGGGCGATTTCGTCGATCGCGGACAGAACGTGCTGCCTCTGCTGTGGCTGATCTATCGGCTGGACGACGAAGCCATCAAGGCCGGCGGCGGCTTGCACTACGTGCTGGGCAATCACGAGCAGTTCGCGCTATCGGGCACCCCCAAGTACTGGCCGGATCGCATGATCGCCAGCGCGCAGGCCATGGGTGATCACGCGGAAGCGCGCATGTTCGGTGAATCCTCGGTGCTGGGTGCATGGCTGCGAAGCAAGCCGGTGATGATGAAGATCGGTGACCACCTGTTCGTGCATGCCGGGGTGAGTCAGGCGTTTCTCGACACGCATCTGACGATCGACGCTGCCAACACCTTGGCCCGCGCCCATATCAACCAGCCACTCAAGCAGTTGCCGGCGCAGGTCCAGCCCGTGCTCGGCCACAACGGCCTGACCTGGTACCGCGGCATGGCCCGCCCGCACGACCCTGAATACGCACTGGAAGCCGATCCCGACGTCGACGTCCAGCGTGTGTTGCAACGCTATGGCGTCAAACGGATCGCGATCGCCCACACCATCGTCGAGCATGTGATGCTGGAACACGACGGCAAACTTCTGCGGCTTGACGTGCACCACGCCGAGCAGGTGCCCGAAGCGGCCCTCTACGAAAGCGGTGTGCTGTGGTGGGTGGATGCGAACGGTGGGCGCAAATTACTGGCGGGCAAGCCGTGATCGCGTACGGGCATGGCAGCAGCGAAACCAGGCATCCTTTGGGTCGTCAGTTCGAAGTGGGTGCCTTGTCCATCACCCAGTCACACCGGAGGTTCACATGAAGCGAGTCACAGGCATCGGAGGCATCTTTTTCAAGGCACAGGATGCCGCCGCACTTCGGGCGTGGTATCGCCGTCATCTCGGGATCGACGTTCAGGAGTGGGGCGGCACCGCGTTCACATGGAGCGATGCCGATGGCAGGCCGAGTGGCGGGACGACCATTTGGTCGATCGGTACCGCCGAAAGCGACCCGTTCGCCCCGAGCCAAGCCTCGTTCATGATCAACTACCGCGTGGAAGACCTGCACGCCGTGGTCGCGGCCCTCAAAGCCGAGGGTTGCAAGGTCCTGGATGCGCTCGAAGAATCGGAGTTCGGCAAGTTCGCGTGGGTAATCGATCCGGAGGGAAACAAAG
>CAUJJS010000156.1 GCA_963205415.1 Pseudomonadota bacterium
GGCGTGGTCGGCACGCGCAGTCCAGGCCTTGCCATTGGCCGTGGGGAAATCGAAGGCCGGTTGCTCGATCGTGATCGTACCCAGATACGGATGGCGACTGAGCAAGGGGCCGCTGACGCGGAAGGCTTCCTGACCCTCGGAGTTGAGCGAGATCAGCTCGAAATCGACCAGAAAATAATCCGAGCGCGGTGGGCCGATCAGCGGGGCGGACTCATCGCTTCGATACAGCAGCCACAGCGCCAGACTGCTGGCAGCGGCCGCGATGATCAACAGGGCGATCGGGATCCAGCCGGGCAGCCTCATGGGGCGGTGAAGCGGCGTAGAACCTGTGCACTCAAACCCTTGGCGTCCAGGATCAGATCGCACAACTCACGTGCCGCGCCTTGGCCGCCGGCCGCGCGTGTGACCAGGTGGGCGCGCTCGCGAACCCAAGGATGGGCATTGGCCGGCGCGATCGAAAAGCCACACCAGCCCATGGGTGCAAGATCAGGCAAGTCGTCACCCATGAAGGCCACCTGCGAGGCTTCCAGATCGAGCAGGCGGCTCAGGTTTCGCAGGCTGGAACGTTTGTCGTGGCAGCCCTGATGGACATGCTTGATGCCAAGGTCGCCTGCACGCTGGGTCACGACATCGCTGGTGCGGGCGGTGATGAGGGCGATTTCGATCCCCACATCTTGCAAGATTTTCAGGCCCTGACCATCGTGGGCGTGGAAAGCCTTGATCTCGATGCCCTCGGCGGCCAGCAGCAGGCGCCCGTCGGTGAGGGTGCCATCCACATCCAGTGCGAGCAATCGCACCCGCGCTGCACGTTCGTGCAGTTCGGCGCTCAGCGTTTCGGACGCTGGCCGGTTCATACGACCTTGGCGCGCAGCAGGTCGTGGATATTGAGTGCGCCGACCACGCGTTGGTGCTCATCGACCACGATCACGGCCGAGATCTTGTGGTCTTCCATCATACGTGCCGCTTCTGCAGCCAGGCGATCCGGCGCGATCGACTTGGGATCGCGGCCCATGACGCTGGCAACGGGTGCGGTCCTCAGATCGGCATGGGGATCGTCCAAGGTACGACGTAGATCGCCATCGGTGAATACGCCGAGAAGACGGTTTTCGGCATCGACCACGGCGGTCATGCCGAGACGCTTCTGACTCATTTCAATCACCGCTTGGCTGATGCTGGCATCACTTTGCACGCATGGAATCTCGGAACCCTCGTGCATGATGTCGCAGATGTGCAACAGCAGGCGCCGGCCCAGGCTTCCGGCCGGGTGCGAACGGGCAAAATCCTGTCGGGTGAAACCGCGCGCTTCCAGCATCGCCACGGCCAGCGCATCACCCATCACCAGTGCGGCGGTGGTGCTGGTGGTTGGGGCCAGCCCGAGCGGACAGGCTTCTTCGGCGACGCTGACGTCGAGGTGGATATCGGACAGGCGCGCCAAGGTCGAATGCGGCTTCCCGGTCATGGAAATCAACACGTTGCCCTGCCTGCGCAGCACCGGCACGATGGTGAGTACCTCGTCGGTTTCACCCGAATTGGACAGCGCCAGCACGACATCGGCTTCGGTGATCATACCGAGATCGCCGTGGCAGGCTTCACCCGGATGAACGTAGAAGGCCGGCGTGCCAGTGGAGGCGAGCGTCGCTGCGATCTTGCGTGCGATATGGCCGGACTTGCCCATGCCCACGGTGACCACGCGGCCACTGGAACCCAACATGGCTTCGCAGGCACGCACGAAACTGCCGTCGATGCGGCCCAAGAGGACATCCAAGGCGCGGGCCTGCTTGTCGATCACGGACTTCGCACTGGACAACAGGCTCGCCGAATCGTGCGAATGGGTGCTCGGTTTGGCGGGCAGTGGGCGCAGCGTGGCATTCATGGCAGCACGATTCCTGACGGGGCGGCAACGGCCGGGACAGCGGCCATCGGCACTTTTGGCTTAGAATGGGCGGCTATTCTACTGCAGCCACCGTGGGCGAAGCCGTTGCGGGTCGTGGCTGGTTAATTCCCATCCTGTTTCGAGTGTTTCGATGAATCCAGAACTGATCGCGCAATGGATCCAGGCCGGCCTGCCGGACGCGACGGTCAGCGTCAGCGGCGATGATGGCGTGCACTTCGAAGCCACGGTGATCTGTCCGGCCTTTGCCGGAAAACTGCCACTGGCCCGTCATCGCATGGTGTATGCCACCTTGGGAGACCGCATCGGCGGCGAGATCCACGCACTGTCCCTGAAAACACTGGCACCCAACGAAGCCGCAGTTTGATATCGGCGGCATGGCAACCGAGTACCCATGGCAAAAATCCTGATTTCCGGAGGCACCCCGCTGCAGGGCGAGGTGCGCATTTCCGGTGCGAAAAACGCTGTCCTCCCGATCCTGACGGCCGGCTTGCTGGCCGATGGCGAGGTGAGCATCGGCAACGTGCCGCATCTGCACGATGTCACCACGATGATGGAGCTGCTGGGCCAGATGGGGGTGGCGTTGGCGATGGATGATCGCAATCGCATCCATCTGGACTCGCGCCGTGCCCAGCACTTCGTGGCGCCCTACGAGTTGGTCAAGACCATGCGTGCCTCGATTTTGGTGTTGGGGCCGATGCTGGCGCGCTTCGGTCAGGCCGAAGTGTCCCTGCCGGGCGGTTGCGCGATTGGTTCTCGTCCGGTCGACCTGCACATCAAGGGGCTGCGCGCCATGGGCGCGGAAGTCGTGGTCGAGAATGGCTACATTCGCGCCAAGGCCTCGCGTCTGCGCGGCACGCGCATCGTGATGGATCAGGTGACTGTGACCGGCACCGAAAACCTGTTGATGGCGGCTTGCCTGGCGCATGGCACGACCGTGATCGACAACGCGGCGCAGGAACCGGAAGTGGTGGACTTGGCGCAGTGCCTTGAGGCGATGGGCGCGCGAATCGAAGGTGCGGGCACCTCACGACTGGTGATCGAAGGCGAGGAACGCTTGGATGGCTGCCACTACGAGGTGCAGCCGGACCGCATCGAAACCGGCACCTTTCTGGTGGCCGCGGCGATGACCGGCGGGCGTGTGCTGGCACGCAATACCCGCGCCGACATGCTTGATGCGGTGCTGGTGAAACTGGATGAAGCCGGTGCGCGCATTTCCACCAGTGCCGATGCCATCGAGTTGGATATGCAAGGTCGACGCCCGCGCGCGGTGGACATCAGCACCGCGCCGTACCCGGCCTTTCCGACCGACATGCAGGCGCAGTTCATGGCGCTCAACTGTGTGGCCGAGGGCGTGGGCACGATCACCGAAACCGTGTTCGAAAATCGTTTCATGCACGTGCAGGAACTGCAACGCTTGGGCGCGAACATCCAAGTGGATGGACACACCGCCGTTGTGCGTGGCGTGGAACGGCTGACCGGTGCCCCGATCATGGCGACCGATTTGCGGGCTTCGGCATCGCTGGTGCTCGCGGGCCTCGTGGCTCAGGGCGATACCATCATCGATCGCATCTACCACATCGATCGCGGTTACGAAAACATCGAAGAA
>CAUJJS010000157.1 GCA_963205415.1 Pseudomonadota bacterium
CAACGCTGGCCGATGCCATCCTCGACCGACTCGTCCACAACGCCGAGATCATCGAGCTGACCGGCGAATCGATGCGCAAGCATCACCCCGCCGGCGGCGACAAACCCGACCTCGGCGACTAGACTCCACCCACCACGATCACCCCCTCGTCGCACTGGCTTCCCATGCGCCGGAATCCTGGCTTCCCATGGTTCCGGAACGGTGGCTTCCCATGCTTCCGGAACAGTGGCTTCTCATGGGCGGAATATCCAGATGGTATCCAACCATTGCTCTCCTTCCACACCACCTGGCATGCGGGTCTGCACCGGGTGGTTCGAGGGGTTGAGGTCAAGAGAGTGGTGGCAGGCCCCATTGATCGAACCATGCGATGATGAGTACCCGATGAAGCGAGCCGGCACTGTCCCCGTTTCGGTAGCCACTACGACCTCTGCTGACTTCTCGCTCCATCCCACGCTGTCGGACTTTCATCCACAAGGCGATATCTCCCCGAGAAAGAACTCAGTCCGTCACTGCACGACCATCGGATGTACGCCACCTCGCCTTGATCGCGAAAGCTTCGCGGCTTCATGCCCGCTCGCCCTGCTCAACAGAGCCTTCTATTCGATTCTTGCCCATCGGCCCGCAGCTACGCTCCACGACTCCTCCCCAGGGTCGGCCGCTCTTCCGCAGTTGTACTTCGCTTCACTCACCGCGATCAGTGTGTGGGATCGCTTTCAACTCCGAGAGTGCGACTGCGCCGGGCGTACAAAAAACGGGCCCGCGAGGGCCCGCTTTTTGTTCACCGAGGCGAGTGGATGGCTATTCAATCGGCACCACGCGCAAGATCATGGCCTCGGCAGCCACCACGCGCACGGTCCTGGACTCGGGCAGGTCCGGCCCTTCGACGGTCCAGTACGCATCGTCGATGTAGATCTGGCCACGGCCATTCACGATGGCACGACTGAGTGGCAGCACACGCCCAATCAATTGCGAAGAACGCTGATTGAGCATCGGGCCACCATCGCGCCGACCGCGCTGACCGCGTAGCTTCCAGCCAATGCCGACCGAAATCATGGCCAACACGGCGAAAATGATCGCTTGGGCCACGATGCTCAAGTCCCCCGCCAACCAGACGATCGGCACCATGGCCGTGGCGGCCACGCCCAGCCAGATCAGGAAGGCGCCGGGCACCATGGCCTCGGCGGCAAGCAAGGCCAGCGCCAGACCGGCCCAGAACCACGGTGGATTGATCCAGTCCATGTTCTACCTCACGATTTGGATGGCGGCGGATCGGTGGTGAACACCGCCTTGGTTTGGGCCGGCGAAGCGACACGTGCCGGCGTGGTGGAGCCTGCCGCACGAGTCAGTTCAACGATGCCCGCCAGCGAACCCAGCACGCCGGTGGTTTCCATCGGCAACAACAAGGTTTTCTGATTCGGTGAACTGGCGAAATCCTTCAAGGCCTCGACGTACTTTTGCGCCACGAAATAGTTGATGGCCTGCATGTCGCCCTGGGCGATGGCGTCAGATACCAACGATGTGGCCTTGGCCTCGGCTTCGGCCAGGCGTTCGCGCGCTTCAGCGTCGCGGAATGCCGCCTCGCGCCGGCCTTCGGCATCGAGCACCACGGATTGCTTCTCGCCCTCGGCCTTGAGGATGGCGGCGGCGCGATAGCCTTCTGCATCCAGAATGTTGGCGCGCTTTTCGCGCTCGGCCTTCATCTGTCGCGCCATGGCATCAATCAAGTCACGTGGCGGCTGGATATCCTTGATCTCGATGCGATTGACCTTGATGCCCCATGGGTGGGTTGCCTGATCGACCACCGCCAAGAGGCGCGAATTGATGTCATCGCGTTGCGACAAGGATTCATCCAGATCCATCGAGCCCAGCACGGTACGGATATTGGTCATCACCAAGTTCAAGATGGCGATTTCCAGTTGCGAGACTTCGTACGCGGCCTTGGCGGCATCCAGCACCTGGAAGAACACCACGCCATCGACCTTCACCACCGCGTTGTCCTTGGTGATGACATCTTGGCTCGGCACATCCAGCACCTGCTCCATCATGTTCATCTTGCGACCGATGGCGTCGATCCAGGGCACGATGAAGGCCAAGCCTGGCGTCAAGGTGTGGGTATAGCGACCAAAGCGCTGCACGGTGTATTCAAAGCCCTGCGGCACCGATTTCACCCCACGAAAAATCGTGATGACGAGAAAGGCCAGCAGGATCCAGACAAAGAACATGGGGAGTCTCCAGTGCGGGGGAATGCCATCATAGACGAGCGGACCCGGCGCCTGTGACACACGCAAAAAAAACGGCCCCGTTTGGGGCCGTTTGGGTGTGTTGCGAAACGCCGGACTCAGGCCACCAGCAGCGCCTTCATCTTCTTCATCGCGTTGGCTTCGATCTGGCGGATGCGCTCGGCCGACACGCCGTACTCGTCGGCTAGTTCCTGCAAGGTCACCTTGCTGCCGTCATCCAGCCAGCGACGGCGAATGATGTCGCGCGAACGCGCATCCAGACTGGCCAAGCCTTCGCGCAGCAGCGTCAGTTGGCTGCCTTCCTCGGCTTCATTGGCGTGCAGTTCCGCCGGATCGGCGTCTTCGGCAGTCAAATAGGCCATCGGCGCGGGCGGCGCATGGTCGTCGTCCGTATCGGTCGGGGCATCAAAGCCGATGTCACGTCCCGACAGTCGCGCCTCCATTTCCATCACTTCGGACTCGGGCACATTGAGGTCGCGTGCCACGGCCTGCACTTCTTCCTGATTCATCCAACCCAGACGCTGACGGCTCTTGCGCAGGTTGAAGAACAGCTTGCGCTGGGCCTTGGTGGTGGCGACCTTGACGATGCGCCAGTTCTTGAGGATGAACTCGTGCATTTCGGCGCGAATCCAGTGCACCGCAAAACTGACCAGACGCACACCGTGCTCGGGATCAAAACGCTTCACCGCCTTCATCAGGCCGATATTGCCTTCCTGAATGAGGTCGGCGATCTGCAAGCCGTAGCCGCTGTAACCGCGCGCCACGTGCACGACAAATCGCAGGTGCGAGAGCACCAACGAGCGGGCTGCGGCCAGATCCTGCTCGTGGCGGAAGCGATGCGCCAGGTCCTGCTCTTCTTCGAGACTCAAGACCGGAATGCGATTGACCGTGCCGATGTAGGCATCGAGCGAGCCGAGCGCGCTGGGAATGGGAAGATTGTTCGTCACCAAAGCGTGATTCATGGTGTGTGCTCCAGTCGGAGGGTAATGGGCCAAGTTTAGCACTCGGGGCATTGGAGTGCTAAACACGGCGAAAGTTCACTGCCCGGGTGTCGCCAACCCGACATCCAGTGCGCTACGGGGCGGCAGGCTCCAGTCGATCGGCGTCAGCCCTTGCCGGACGAGGTACTGGTTGGCGGCGCTGAAGTGGCCACAGCCGATGAAGCCACGGTGCGCCGACAAGGGCGAAGGGTGCACCGAGCGCAGCACGCGATGGCGCTGGGCATCGATGATACGCCCCTTCTTCTGAGCGTAGCTGCCCCAGAGCAGAAACACCAAATGCTCTCGTTCGCGCGCAAGGCGCTCGATCACCTGATCGGTGAACCATTCCCAGCCCTGATTCTGGTGCGAACCGGCCTGGCCCGCCCGCACCGTCAACACCGCATTGAGCAGGAGCACGCCACGTTGCGCCCAAGGCAAGAGGCAGCCGTGATCGGGCGGAGCCATCCGTAGATCGCGTTCGATCTCGACAAAGATGTTGCGCAAAGATGGCGGAATCGGCACACCCGGCAACACCGAGAAGCACAGTCCATGCGCCTGTCCGGGACCGTGGTAGGGATCTTGTCCGAGGATGACCACCTTCACCGCATCAAAGGGCGTGGCATCGAGCGCCGCAAAAATCTGGCGTGCCGGCGGGTAGATCATCTGTCCGCGATCACGCTCCTGTTGCAAGAAGGCACGCAAACGCAGCATCACCGGATCTGAAAAGACATCGGTCAGGCGCGACTTCCAACTGGGATCGAGCCGAACGTGATCGGTGGCTGGATTCACCGCAAGCCGCCAGCGCTTACTTCGCGGCCGCCAAGTGCTCGCGCATCAAACGGCCCACGCGCAATTGGAAAATCAGCTTGGTGATGAGCAGGCGCTCTTCGATCGGCTTTTGCACCAGATCATTGGCACCTGCCCGCAACAACACACTCTGATTGGCAGGATTGTCATCGCCCGTCATCACCAAGATCGGCAACAGGCGCTTGCCGTAGCCGTAGTCCGGTCCACGTAGGCGTTCGAGCAGATCTTGCCCGGTCAAGCCGCTTTTGAGATACACGTCGGTCAGGATCACATCGGGACCGGGAATGCGGCCCTGCTCGCGTGCAGTGTCGAGGTGTGCCAGTGCATCCTCGACGCTGATGACGTGGGTGACCTTGAGTCCGTGTTTTTCCATCATGCGGCGCGTGGCGACCGCCACCACGCGGCTGTCTTCGACGTACAGCACTTCGCCGCCCGGCTCGGTCTCCGGCCGCACATAGCCCTGGATGAAGGCCGAAAGCGCGGAAAAGCCCAAGCCCTTGTCGAAATAGTCGGTGACATCTTCACCGAAGCTGCGGCTGATCAGTCGCTCCTGCGCATCGCCGGACACCACGATGATCGGAATGTAGGCCTGCGGCGCGTGTTCCCGGATGTAGTGCGCCAGTTCGAGGCCATCCATATCCGGGAGGCGCAAGGCCGTGGTGACCAGGTCGATGATGCCTTCCTGCAGGGCAGCCTTGGCCTCGGCGCCGGTTTCACAGGAAATCACCGTGACGCCAGGCACATCCTTGACCAAGACCTGCTCGATCAGCTTGCGCGCCACGCGCGAGCCATCCACCACCATGATGCGTGGCGTTTCACTACTGATGTGTCGAGTTATGCCCTGCGTGCTCACCCCTGTGCCTCCGCTTCCGGCAGGCTGTGGCGCAGGTGGTGACCCGTGGCCAGCCACGCGCCCAGCCATCCCAGCATGATCGAAGCGATCACGGTCATCAACACCCAGCGCACATCCAGCCCCTGCAATTGGAAACTGCTGCCGTAGTTGTCCACCAGCGACGCCACCGATTGGCGCAACACGCCGGTCGCGAACGCGGCCAACACCAAGGCCAAAATGGCCGCGAACAGGCCATACCACGCGCCCAAATAAAGAAATGGACGTCGAACGAAGCCATCGCTTGCCCCCAGCAATTGCACCGTGCGTATCTCCTCGGACCGTGCCTGGATGTCCAAGCGTACCGTATTTCCGACCGTCAGCAGTACGCCGACCCCCAGAAGCGCCGCCGCCACCCACACCAGCCGACGCCCGAATTCCAGCCATGCCGACAGCCGCGATCGCCACTGCGCATCATGCTGGACGAAATCCACCTGCGGCAAGGCGCCGAGTCGCGCTGTCAGTGTGTCCGGCTCGACGCCCTCAGCCGGCGCCACCACCAGCACCGCCGGCAACGGGTTCTCGTCCAGCACGGCCAAGGCCTCGGTGAAATCGGCCATGTCGCGAAACTCGGCCAGACCTTCCTCGGGACTGCGCAACACCACACTGGCGATATCGGGCTGTCGCCGCAGGCTCGCGGCCAGCTCCTGTGCAGCCGGCATGTCGGTTGCCGTCGTCAGAAACAGACTGACCTCGCGCGACTCGCGGAAATCGCCCGACACCCGTTCGAGATTGCCTACCAACAAAGCCAGGCACAGCGGCAGCACCAGCGCCACGGCCATCACGCCCACGGTCAGCATCGTGGCCCACGGCCGCTGCGCCATGCGCCCGATACTGGAGAACAAGCTGTAAAGATGCAGATCACGCCAAGCTCGCAGGCGTTCGCCCAGGCTTGGGCCCGTCGAGCGTGATCGTGCGGATTTGGCGCGCGTCATCACGCGCCACCCGCTGCGGCATCGGGACGGAAATCGTCGATCAGGCGTCCGTGGTCGAGCACCAGCACGCGCCGACGCAATTTGCGCACCAAATGCAGGTCGTGACTGGCCACGAGCACGCTGGTTCCCTGCGCCGGCAATTGGGTGAACAACGTCATGACCTCGGCCGCCAGATCCGGATCGAGATTGCCGGTCGGCTCATCGGCGACAAGTACCGCCGGCCGCGCCACCACGGCACGCGCAATACCCACGCGCTGCTGCTCACCCGTGGAAAGCGCACTCGGCAAGGAACGCTCACGTTCGGCCAGACCGACCTTGTCCAGCGCCGCACGCACCCGCTTGCTCATCTCTGCGCGCGGCGTACCGGCGATCACCAGCGGCAGGGCGACGTTGTCGAACAGGCTGCGATCCATCAGCAGACGGTGGTCCTGAAACACCACACCCACCTGCCGGCGATGCCGTGGCACCGCGCCACGACGCACCGTGGCGAGATTGCGGTCGCCAAAAAAAACACCGCCGCGCGACGCGCGTTCGCTCAGGTGGATCAGCCGCAGCAAGGTGCTCTTGCCGGCGCCCGAGTGACCGGTGACGAACAGCATCTCGCCCTCGTCCACGGAGAAATTCAGATCGATCAGCGCCTCGTGCCCATTGGGATAACGCTTGCTGACATGTTCAAATCGAAGCTGCGGCATGGCATACGAGGATGTCGTGGCTGTGCGCACGTTAGCATCGCGTCCGATGCTTGACCACGCGCGACTCAGCGAATCAGTGTGTCGAGTGAAAATATCGGCAACAAAATCGCCAGCACGATGAACAACACCAGCCCGCCGACCAGCAGGATCACTCCGGGGCCGAGCACGGTTGTGGTGATATCGAGGGCGGTATCCAATTCACGTTCCTGTTGGGTGGCGGCGTCAAACAACAGGGTGTCCAGACGCCCACTCTTTTCGCCGCTCGCCACCAGCCGCAAGGGCACCGGTGGAAACTGGCCACTTTCCTCCAAGGCACGGGCCAAACCGGAACCTTCGCGCACACGCACCGCAACGCGCGCAAACGCCTCGCGCAGCGTTGCGTTGGAAACCACTTGCGCGGCGATGTTCAGCGCCTCCAGCAAGGGCACGGCGCTGGCCACCAGCAACGCCAGAGTGCGCGAGAACCGTGCGGTATCGGCGGCCCGGATCAGCCGCCCCAACACCGGTACGCGCAAAGCCCATCGCTGCCATGCGCGGCGCAACGCGGGGCTGCGCATCGCCACGCCCGTGGCCACGGCCAATAGGCCCAGCGGCAACAACAGCCAGACGCCGTCGTGGGCAATCACGTCTGAAATCCCCACCAAAACGCGTGTCGCCCACGGCAAGGCCTGATGCGAACGTTCAAACACATTGATGACCTGCGGAACCACCCAGATCATCAAACCCACCACCACCAGGATCGCCACACACGACAACAACAAGGGATAGGCAAGCGCAAGGATGACCTTGCTGCGCAGGGCCTGTCGGCTTTCGGTGTAGTCGGCCAATCGCGCCAGCACCGTGTCCAGTCGACCGGACGCCTCGCCCGCCGCGATCGTGGCGCGATACAACGTCGGAAAGGTGCCCGGCGCTTCCGCCATCGCGGCAGCCAGGGTGGCGCCTTCCATCACCCGCGCGCGCAGCGCCACCAATCGCGTTCGCACGACCCCATCGCTGCCATCGGCCAGCGCCCCCAGAGCCTCGTCGATGGGAAGCCCCGAACCCAGCAAGGCTGACATCTGCCGCGTCATCAAGGCCAATTGCGTCACCGACAAGCGCCCGCCCGTCTGCGCCACTGATTCAGAGACGGGAGAAACATCCAGCGCGTTCAAGCCCCGCTCGCGCAAACTGGCGCGAGCGGCACGTGCGGTATCGGCCTGCAGCACGCCCTTGCGACTGCGACCCTCGGCATCCAGTGCGTGGTAGGAAAATGCCGGCATGGGAAATCAGCGCCCGTCGCGAATCGAAGCCGAGCGTCGCGCCATGGCGGCACGCGCCATGCCATCGGGCAGATGCTTGAACGCGAACTTCAGGACTTTGTAGCCGAATCCCGGCACCACCACCACGCGCCCGGCCTCAAGGCCTTCCACACCCTGTCGCGCCACATCCTCGGCCTTGAGCCACATCCATTGCGGCAACTTCGACACCAGGCCCCGCGTGCCGGTGACATCGTGAAATTCCGAGTAGGTGAAGCCCGGGCACAACGCACACACCTTCACCCCGTATCGCGCGTTTTCCAGCGCCAGCGACTCACTGAACTTGATGAGATAGCTCTTGGCGCCGGCGTACAGCGTCTGCCCAGTGGAACCGGGCGCGATGCCGGCAAACGAGGCCACGTTGAGGATGCGCCCTTGGCCACTTTCGCGGATCTGCGGCAAGAAGCGCCACGTCAGTTCGCTTACGGCCGTCACCATCACCTGCAGAAAGCGCGCGTGGGTTTCCCACGGTGAGGTCAGATAGTTTCCCGGCACGCCGTAGCCGGCATTGTTCACCAGTCCTCCGATGCGAATCTGGCGTGCGGCCATCGCTTCAAACAAGGCCAAAGGCGCGGCCGGATCGGACAGATCGGCCGTGGCCACTTCACAGGGCACCAGTCCCCTCAACTCTGCGGCCAAGGCATCAAGACGATCCGCACGCCGCGCCGTCAATACCAACGGAATGCCCCGCTGCGCGTACTGGCGTGCAATCGCATCGCCGATACCGGCTGAAGCACCCGTGACAAGGATATGTGGCGCGTTGGACATGGACTGATCGACTCGCAAGATACATGCAAGCGTAGCCAAGGCCGGGGGCTTTTGGGAAATGCGCTGGGCGGCGGTCGGGATTGGTAAGAATGACCGCAGACCAAGGCGCCGTTATCCTTGGCGTTTCAATCTCGCGTGGAGACGGGCATGCGCCGCAAGATCGTGGCTGGAAACTGGAAGTTGAACGGAGACCGTCGTTTTGCGCACGCTTTGGTCGCGGCGCTGACCGAAACCCCGCCCCTGCCCAAGGTTGAACTGATCGTGCTGCCGCCGCTGCCCTATCTGGCCGAGCTGATCACGGCCCATGCCGGCGCGCATGTCGCTCTTGGGGCACAGAACCTCGACCTTCACCAAAGCGGCGCCTACACCGGCGAAGTGGCCGGCGCGATGCTGCGCGACATTGGCGCCGAGTACGTACTCGTGGGCCATTCCGAACGCCGTGAGCTACACGGCGAGAGCAACGACGCCGTGGCCGAGAAGTTTGCTCTGGCGCGTGCCTCGGGCCTGACCCCGATCCTCTGCTTCGGCGAAACCCTGGCCCAGCGCCAGGCCAACGACACCCGCACGGTGTTGGCGGCCCAACTGGCGCCGGTTCTGGCCCTTGGCCCAGCGCAACTTGAAGGCGCGGTCTTTGCCTACGAACCTGTCTGGGCCATCGGCACCGGCTTGACCGCCAGTCCGGAACAGGCGCAGGAGGTCCACGGCTGGGTGCGTGGCGTATTGGCCACAGTTGATGCTAAAATTGCCAGCTCGCTTCCGATCCTGTACGGCGGAAGCGTCAAGCCCGCCAACGCCGCCGAGCTGTTTTCGCAGCCGGATATCGATGGTGGCCTGATCGGTGGGGCCTCCCTCATCGCCACGGATTTCCTTGCCATCGCCGCAGCCGCGGCGCGCTAGAACGAAACCATGCTCTACACCATTTTCAACGTTGTCTACGTCCTGATCGCCGTCGCCATGACCGCGCTCATCCTCATGCAGCAAGGCAGTGGCGCGGCCGCCGGCTCGGGCTTCGGCTCGGGCGCATCGGGCACGGTATTCGGTGCACGCGGCTCGGCCAACTTCCTGTCCAAGAGCACCGCCATCCTTGCCACCTTGTTCATGTTGATGTCGCTGGGTATGGCGATCTACATGCACAAGACGTTAGGTAGCGGCGCATCGACGCAGGACAGCGGCCTGATGGGCAGCATGATGCCGGCCGCCACCGAGCAAGCGGCACCTGCGAACGCAGAGATTCCGCAGGCCCCGGCCGCTGCAACACCGGAAGCCAGCGAAGCTCCTGCTCCTGCGGACACCGCAACAACGAGCCCCGCTGCCGCGCCAAGCGCCAACGAAACCACCGCGCCGGCCGCAACCGAAACGCCGGTCGAGGCACCCGCAGCGGAACCTGAAAAGAATTAGTTTTGATATGATGCGCGCCCGTTCGCGAGCGCGCGAAAGCATCAGCCCAGATGGCGGAATTGGTAGACGCACTACCTTGAGGTGGTAGCGACGTAAGTCGTGGGGGTTCGAGTCCCCCTTTGGGCACCAAATGAGGGTTTTGAGGCATCCGATACGCCCCAAAACTTCACACGAAACCCCGCGGTTGCGGGGTTTTTTGTGCCCGGATGGTTCTAGAGGCTCCAAAGGCATTTGGCAACATCCGGGGGCATTTGGGGGCATAATTGGGGGCATGCTCCCCATATTCCGAGCTGGGGAAAGGAAAATGCCCCCAATGCTGACTGATACCGCGATCCGCAACGCCAAGCCCCAAGCCAAGCCGCGCCGGCTGGCCGATGGTGGCGGGCTATACCTTGAAGTCTCCCCAGCTGGTGGCAAGCTGTGGCGCCTGAAATACCGGATAGCCGGCAAGGAAAAGCGGCTTGCCTTGGGCCAGTACCCGGATACTGGCCTGCAAGCTGCGCGCGCCCTGCGCGACGATGCCCGGCGCCTGCTGGCGAACGACACCGACCCCGGCGAGGTGCGCCGGGCGCAGAAAGCGGAGCAGGCAAAGGCCGCTGCCAATACCTTCGGCGCCGTCGCCACCGAATGGCTGGCCAAACAACGCCCGAGCATGGCGGCGGTCACGCGCGCAAAAGCAGAATGGCAGGTGCGGCTTGCGCTGCCGCTGCACGCGCGGCCGCTGGTGGAAATCACGGCGCCGGAAGTTCTGGCCTTGCTGCGCAAGATCGAGGCGACCGGCACGAATGAGACGGCGCACCGGGTGAAGGCCCGGATCGGACAGGTGTTCCGCTACGCCATCGCCACCGGCCGCGCCGAACGCGACCCGACTACCGATCTGCGCGGCGCGCTGGCGCCCGTCGTTTCAACCCCGCGCGCGGCCGTCACCGACCCGGCGCAAGTGGGCGACCTGTTGCGGGCGCTGGCCGGCTACCTTGGCCAGCCGACCACGGCGGCGGCGCTGCGCTTGTCGCCGCTGTTGTTCGCACGGCCCGGCAACCTGCGGGCGATGGAATGGGCAGAACTTGACCTTGTGGCCGGCGATTGGCGGATACCGGCCGGAAAGATGAAGATGAGGGAGGCGCACGTGGTGCCGCTGTCATCGCAAGCCGTGGCGATCCTGCGAGAGTTGCAACCCCTGACCGGCGCCGGCCGCTACGTGTTCCCCGGCCTGCGCACGCCCGGCCGGCCGATGAGTGAAAACACCGTCAACGCCGCGCTGCGCCGGCTGGGCTTCGACAAGGACACAATGACCGGACACGGCTTCCGGGCGCTGGCATCCACGCTGCTGAACGAACAAGGTTGGGCGCCGGACGTGATCGAACGCCAGCTTGCCCACGCCGAACGCAACAAGGTTCGCGCCGTCTACAACCGGGCGCAGTACCTGCCCGAGCGGCGCAAGATGATGCAGGCATGGGCGGACTATCTGGACGCGCTGCGCAACGGCGCGGACGTGGTGCCGATCAAGCGCAAGGCGTGACCAAAACGCCGCGCCTAGGCTGATCCCCGAACACCGGGCACCTTTCCCCGGCTGGCGCGGCGCCCTATCGAAAGGGTGCGAGGAAGGCGCGCGCGATGAATACCAATCCGTTCTACTGGTTGCCCCTTTGGGCAGACAAAGACCCCTTGAGCTTGGATGAAGCGGCGGCGCTGCTGTGCAACCTTGAGCCGCGCGCGCGGCCGCGACGGCGCGACGAAAGCAAAGATGAGCGGATCGAGCGCGAGCGAATCGATACGATGCGCGCGCGGCTGGTGCGGGCGATAGATGCCGGCCCGGATGCGCCGGACGGATTGGCCGGCACGGTTCACCGCTGGCGCATTCCGGCGCAGTACGAACGGAACCTTTTGAGAAACAACCCAGTCGCGGCGCCGTTCAAGCCGCGGCTGCAACGGGGACGAGATCAAAGCCGAGCGCAGCGGCCCGGCGCTTGATGGCATTGACGGAGCGCTGGCGCTGCT
>CAUJJS010000158.1 GCA_963205415.1 Pseudomonadota bacterium
GACTGCCCAGGCTCGCGCCCGGGAAGTCCTCACACAACATCAGGCAAACATGTACACACCAACGCCGGTGGACAGCAGCCAACCGTCAGCCGACATAAACTCCATCCAGATGAAAACCACGCACAAGCCCAGGCACATCACCACGACATGCAAGTTAAAATGCACGCCGGTACCGGGTCGCAGGTAGTCGACCCGCAGATCGACCGTGCCAAGCTTGCCAAAGCGCGCCAGCCGCACATCCGGTGCCTCGTCCATATGGCGGGCGCCGATGGCGGCCATGACGGCCAGCCCCCCCATGGAATCCAGAGCGGCGGAGATGACACCGCCATGCAGCCGGTTGTGGCCAAAATGGCCCACCAGGTCAGGGCGCATCGCGATGCGCCCGGCCACCTGGGTCGGCTCCAGCGTCGTGACGCGAAGGCCCAGCACCTGGTTGAACACGATCCGGCGCTCGAACATCTCCTTGAGACCGGCGATGAACTCGGGCTCGAATGCCAGCGGCGCCGGGTGGGTGGCTTTGCGTGTCATGCAGGCGGCCTTATCTGTGGCGCAGGAAAGAAGACCCCGCGCCGCGCGTCGGGTCGCTGGCGACGCGGCCAGCAACGCCGTGCGCAGTGCGGAACGAGCACCACCACCGCGTGGCCGGCCTGGGTACGATCTTGCAACTCATAGTCCCAGCTGGCGCGCGGCCAGGTCCTTCATGATCTCCTCTGCCCCGCCACCGATCATCATGACCTTGACCTCGCGGTAGATGCGTTCGCTGCGGGTGCCGTGCATGTAGCCCATGCCACCCAGGATCTGCACCGCCTGGTCGGCGCAGTGCTGCATGGTCTGGGTGGCGTGGTTCTTGAGCATGCAGACCTGCGCCACCCATTGGGCAGAGGTCTCGCCGCCCACCCGCTCGGCGCCGGCGTCCGCCTGTTCCGACAGGACCTCGACCCAGGCCAGCGTGGACTGGATGCGCATCTGCATGTCGACCAGCTTGTGGCGGATCACCTGATGCTCCACCAACGGGCGGCCGAACGTCCTGCGCTGGCGCGCCCAGTCGAGCGCTTCGTCGAAACAGGCCTGGGAAAAGCCCAGCGCTGCCACCGCCATGGCCAGGCGCTCTCCGTTGAAGTTGCCCATGATCATCCGAAAGCCCTCGCCGGGCGCACCGATCAGGTTCTGGGCCGGCACCCGCACCCCGTCGAAACGCAGCTGCGCGGTATCGGAGCACCGCCAGCCCATCTTCTGCAGGGGTGAGCGGGTCAGCCCCGGGCTGTCGCCTGGCACCACCAGCAGCGAAATGCCGTGCGCGCCACGCGCCGGCATGGCGTCCGGAGTGTCGACGGCCCCCTCCTCGCCGGTGCGAACCGCCACCGTCAGCAGGTCGGCGCGCATGCCGGAGGTGATGAACACCTTCTCGCCATCGACGACATAGTGGTCGCCCTCGCGCCGCGCCGTGGTTTTGAGATTGGCCACGTCCGAGCCGCCCGAGGGCTCGGTGATGCCCAGCGCGCTGATTTTTTCGCCGCGCAGCACGGGGGGCAGCACGCGCTGCTTGAGCGCTTCGCTGCCCACGTTCACGATGGGCGGGCAGCCTATGGTGTGCGACAGCAGGCTCGCAAGCACGCCGCCCGCGCCGCAGCGCGCGAGCTCCTGGGAGGCAATAATGGTCATGAACAGGTCGCCATCGTTGCCGCCGTAGGCCTCGGGAAAGCCCAGGCCCAGCAGGCCGACTTCGGCGGCCTTGTTGTAGAGCTCGCGCGGAAAACTGCCCGCGTCGTCCCATTCATTGACGAAGGGCGTGATTTCCTTCGCAACGAAGCGGCGCATGAGGTCACGAAAGGCCGCGTGCTCGGCCGTGTAAAAAGGACTGGCTCCTTGGGCGGTGGTGGACATGGGTGTCTCCTGTGATCTTCGCTTCGGTGGTGAGGGGGAGAGCGGGATGGGTGGGCGATCAAGCGCCTTCTTCTTGCACCAGCGACACCAGCACGGCCTTGGACGGCACCTGGTCGCCCACGCGCACGAGCACCTGATCGATCACGCCGTCGCGGCGCGCGAGCAGTTGGTGCTCCATCTTCATGGCTTCGAGCACGGCCACGCGCTGGCCTTTTTCGACGCGCTCGCCGGGCTGCACGAAAACGCCCAGCACCTTGCCGTTCATGGGCGCAACGATGCGTGCCTCGGTGCTGCCTTCGGCCCCCGCGGGCGGCGCGTAGGTCAGGTCCTCGAAGCAGGCGCTCAGCGTCTTGAATTCCAGATGCAAGGAGCCGTGGTGAAACGCCGCGAGGGCTTGCTGGCGCATACCGTCGGCGAGCAGGCTGAGCTTGGCACCGTTGCGGTCGAGAACACGGATCTGGTGCACTTGTGTGCCGACTTCGACGCGGTAGTCGTGCTTGTCCAGTGCGGTGACAAAGATGAGGTGACGGCGCTCGTTTTCGCCCAGCGTCATGGGCCAGCGCGCCGGCCCCGTGGTGCGCCACGGGCGCGCGCCCGCGGGCGTGGTGGCGTCGAACCAGAGCACGCCCGCGAGTGCGAGCGCGAGCGAATCGGGCTGTGGACGCACCCACTGCGTAGCGTCGAAGTTTTGCGCAATGAAGGCCGTGGTGGCATTGCCCGCGGCGAACACCGGATGCTCGGCCACGGCCTCGAGGAAAGAGCGGTTGTTCGCGAGCCCCAGCAGCTGCGTGTTTTGCAGCGCGCCGATCAGGCGCCGGCGCGCTTCTTCGCGCGTGGCGCCGTAGGTGATGATCTTGGCGATCATCGGGTCATAGTGCGGGCTCACGGCCTGGCCTTCGATCAGGCCATGGTCCACGCGCACGCCGGGCCCGCTCGGTGCTTGCCACACGAGCACGTCGCCGCTTTGCGGCAGGAAGTCGGCGTACGGGTCTTCGGCGTACAGGCGCACTTCGATCGCGTGGCCCGAGAGCTGCACCTGGTCTTGCGTGAGCGGCAGCGCCTCGCCGCGCGCCACGGCGATTTGCCAGGCGACGAGGTCCAGCCCCGTGACGCACTCGGTCACGGGGTGCTCCACCTGCAGGCGCGTGTTCATCTCGAGGAAGTAGAAGTTGCCGTCGCGGTCGAGCAGAAATTCCACCGTGCCCGCGCCCACGTAGTTCACGGCGCGCGCCGCGGCCACGGCAGCGGCGCCCATGCGCGCGCGCAGCTCGGGCGAGACGGCGGGCGAGGGCGCTTCTTCGAACACTTTCTGGTGGCGTCGCTGGATCGAGCAGTCGCGCTCGCCCAGATGGATGATGTTGCCGTGCCGGTCGCCAAACACCTGGATTTCGACGTGGCGCGGCTCGAGCACGGCACGCTCGAGGATCAACTCGTCACTGCCGAAGGCGTTTTGGGCTTCGGAGCGCGCGCTCGTGAGCGCGTTGGGCAGGTATTCGGGTTTGGCCACGAGGCGCATGCCGCGCCCGCCGCCGCCCGCTGCGGCCTTGACCATGATGGGAAAGCCGATTTCACGCGCCTGGGCAATCAGCGTGGCGTCGGCCTGGTCCGCGCCTTGGTAGCCGGGCACGCAGGGCACGCCCGCAGCGAGCATCAGCCGCTTGGCGCCTGCCTTGTTGCCCATATTCAGGATGGCTTCTGGGTCTGGCCCGATGAAGACCAGCCCGGCGTCCTGGCAGGCTTGCGCAAAGGCTTCGTTTTCGGACAAAAAGCCGTAGCCCGGGTGCACGGCGTCGGCCCCCGTGCTGGCCGCAGCGCGCAGCAGCGTCTGTATGTTGAGGTAGCTCTCGCGCACGGGCGGCGGGCCTATGCACACGGCTTCGTCGGCCAGGGCGACGTGCAGGGCCTGGGCATCGGCCTCGCTATGTACGGCCACGGTGCGGTAGCCCAGGGCCTTGGCCGTGCGGATCACGCGGCAGGCGATTTCGCCACGGTTGGCGATCAGGATCTTGGTAAAACGCATGGGCTTTCTCACATCCTCACATCCGGGCCACACCGAAGGTGTTGGGGTTCAGTTGACGGGCTTCGGCGTCGCGGCACACGGCCAGGGCAGTGGCGAGCACGCGGCGGGTGTCACGCGGGTCGATGATGCCGTCGTCCCACAGGCGTGCCGTGGCGAAGAAGGCGTGCGACTCCATGTCGAAGCGCTGCAGGATTTCCTCGCGCATGGCTTGCATGGCGTCGGTCGGCGGCATCTTGCCCGTCCGGGCAAATTTCTCTTCGGTGACGATGCGCATCACCGTCGCAGCTTGCTCGCCGCCCATCACGGCCACGCGCGCGTTGGGCCAGGCAAAGACGAAGCGCGGGTCGTAGGCGCGGCCGCACATGCCGTAGTTGCCGGCGCCGAAAGAAGCACCGATCATCAGCGTGATGCGCGGCACGGTGGCGTTGGTGACGGCCTGGATCATCTTCGCGCCGTGCTTGATGATGCCCACCTGCTCCACGTCTTTGCCCACGAGAAAGCCCGTGGTGTTCTGCAAAAAGATGAGCGGCGTGCCCGACTGGCTGCACAGCTGGATGAATTGCGCGGCCTTGGTTGCGCCTTGCGGATCGATCGGGCCGTTGTTGCCCAGGAAGCCGCAGGGTTGCCCTTCGATGGCACCCATGCCGCACACCGTGGCGCTGCCGTACAAGGCTTTGAACTCGAGGAAGTCGGAGTCGTCGATGATGCGTGCGAGCACCTCCCGCATGTCGTAGGGGTGGCGAAAATCGACGGGCACCGTGCCCACGATCTCGTCGATGGCGTAGCGGGGCTCTTTCCAGGTCTTGGGCGCGCGCAGCGGCAGCCTGTCGTTCCAGGGCAGGCGCGCCATGATGTCGCGCGCAATGCGGATGCCGTCGGCGTCGTCTTCGGCCAGGTATTCGGCCACGCCCGAGGTGGTGCTATGCATTTCAGCACCACCCAGTTCCTCGTCGGTGGCGATTTCGCCCGTCGCGGCCTTGAGCAGCGGCGGGCCGGCGAGAAACGCCTTGGCGCGTCCGCGCACCATGATCACGTAGTCGGACATGCCGGGCAGGTACGCGCCGCCAGCCGTCGAGTGCCCGTGCATCACGCAGATTTGCGGAATGCCCGCGGCCGACAGGCGCGCCTGGTTGGCAAAGCCGCGCCCGCCTTCGATGAAGACCTCGCCCACGTGCATGAGGTTGGCGCCGCCCGACTCGACGAGACGGATCACGGGCAGCTTGTTTTCCATGGCGATGGCTTCGGCACGCAGACCCTTGCGCATGCCCATGGGCGTGATGGTGCCGCCCTTGATCGCGCTGTCGGACGCGATCACCACGCAGCGCACACCCGACACCATGCCGATGCCGGTGATGATGCCGCCACCGAGCACGTTCTTGTCGCCATCATCGTCGTGCATGCGCAGGCCCGCCAGCGTGGAAAACTCCAGCCATTCAGAGCCGCGGTCGAGCAGCAGCGCGATGCGCTCGCGCGGCAGCAGCTGCTTGCGTGCGCGGAACTTGGACTCCTGGCTGTTGGAGGTGTTGCGCACGCGGTCTTCGTAGTCACGGAAGTGGTGGATCAGCGCGAGCATCTGCTCGCGCTCGCGCTGAAAGCTCTCCGATTGCGGATCGATTTGGCTTTGGATGACGGGCATGGGGGCTTTCCCTCGCTCAACGGGTGTAGAAGGTGGCGCCGCGCTGGGCCATGTCGCGCAGCAGTTGGGGCGGGGCGAAGCGCGCGCCGACGCGCTGCGCGAGCGCATCGCAGGTCTGGACGAATTCGGCCACGCCCACGGTGTGGATCTGGCCGATCGGGCCGCCAAGGTAGGGCGGGAAGCCCCAGCCCAGAATGGCGCCCACGTCGGCGTCGATGGGCGCGAGCAGCACCTTTTCTTCGAGGCAGCGCGCGGTCTCCACCGATTGGATGAACATCAGGCGTTGTTTGACGCTCTCCACGTTGGGCTGCGTTGCCGCTTGCGCAAACTCCTGCGCAAGACCGGCCCACAGGTGCTTGGGCGCGCCTTGCGGGTACTCGTAAAAGCCCTTACCGACTTTTTTGCCGAGGCGCCCGAGCTTGTCCACCATGCGGTCGCAGACATCGTCGATGGCGCTGCGCTGGTAGGCCGCGCCGAGGTCGGCTGCGGTCTGTTTGCGGATGCGCGCCATGAGTTCGAGCGATACCTCGTCGGCCAGCGCGAGCGGCCCCACGGGCATGCCGCACATGCGGCCGGCGTTTTCGATCAGCGCCGGCGCCACGCCCTCGGCGAGCAGTGCCAGACCTTCGCCGACGTAGGTCGAGAACACGCGGCTGGTGTAAAAACCGCGGCTGTCGTTGACGACGATGGGCGTCTTGCGGATCGCTTTGACGAAGTCCATGGCGCGCGCCAGGCACTCGTCGCTCGTCGCCTTGCCGCGGATGATCTCGACCAATGGCATCTTGTCCACGGGCGAGAAGAAGTGCAGGCCGATGAAGTTCGCCGGGCGCGCCGAGGCTTCGGCCAGGCCGGTGATGGGCAGCGTGCTGGTGTTGGACGCAAAAACGGCGCTGGGCGCGAGCTGGGCTTCGGCCTTGCGCGTGACATCCGCCTTGATCGCGCGGTCTTCGAACACGGCTTCGATCACGATGTCGCAACCTGCGAGCGCGGCAAAGTCGGTCGTGGGCTGGATCAGCGCGAGCTTGGCGTCGCGCTCGGCCTCGCCCATGCGCTTGGCGGCCACGCGCTTGCCCCACAGCGCTTCACTGTAGCCTTTGCCTTTGTTCGCGGCTTCGAGGCTGGCGTCGAGCAGCACCACCTGCATGCCGACTTCGGCACACGCATAGGCGATGCCCGCGCCCATCATGCCCGCGCCCAGGATGCCGACTTTGCTGTAGCTGGCCTTCGGGATACCCTTGGGGCGCGAGGCGAGCTTGTTAGCGTCACCGATGCCGAAAAAGAGCGAGCGGATCATGTTCTTCGAGACCTTGCCGGTCGCGAGCTTGGCGAATTCGCGCCCTTCGACCTTGCAGCCTGTGTCGATGTCCACCTGACAGCCGTTATAGACGGCGCTCAGAATGGCCTCGGGTGCAGGGTAGTTGCCAAAGGTCTTGGCGCGCAGCATGGCGTTGCCGGCTGTGAAGGTTTCGTAGCCGCCAGGGCTTTGAACCGCGCCGCCAGGCAGCTTGAAGCCTTTGCGGTCCCAGGGTTGCGTTGCGTTCTTGGGGCCTTCAGTGAGTAGCCACTCCTTGGCGCGTGTCAGCAACTGTTCGGCGGGCACGACTTCGTCGACCAGACCGGCATCCAGAGCTTTCTCGGGAGGCAATTTTTTGCCTTCGAGCAGCAAGGGCAGGGCGCCGCGAAGCCCGATCATGCGCGGCAGGCGCTGCGTGCCGCCGCCGCCCGGCAGCAGGCCGAGGGCCACTTCGGGCAGGCCGATCTGGGCCTTGGGGTTGTCGGCGGCGATGCGGCGGTGGCAGGCCAGCGCAACCTCATAGCCGCCGCCCAGCGTGGTGCCGTTGAGTGCGGCGACGAAGGGCTTGCCGCTTTTTTCGATGCCACGCAGCAAAGTGTGCAGGCGCGCGACGAAGTCCAGCAGGCCTTGCGCATCGGTGATCGCGAGCATCATGTTCAGGTCGGCGCCCGCGATGAAATCGGGCTTGGCCGAGGCAATGATCACGCCCTTTACGGCAGCGTCTGCCACGGCCTTGCGCACGGCCTCGCTGAACGCGGGGATGGATTGCTCGTTGAGGACGTTCATCGGTACGTCCTGCATGGCCCAAGTGATGGTGGCAATGCCGTCGGCATCCACCTTGTAGTCGATTGTCATGGTGAGAGTCCTGGTAAATGGGGTGAAACCTGCGTGTTTCCGGGGGGGCGGCTGGGTCAGACGCGCTCGATGATGGTGGCGGTGCCCATGCCGGCGCCCACGCACAGCGTGGCCAGGCCGGTGGAAAGGTTGCGGCGCTCGAGTTCGTCGAGCAGGGTGCCCAGAATCATGGCGCCGGTGGCGCCGAGCGGATGCCCCATCGCGATAGCCCCGCCGTTGACGTTCATCTTGTCGTGCGGGACGTTCATTACCTCCATGAAGCGCAACACGACCGAGGCGAAGGCTTCGTTCAACTCGTAAAGATCGATGTCTGCCGCATTCATGCCAGCCAGCTTGAGCGCTTTTTCTGCCGAGTAGGAGGGGCCGGTCAGCATGATGGTGGGCTCGCTGCCCACGGAAGCAAAAGAGCGGATGCGGGCACGGGGTTTCAGACCGAGCCGTTTGCCGACTTCGGCGTTGCCGATCAGCACCGCGGACGCGCCGTCCACGATGCCCGAGGAGTTGCCGGCGTGGTGCACGTGCGTGATGCCTTCGAGTTGGGGATAGCGCTGGAGGGCGACCGCGTCGAAGCCGTACTTCTCGCCCTGAACCTGGAACGCAGGATCCAGCTTGGCCAGCGATTCCAGGGTAGTGTCGGCGCGCATGTGTTCGTCATGCGCGAGCACGACGCAGCCGTTCACGTCCTTCACCGGCACAATGGAGCGGGCGAAGCGTCCCTCGACCCAGGCTTGTGCGGCGCGACGTTGGCTCTCGACGGCGTAGCTGTCCACGTCCTTGCGGCTGTGTCCGTACAGGGTGGCAATCAGATCGGCCGAAATGCCTTGCGGCACGAAATAGGTCGGAATCGCCACTGCCGGGTCAATCACCCAGGCGCCGCCGCTGCTGCCCATCGGCACGCGGCTCATGCTCTCCACACCGCCGCCGATGACCAAGGGCGACTGGCCCGACATGACCTTGGCGGAGGCCATGTTGCAGGCTTCGAGCCCGGAGGCGCAAAAGCGGTTGATTTGCACGCCGGGCGCGCACTCGTGATAACCGGCGGCGATGGCCGCCACGCGGGCGATGTTGGCACCTTGCTCACCGGCGGGTTCGACGCAGCCGAGGATGATGTCGTCGACGAAGGCGGTGTCCAGGGCGTTGCGGTCACGCAGCGCCTGCAAGGCCGTGATGGCCAGGCTGATGGGCGTGGTGCCGTGCAGGGCACCTGAACTGCGGCCCTTGCCGCGCGGCGTGCGCACGGCGTCATAAATGAATGCATCGGTCATGGTGGGTTTCCTTCTTTAACTGGTGGAGGACTAAAGGCGGCGGAAGGCGCGTTCTATAGCGTGCGGCTGATGATTTCTTTCATGATTTCGTTGGTTCCGCCGTAGATGCGTGCGACGCGTGCATCCGCATAGGCGCGGGCAATCGGGTACTCCCACATGTAGCCGAAGCCGCCGAACATCTGCAGGCACTGGTCGATCACTTTGCAATGCAGGTCGGTGGTCCAGTACTTGGCCATCGCTGCGGTGGCAGCATCAAGCTGGCCTTCCATCAGCAGACCGAGCAGGCGGTCGACAAAGACCTGTGCGACCTGGATCTCGGTCTTCATTTCGGCAAGTTTGAAGCGGTTGTGCTGGAAGTCGATCACGCGCTGGCCGAAGGCCTTGCGGTCCTTGGTGTACGCCAGCGTCCATTCGAGCGCCGCCTCGGCACCTGCCACTGCGCCGACGGCGATCTGCATGCGCTCCCAGGCGAGCTCCTGCATGAGCAGGAAAAAGCCCTTGCCTTCGCCGCCCAAGATGTTGCTTACGGGCACGCGCACGTTGTCGAAAAAGAGCTCTGAGGTGTCCTGCGCCTTCATGCCGATTTTTTCGAGGTTGCGTCCGCGTTGAAAACCGGGACGGTTTGTCTCGACAAGCACCAGCGAGGTGCCCTTGGCACCCTTGGTGGGGTCGGTTTTGGTGACCACGATTACCACGTCGGCGTTCTGGCCGTTGGTGATGAAGGTTTTCTGGCCGTTGATGATGAGCTCATCGCCCTCACGCAGCGCCTGGGTGCGCACGTTTTGCAGGTCGCTGCCGGCACCGGGCTCGGTCATGGCAATGGCGCCAATGACCTCGCCGGTGGCCATGCGCGGCAGCCAGGTGCGCTTTTGTTCCTCGGTACCGTAGGCCAGGATGTAGGGAGCGACGATGTCCGAGTGCAATCCGAAGCCGATCCCGCTCGTTCCGGCGCGGGCGATTTCCTCGATTAGCACGGCGCTGTGCAGGCGTGTACCGCCGCCGCCGCCGTAGGCTTCAGGGATGGCCGGACACAGCAGACCCGCAGCGCCTGCCTTGCGCCAGACCTCGCGCGGCACGATGCCATCTGCTTCCCAGCCGGCGTGATGGGGAATGACATCCTCTTCCAGGAAGCGACGGGCCTGGTCCCGGAAGAGTTCGTGTTCTTCGCCAAAGATGGTGCGTGTCAGCATGTCTAGGTCTGTCCTTTGAGGTGGTTTAAATCTGGCAAGGGCGACGGCTGCGATGGTTTTGATTCATCCACGCGGAATGCGCCGGAAGTGTCGTTCCCGCGATCCGAAACCGATCAAACGCTTGTTAGATGATATAGTGTACGGCATGACAAAGGTGCGTGACAACGGGCGAAAGGATGCGATTTTGGCCATTGCGGCGGGCCAGTTCCGGCGTCGCGGTTTCGAGCGCACCTCGGTGCGCGATATCGCCGAGGCGCTGGGAATGACCTCGGGCTCGCTCTTCTATCACTTCGCCACCAAGGAGGAGTTGCTGGTAGCGGTGATGGAGGGCGGAGTTCGCGACATCATGCAGTCGGTGCGTGACGGGCTGGCCGGTGAGACTCGCTTGCCCGAGCGGCTGCTGTCGATGGTGCGCTGCCACCTGAAGGCTTTGCTGGGCGCGAAGCTCGACGCGATGACGGTGTTGCTTTATGAATGGCGCAGCCTGTCGCCCGCCGCCCAGACCCGGGTGCTGGCATTGCGCGATGCCTACGAGGCCTTGTGGATGGAGCCCATCAATGAGGCTGTGGTTTTGGGTTGGGTCGACCCCGATGCCGCGCTGGTGCGACAGACGGTACTCGGTGCCCTTAACTGGACGGCGCAGTGGTACCGGTCTGAGGGTCGTCTGGATGTCGATGCGTTGGCGCAGCGCATGTACACCATGCTGTTTCCTCGCGTGGCGGCTGCAGCGAGGGGTGAAGTCGATCCTTGCTCTGTCGGGCATGGAGTGCTGACTGCTGGTTTTTGAGTTGAGTCTGTAATGATATTTTTTGGAGTTGAACCATGACTATGAAATCGACCATGATGCAAGTGCCGCTGTCGCTCAATCATTTTCTGGAGCGGGCCAAGCTCTATCATCCAAAGGTGGAAATCGTTTCGCGGATGCCTGACAAGTCGCTGCACCGCCATACCTATGCTGACTTCCATCGCCGGGCCAAAGGGTTGGCCGAGGCGCTGGTCACGGCCGGCATCAAGCCCGGTGATCGGGTAGCCACCTTGATGTGGAACCACTATGCACACCTGGAATGCTACTTTGGCATCCCGGCAGCGGGTGCCGTGATGCATAACCTCAACCTGCGTCTGTTTCCGCATGACTTGGCGTTTATCGTTAACCACGCCAAGGACCGTTTCCTGATCGTCGACGATGTACTGCTGCCTTTGTTGGCGCAGTTTGCCAAGGATGTCAACTTCGAGCGCATCATCGTGGTTCCGCTGACCGGCAAATCGGTGGCACAGGGTCACGACGACTACGAAACCTTTATCGGCAAGGCGACCGGCGATTTCAAATGTGTCGAGGTTGACGAAAATGCGCCCTGTGGCATGTGCTACACCTCGGGCACTACCGGGAACCCCAAGGGTGTCGTCTATTCGCACCGCTCGACCGTGCTGCATACGCTCGTGGCGGCCCTCCCGGGCGGGATCAATGTTTCTGGCACGGACACTGTGCTGCCCGTCGTGCCGATGTTCCACGCCAACGCCTGGGGTCTGCCGTTCATCTCCACCTTTGTCGGCGCCAAGCAGGTGTTCCCCGGGCCGCATCTCGACTCGGACTCGCTGCTCGACTTGTACCAGCGTGAGCGCGTTACTGTGACCGGCGGGGTGCCGACGATCTGGCTATCGTTGCTGCAGACGCTGCGTGCCAACCCGGCCAAGTACGATTTGATGCCCGGCATGCGCATGCTGGTCGGCGGTTCGGCGGCGCCGGAGTCGCTGTTCCGTGGTTTTGACGAGTTCAATCTTGAGGTCGCTACCGCCTGGGGTATGACCGAGACTTCCCCGCTGGGCACGGTTTCGGTGCTCAAGCCGCAGATGCGCTCACTGTCCAAGGAAGAGCAGTATGGTTTCCGCACCAAGCAGGGCATGGCCGCGCCGCTGGTCGACATCCGCCTGATCGGCGACGAGGGAGAGGTGCCGTGGGACGGCAGTTCGGTCGGAGAGATCCAGGTCCGTGGTCCGTGGGTCACCGGCGGCTACCATGATCTGCCGCTCAACGAGAGCAGCTTCACCGCCGATGGATGGTTGCGTACCGGCGACGTGGGATGCATCGATTCGGAGGGATTCCTGCGCCTGACAGACCGCACCAAGGACCTGATCAAGTCGGGTGGTGAATGGATTAGCTCGGTCGATCTGGAAAACGCTGTGATGGGCCACCCGGCGGTGCTGGAGGCATCGGTAATCGCCGTGCCGCACCCGCGCTGGGCCGAGCGGCCGTTGGCGGTGGTGGTGTTGCGCCCAGGCATGAGTGCTACCGCTGAAGAGATTCGGGACCATCTGGCCAAGACCTTTGCCAAGTGGCAGTTGCCCGAAGGCTTTGCGTTTGTCAACGAAATCCCGCGCACCTCGACCGGCAAATTCCTCAAGACCAAGTTGCGCGAGATGTACAAGGATTGGAAGTGGGAGTGAGTCGGGTGCACCCAAGTCCGTATTTGCAAAGGGGCTTAGGAAGCAAACGCCTCAGAGTGGATTCTGTCTGAGCAACTGTAGCAAGGCCTTGTAGAGATCTTGATGACGATGATTGAACCGGAACTCGGTTTCCTTCAAGTGCAGCGCGAACTTGTCCTTGCGGATACCGTG
>CAUJJS010000159.1 GCA_963205415.1 Pseudomonadota bacterium
ACTGCCCGACAGCAGCAGCGCGGCGCCCGCCGGCCCGGCAAAGTAGTGCAGCGGCTGGGTGCCCGCCTCCAGATCGATCAGGGTGGTGATGGGCTGGCCATCGCCGCGCGCGCCGGGCAGGCTGGCCACCGCCACGCTGTAGATGCGGCCGTTGCTGCCAAACACCAGCAGCTGGTCCACCGTGCGGCATTCGAAGGTGCCGTACAGACCGTCGCCGGCCTTGAAGGCAAAGCCCGCCGCGTCGTGCCCGTGGCCGCTGCGTGCGCGCACCCAGCCCTTTTCGCTGACCACCACCGTCACCGGCTCGTCCTGCACCTTGATCTCGACCACGGCCTTTTTCTCGGCCTGAATCAGGGTGCGGCGGGCGTCGGCAAACTCTTTGGCGTCAGCTTCGATCTCTTTGACCATCAGGCGGCGCAGCGTGGCGGGGCTGGCCAGCACGTCTTCCAGGCCGGCCTGCTCCTTGCGCAGCTCGGCGAGTTCCTGCTCGATCTTGATGGCCTCCAGCCGCGCCAGCTGGCGCAAGCGGATGTCCAGGATGTCGTCGGCCTGCCGCTCGGTCAGGTTGAAGCGCGCGATCAGCGCCACCTTGGGCTCGTCGGCCGTGCGGATGATGGCGATCACCTCGTCGATGTTGAGCAGCACGAGCTGCCGCCCTTCGAGGATGTGGATGCGATCGAGCACCTTCTGCAGCCGATGCTCGCTGCGCCGCGTGATCGTGCCCTGACGAAACTCGATCCACTCGGCAAGCATCTGGCGCAGGCTCTTTTGCACCGGCCGCCCGTCCAGCCCCACGCTGGTCAGGTTGATGGGGCTGGAGCATTCCAGGCTGGTGTGCGCGAGCAGCGTGTTGGCCAGCTCATCTTGCCCAATGGTGCGGCTCTTGGGCTCGAACACCAGGCGCACCGGCGCGTCCTTGCTCGACTCGTCGCGCACGCCGTCGAGCACCGCCAGGACTGTGCTCTTAAGCTGGTTCTGCTCCTGCGTCACCGCCTTCTTGCCCGTCTTGACCTTGGGGTTGGTGAGCTCCTCGATTTCTTCGAGCACCTTCTGCGCCGAGGTGCCCGGCGGCAGCTCGGTCACCACCAGCTGCCACTGGCCGCGCGCCAGGTCTTCAATCTGCCAGCGCGCGCGCACCTTCAGGCTGCCGCGCCCGCTGCGATAGGCAGCGCGAATGTCCTCGTCGCTGCTGATGATCTGGCCGCCACCGGGGTAGTCCGGCCCCGGTAGCAGGGCAAACAGCTCGTCGTCCGCCAGCTTCGGGTTCTTGACCAACGCGATGCAGGCGTCGGCCACCTCGCGCAGGTTGTGGCTGGGGATTTCGGTCGCCAGACCGACGGCGATGCCGCTGGCGCCGTTGAGCAGCGCAAACGGCAGGCGCGCCGGCAACTGGCGCGGCTCTTCGGTGGAGCCGTCATAGTTGGGCACCCAGTCCACCGTGCCCTGGTCGATCTCGGCCAGCAGCAGCCGCGTGATCTTGGCCAGCCGCGCCTCGGTGTAGCGCATAGCCGCTGCGCCATCGCCGTCGCGGCTGCCAAAGTTGCCCTGCCCGTCGATCAGCGGATAGCGTTGCGAAAAATCCTGCGCCATGCGCACCAGCGCCTCATAGGCCGCGCTGTCGCCGTGCGGGTGAAAGCGCCCCAGCACGTCGCCCACCACGCGCGCGCTCTTGACCGGTTTGGCCGCGGTGTTGCCCGCCGGGCCACCATAGCCCAGGCCCATGCGCTCCATCGCGTACAGGATGCGTCGCTGCACCGGCTTTTGCCCGTCGCAGACGTCGGGCAGTGCGCGGCCCTTGACCACGGACAGGGCGTATTCGAGGTAGGCGCGCTGCGCGTAGGTGGCCAGCGCCACGTCGTCGCCGGGGTCGGCGGGGGAAAGGTCGAGAACGGATTGGTCACTCATGGTTTACAAGCAAAAAAAACGGCTCCAGCGCTTATCCAGCAAGCGCGAGCAGCTATTAGTTCAATAGTTTTTGGATCGGGCTTCATCACGTCAGCCCGAAGTAGCGCTCGAAGAACGACGCCAGCTTGTCCAGCACCGTCTGCTTCTTCGCCGCATGGTTGTTGTTCTTCGAAAAGCGCGAGACCGGCGGCAGGATCTTGGTGATGGCCGTGCCGGTGGTCGCAATGGCGCCATCGCGAAATGCGTTGTCCACGAACGCCCTGGTCTCGTCCGGGTTCAGCCCCTCGTCGGCGATGATGGCATCGAGCTCCTCGACCTTTTTTCTGGCGATGAAGGCCTGCCACTGCGCGTCCACCTGCACCTTGGGCGACACCGAATCGACAAACGCCTCGATCAGGTCTTTCTTGTTGCGCAAGCTGGGGCTGGCATTGACTGCGCGCTCGATGGTGGCGCGGATTTCCTTGTCCTCGCCGCCGCCCTTGGCCTTCAGGTAGCGCTCGACCACCAGCAGGATGTAGTCGACGTTGATCTCCACCTGCTTGATGAGCTCGATCTCGAACACCACGTCGTCGTTGATCGCTTCCTTCTCGGCTGCGGATGCGCTGCGAAACTCGGCGTACAGGTTCAGGTACAGGCTCTGGTAGTCCTGATAATCGCGCTGGCTCAATATCTCATGGCCCGCGAAGTCGTCAAACGCCGTCAGGATGTTGCGCAGCCGCAGGATGGCGCCAAACAGCTGGATGAAGGCCTTTTGCGCCGCCTCGCCCGCGATGGCCTGGCCCAGCGGGAACAGCGCCACCAGTTCGGCCACCTTCTTCTCGTACTCCGCGTGGTAGTCCGCATAGGGTTTGAGCAGCACGATGCCCTTGGCGTCCTTGTTGCCAAACAGGGCCAGCGCGTCGTTGGTCTGCTGCTCCAGATCGCGGAAGGAAACGATGTTGCCGTAGGTCTTGACTGAATTGAGGATGCGGTTGGTGCGCGAATAGGCCTGAATCAACCCGTGCGCCTTCAGGTTTTTGTCCACCCACAGGGTGTTGAGCGTGGTGGCGTCAAACCCGGTCAGGAACATGTTGACCACGATGACGATGTCCAGCTCGCGGTTCTTCAGGCGCTGCGACAAGTCCTTGTAGTAGTTCTGGAACTTGTCTGCGCTGGTGTCGTAGCTGGTCGCAAACATCGCGTTGTAGTCGCGGATGGCGGCGTCCAGAAAATCGCGCGAGTCCTGATCCAGCCCGTCGGTCTCAAACGCCTCCTCGCCCAGCAGGCCGTCACCTTCCTCCTCGTTGGCGGCAAAGCTGTAGATCAAACCAACCTTGAGCCGCTGCGCCTCGGGCAAGGCCTGCTGCTGCGCCTGGAACTCGGCGTAGTAGCGCCGGGCCGCGTCGATGCTGGCCACGGCAAACAGCGAATTGAATCCCGCCAGGCGTTTGTTGCCCAGGCGGTAGCTGCTGGCGCGGCGCGTCTTCTGGTCGAAATGCTCGCGGATATAGCCCACGATCTGGCGGATGCGCTCGGGTGCCAGCAGGGCGCGCTCGGTGTCGATGGCCGCCACCTGCTTGTCGCGAATGCCCCCCTGCGCCTTGATGGTCTGGATGTAGTCGATGCGAAACGGCAGCACGTTCTTGTCGTTGATGGCATCGACGATGGTGTAGGTGTGCAGCGTCTCGCCAAAGGCCTGCCGCGTGGTGCGGCGCAGCGGGCTGCCCGAGCTGCCCGCGTTGTCGGCAAAGATCGGCGTGCCGGTAAAGCCGAACAGGTGGTAGCGCCTGAAGCAGCGCGTGATCTCGGCGTGCATGTCGCCAAACTGGCTGCGGTGGCATTCGTCAAAGATCACCACCACATGCGCGTCATACACCGGGTGCTTGCGGTTTTTGGCAACAAAGCGGCTGAGCTTCTGGATGGTGGTGATGATGATGCGTGCGCCCGGGTCTTCGAGCTGGCGCTGCAGCACCGCTGTGGAAGTGTTGGAATTGGCCGCGCCCTTCTCGAAGCGCTCGTACTCGCGCATGGTCTGGTAGTCCAGATCCTTGCGGTCCACCACAAACAGCACCTTGTCCACCTGCGGCAGCGCGCGCGCCAGCTGCGCCGCCTTGAAGCTGGTCAGCGTCTTGCCGCTGCCCGTGGTGTGCCAGACGAAGCCGCCCGCGGCCAGCGTGCCCAGCTGGCGGTGGTTGGTGGCCGTGGCAATGCGCTGCAGCATGCGCTCGGCGGCGACGATCTGGTAGGGCCGCATCACCAGCAGCTTGCGGTCCACGTCGAACACGCAGTAGCGCGTCAGGATGTTCAGCAGCGTGTGCCGGGCGAAGAAGGTCTTGGTGAAGTCCGCCAGCTCGGTGATCGGCTGGTTGCGCGCATCGGCCCACCAGCTGGTGAAGGCGAAGCTGTTGGACGTCTTGCCGCGCGCACGGCGGCTGCCGCGCTGCTCGGCCAGATGGCCGTCGCGCGTGGTGTTGCTGTAGTACTTGGTCAGCGTGCCGTTGCTGATGACGAACAGCTGCACATACTCAAACAGGCCCGAGCCGGCCCAGAAACTGTCGCGCTGGTAGCGGTCGATCTGGTTGAACGCCTCGCGGATGTCCACGCCCCGGCGCTTGAGCTCGATGTGCACCATCGGCAGGCCGTTGACCAGCACCGTCACGTCGTAGCGGTTGGCGCGGCGCCCCTCGGCCTCGTACTGGTTGATGACCTGCAGGCGGTTGTTGTGCACGCTCTGCTTGTCCAGCAGCGTGATGTTCTTGATGCTGCCGTCGTCGCGCTTCAGAACCTGGATGGGGTCTTCCTGCACGCGCGTGGTTTTCTCCACGATGCCGTCGTTGGCGCCGGCGATCTTCTCGCCAAAGAACTGCTGCCATTCGCGGTCACTGAAGGTGATCTTGTTGAGCGCCTCCAACTGGCGGCGCAGGTTGGCGACGAGGTCGGCCTCGCTGCCGATGCGCAGATATTCGTAGGCCTGCGCCTGCAGGCACTCGATGAAGTCGCGCTCCAGCGCCGCCTCGGACTGGTAGCGCTCCTCGCGCACCTCGTTCGGGCGCACGAACTCCGCGACGACGGTGCTTTCGTTGGAAACCGCGATCGGCTCGTAGCGGTGGGGATGGAGGTCTTCGCTCACGCCGCCTCCCGGAAGGTGAGCAGGCGGTCGCGGTAGTGCTCGTACTGCTGGCGGCGGGCCTTGATTTCGGCGGGCAGGCCGCAAGAGAGGTCGTTTACCAGTGCGTCGAATTTGTCGAGGATGGAGACGATGCGTTCCTGTTCTTCGAGGGGCGGCACGGGAACCTGCAACTGTTCCATTTCGGTTTTGCGAATCGAAGGTACTGCGCCGGAATCGTGAGCGAGCTTGGTGAGATCAACTGTCTGCATCCAAAAGAACAGGAAGCGTGGATTGAGTTGTCTGTTTGGAATTAATCCCATCACGTTATTGTCGTAGGCTGATGGCATGGACAGAAGTCGCTTTTTGTTCGTTGCAACCGCAGCGCCAATTTTCGGGAAAATTACCGTTCCCGCTGGCGCTGGGGTGATGCCCAGCTTTTTGGCCGTCGCTTCATCGATGTAGTTGTTCGCCGCGGCCATCACTGTTTCATTCCCGACAAGATTCATGTCGCTGACTTTGTAAAACGGATAAGCGCCTTCCGGTAGTCCCTGATAGGCATTCGGAAAACCCCATCCGCTACGAATTTCCGCAATTTCAGCCATCCGCATTAGTCTGATGCTTGCTTGCTTGCTTGCTTGCTTGCTTGCTTGCTTGCTTGCGTCAGCGTCCATGCGTTCGCCGAAGCTCAAGAGCGCGTCGCGGTAGTACTGGTACTGCCGCCGACGCGCCTCCAGCTCCGCCTCCAGCTCCGCCTCCAGCTGGGTGAACGTGTCCAGCACCTTCACGATTTCGCGTTGCACTTCGATGGGTGGGACGGGGATGCGAATCTTCGCAAGGCTCTTGGCTGATACGTCAATGACTTTGGTGCCAGTTGCGTGCTTCTTCTTCTGCGCGAAGAACTCCGGCGTGCGGAAGTAGTACGACAGGTATTTCGCGTCTTGCTGGTGCTTGATGACGGTTGCGTGTCCGCCGGTGACGATTTGCGACTCGCCAAGCCAAGCCACAGACTTGCACACATCCTCAATATTTTCGCTGGTGTTGGTGATGATGACGTCGCCGGGCTCCACTTTTGCCAGAGGCGCCGCCTTTTGTGGCGAGACGAACGAAATCGTCTCGGTAGCCCACACGCCGTAGTAGGTGTAAATCTGGCCGTAATGAATGCAGCCAATGCCGCTTTCGGAGAAGTCCGACTTCGGCATGCCGTTGCCGCGCACCAACTCGGAAATCTCCCCAAGCGCCTTGAACTCCACCCCCTCCGGGCAAAGCTCGGCAATCAGTTCATCAATCCGGTTCATGGCGCCCTCCCTGCACTGTTGCGGCCCGCTGCGTCATTGCGGGCTTGACCCGCAATCTGGCGCACCAAGTCGTCCGTCACACCGATTTCATCGCTCAGATCGCGCCAGTCGGGGTTGGTTTTGGCAATGAGTTCGTTCTTCCAGTCGCGCTTCCAGTTCTTGAGCTGCTTTTCGCGCGCGATGGCCCCAAGCATGTAGTCCGTTTCTTCAAAGTACACCAGCTTGGTGCAGCGGTACTTGGCGGTGAAGCCGGGCGTGGCCAGGCTTTTGTGCTCGGCAACGCGGCGCACCAGGTTGTTGGTGACGCCCACGTATAGCGTGGTGTGGGATGCGTTGCTCATGAAGTAGACGAAGGCTTGCGCGGTCATGACGGCAGGGCCCCGGGATTGCGGGTCAAGCCCGCGATGACGCGCGGAGGGATGACGCGCGGAGGGATGACGCGCGGGGGGATGACGCGCGGGGGGATGACGCGCGGGGGGATGGGGTGATGCGGGTGGTGGATGGGCCCGGGATTGCGGGTCAAGCCCGCAATGACGCGGTGGGGGATGACGCGCGGGGGGATGGGGTGGCG
>CAUJJS010000160.1 GCA_963205415.1 Pseudomonadota bacterium
GGCGGTGAGCAGCGCTACGCCATGCGTATCTGGCTCGATCGCGAAGCACTGGCCGCACGCAGCCTGACCGTGGCCGATGTGGAAGCCGCGCTGCGCCGCGAGAACGTGGAACTGCCAGCCGGGCGCATCGAATCGGCCGAACGCGACTTCACCTTGCGCGTGGCACGCGGCTATCTGGAACCGGACGACTTTGCCGCGTTGGTCCTTCGCCGCGGCGATGACGGCTATCTGGTGCGACTGGGCGATGTCGCGAAAGTCGAGCGCGCCTCCACCGATCGCCGCGCCTACTACCGCAGCAACGGCCAGCCGAATCTTGGCCTCGGCGTGATCAAAACCTCCACCGCCAATGCGCTGGATGTATCACGTGCTGCGCGCGCCGAAGCCGAGCGCATCCGTCAGGCCTTGCCCGAGGGTACCGATATCTTCCCCGCCTTCGACAACACCGTCTTCATCGAGGCCGCGGTCGAGCGTGTGTACTGGACCTTGGGCGAAGCCTTGGTCTTGGTGCTGGGCGTGATCTTCCTGTTTCTGGGCAGCTTGCGCGCCGCCATCGTGCCGGCCGTGACGGTGCCGGTATGCCTGATCTCGGCCTTCATTGCACTGTTTGCGTTTGGCTTTTCCATCAACCTGCTCACCCTCTTGGCGCTGGTGTTGTGCATCGGCTTGGTGGTGGACGATGCCATCGTGGTGCTGGAGAACATCCAACGTCGCTGCGATCTGGGCGAGCCGCCCTTGGTCGCGGCCAAGCGCGGCACCAAACAAGTGGCCTTTGCCGTGATCGCCACCACGGCGGTGCTGGTGGCCGTGTTCCTGCCGGTCGGCTTCATGGAAGGCAACACCGGCCGCCTGTTCCGCGAACTGTCGGTGGCGCTGGCGGCAGCAATTGCGATCTCGGCCTTCGTCGCCCTCACCCTGACACCGATGATGTCGTCCAAGCTGGTGCGGCCGCAGGCACAATCGCGTGGCTTGGTGGCTTGGGTCAACACGCGACTGGAGCGGATCGCTGCGGCCTATCGCAAGCAGATCGCCCGCACCAGCCGTATGCCCTTGCTGTTCGCCTTGCTGATGCTGGGCGCCTTGGGCTTGAGCATGGCCTTGGTTCGCGTGATTCCCAGCGAACTGGCACCGCAGGAAGATCGCGGCGCCTTCTTCATCAGCGTGCAAGGCCCGGAAGGCGCTGGCTTCGACTACACCGTGCAGCAGGTGCAACAACTGGAAGAAAAAATGGCGCCCTTCCTCGGTGAAGGCAAGGCGCTGGACCGAATCAACACCCGCGTGCCGGGAGGCTTTGGTCCCAGCGAAGAAATGCACACCGGCATGGCGATGGCCTTTCTGAAGCCTTGGCGCGAGCGCGATACCACCACGATGGAGCTGGTCGATCAGATGCGCGCAGCCTTGGCCGAAGTACCGGGCGTACGCGCCTTTCCGCAAGTGAGTTCCGGCTTGGTGCGCAGCCGTGGCATGCCCTTCAGCGTGGTCTTGGGCGGGCCGGATTACACCGAGCTTGCGCAGTGGCGTGACCGCATTTTGGCGCGGATCGAGAAAAATCCCGGCCTATATGCGGCCGATTCGGATTACAAGGAAACCCGGCCGCAGGTGCGCGTCAACATCGACCGCGACCGCGCGGCGGACCTCGGCATCTCGGTGCAGGACATCGGCCGCACGCTGGAAACCATGATGGGTTCGCGTCGCGTCACGACCTATGTCGATGCCGGCGAAGAGTACGACGTGTTGCTTCAGGCACAGGCCCATGACCGTGGTTCGGCCACGGATCTGGAAAACATCCACGTGCGCACCCGCAGTGGCGACTTGGTGCCTTTGGCGAGCGTGGTGAGCTTGAGCGAACTGGCCGAACCCGGTTCGCTCAATCGTTTCAACCGCCTGCGCGCGATCACGGTCTCGGCCGGTGTAGCGCCCGGCTACACCTTGGGTGAGGCCATTGCTTGGGTGAAACAAGCAGCCAATGAAGAGTTGCCGGACATCGCGCAAGTGGACTTCAAAGGCGAATCGCGTGAGTACCTCAAGGCCGGTGGCGCCATCCTCTTCACCTTCGCCATGGCCTTGCTGATCGTCTATCTGGTGTTGGCGGCGCAGTTTGAAAGCTTCATCCACCCGGTGGTGATCATGCTCACCGTGCCACTGGCGGTGCTGGGCGCATTGATCGGGCTGTGGCTGACCGGCACCACGCTCAACCTGTTCAGTCAGATCGGCATCGTGATGCTGGTGGGATTGGCCGCCAAGAACGGCATCCTGATCGTGGAGTTCGCCAACCAATTGCGCGATGAAGGCCATAGCATCGATGAAGCCATCGTAGCGGCGGCCGGGATTCGATTGCGGCCAATCCTGATGACCTCGATCGCCACCATCATGGGTGCCGTGCCCTTGGTCGCCGCAGGTGGCCCAGGCTCGGCCAGTCGCGCTTCCATCGGCGTGGTGGTGATCTTCGGCGTGGCATTTTCGACCTTGCTGTCACTCTACGTGGTGCCGGCGTTCTATCGCCTGCTGGCGCGCTTTACCCGCTCGCCCGAGGCCCTCGCACACACCTTGGAAACGCTGGAGCGCGAACATCCACCCGTGGCCGATCACGCCTGATGCGCGCGCATCGGGTTCGCCATTCATGCGCTGGCAGCTATCGTGTGCGGCTTGGTCATTTCTCATGCTTTCGGCACCGATGATTCGTTTCTTCTTGATCCTGTTTTTGACAAGCGTTGCTGCACTGGCGGCTGCCACGCCACCGCACTTTGATGTCGACTATCGCGTCGCCTTCCTGCCCGGCGAGGGCAAGGCCAAAGTCACCATTCGCATCACCCCGGACGATGCCAAGGTGTCGCGCTTGGTGTTCGAAATGCCCGAGTCGCGCTACACGCAAATCGAAGGCGATGGTGAAATCAAACGCAACAAAGATCGCCTGCGGTGGGAGCCGCCCAGCAAGGGCGGAACGCTCACGTATCTGTATCGCATCAAGAAGAAACGCAAGAGTGGCGCCTACGATGCCTACATCAACAGCGAGTGGGCCGTGGTGCGGGGTGACAACCTCGTTCCCTCGGCGCGCATTACGGCCACCCGTGGTGCCCGCTCACGCGCCAGCCTGCATCTGGAGTTACCCGAAGGCTGGACTCATGCCGATACGCCGTGGCTTCCCACCCACGATCACACCGGCTACACCGTAGTCAACACCGAACGCGCACTGACACGCCCGACCGGCTGGATCATCGCCGGCAAGATCGGCACCCGCCGCGACGTGGTGGAAGGCATGGAGATTGCCGTGGCCGCACCCGCCGGGCTGTCGATTGCGCGCATGGATCTGATGGCCATGCTGACCGCGACCGCACCCATCCTATTGGATGCCTTTGGCCAATTGCCGGAAAAAATTCTGGTGGTGCGCGCAGGCGAACCCATGTGGCGTGGTGGCCTGTCTGGCCCACGCTCGCTGTGGATGCATGCCGATCGCCCACTGATCAGCGAGAACGGTTCATCGACCTTGATGCACGAAGTCGTACACGTCGTCACCCGCATCCGCGGCGTGGAGGGCGATGACTGGATCGCCGAAGGTGTGGCCGAGTATTACGGTATCGAGATTCTGCGTCGTGCGGGCCTCTTGAGCGAGGCGCGTCGCGATAAAGCCATTGCCTGGATGCGACGCCATGGGCGCAAGGTCACTTCGCTCGGTCACGATCAATCGTCGGGCAAGCGCACCGCACGGGCCGTGGCGCTATTGGCCGATCTCGACGCTGAAATCCGCAAGCAGACCCACGATCAGGAAACCCTCGACCCGGTCATCCGAGATTTGATGCGCGACGGCAGGCGCGTTTCCACCCAAGACCTGCGTGAGGCTGCCGAAAAAGTGCTCGGCCACCCCTCCAATGCGCTGGCGACGCCCCTGCTGGACTGAATCGCCGCGATGCGTCGCTCGGCCGGCAATCTCAGCTTGGCCGACGCGCAGAACTGACGCCCGGCACGGCTTCGAGCTTGCCCAAGAGATCGCCCAACTGGGCGAAGTCGGTGACTTTCAAGGTGAAATGGATGTCGGCGTTGTTGGTGGCCTCATCCACGCGCGTGCTGGCGGCCAGAATGTGCACATCGCTGGTGCCGATGACCGTCGTGAGATCCTTGAGCAGCCATTTGCGGTTCCAGCCACGCACCACGATGTCCACGCTGTAGCTTTGTCCACCTTCCCGCCCCCATTCCACCGGCACGATGCGCTCGGGCGAGCGCGCCAGTAGGGCTTTGAAGGCTTTGCATTGGGTGCGGTGCACGGTGACTCCGCGACCGCGGGTGAGGTAACCGGCAATGGCATCGCCCGCCACCGGCTGACAGCATTGCGCCAGCTCGGCCATGAGGTTGCCCACGCCTTCGATGGTGAAACCCTTGGCGGGTTTCGGCGGCTTGGCCAAGACGCCGCCCAAGCCCATGGGTTTCGTATCCACCGACATCGAGGACGATTCAGACAAGATGCGCGCCACCTGCCCGGTGCCCACATCGCCCAAGGCCACAGCCACATGGAGGTCTTCCAGCTTCTTGTAACGAAGTCGCGTCAGCACCGGCGCCAGATCCAACTGATGCAGGCCGAGTCGCTTCAAGTCCTTGTCCAGCAACTCGCGCCCATCCTGCACGTTGCGGGCGTAGTCGAGTCGATGAAACCAAGTCCGCACCTTCTCGCGCGAACGCGGGCTGGCGAGAAAGCCCGCACTGACTGAAAGCCAATCACGTCGCGGCTCGGAAATCTTGCCGGTGAGTATTTCCACACGCTCGCCACTGGCCAGCACATAGGTCAAAGGCACGATGCGACCATTGACCTTCGCGCCCCGACAACGATGTCCGACTTCGGTGTGCACGTGATAGGCAAAATCCAGCACCGTGGCACCCGTCGGCAGGTCGATCACGCCACCTTGCGGGGTGAGTGCATACACCCGATCTTCCACCAGTTCGGTGGACAGGCCGGCCAAGAGTGAGGTGTCATTATCCTCATCCTTGGTGGTTTCCAGCAGCTGCCGCATCCACGCAATTTTGCGTTCGAACTCCGAATCGCCCTTGCCGCCTTCCTTGTAGCGCCAATGTGCGGCCACGCCGAGTTCGGCGTGCTCGTGCATTTCGAAGGTACGAATCTGTACCTCAATGACCTTGCCCTCGGGGCCGAAAACGGCGGTGTGAAGGCTGCGGTAATTGTTGCCCTTGGGGTTGGCGATGTAGTCGTCGAACTCACTCGGAATCGGCGACCAGAGGCCATGCACGATGCCAAGCACGGTGTAACAGGCCGGAATGTCATTCACCAAGACGCGAAAGGCGCGGATGTCGTACAACTCATCAAAAGCCAAACGCTTTTTCTGCATCTTCTTCCAAATGCTGAAGATGTGTTTGGCCCGGCCGCTGACTTCGGCCTTCAATCCAGCCTTGCCCACCGCCTCGCGCAAAGCGGCCAAGGCCGTGTCGATGTAGTGCTCCCGATCCCGGCGTTTTTCCGCCACCTGCTTGGCGATGCGGTGATAGGGCTCGGGCTGCAGGGTGCGAAAGATCAAGTCTTCCAGTTCCCACTTGATCTGGCCGATGCCGAGACGATTGGCGAGCGGCGCATGGATGTCGGCACTCAACTGCGCCAGACGGCGTTGCTCATCGGTCGACAATTGCTTGATGTTACGCATCCGCACCAGCTGTCGCGCCAACAGGATCAGCACCACGCGCAGGTCCTTGACCATCGACAACAGCAGACGCCGCAGTCCCTCGGCACTGGCGCCCATGCCACGCTCGGCGTGAATCGACCAGACTTTTTCGGCCTCGCGCTGGCCGTCGATCAGCTCCATGGGGAGCGGCATCGGTGGGATTGTCCCACTTGGCACGCAAACGTGGACGATGGTGGCTGCAATGGTCGGACTGTCTGCCCCCAATTCATCAAGCAGAAATAGGCAGGAGGACAACTCGTCCGCTGCCGATGCATCCAAAACACTGGCGCGCAACAGATCCAAAACATCGGCAGGCACGGCAACCAAAAGCCGACGCTCGCTGTTCAGCCACTCTTGCAATCCTGCAGCGTATCCAAGCCTGCTCACCATGTCGCCAGCACATCCCAAAAGTTAACGCACTGATGGTATCGGGACATGCTTACCGATCTTGCCTCCGGCCACTGATAATCTGCATGACGACACGTTGGTGAGCGCGCCCCTAGGAAATCAACGCCGGATCGAGCCCTGCATGATTCAAGCCATCGATGGAATTGGGCAGCGACCGCTCAGTTCCCATACACCGTCAAAGTGAAGTTCTGACTGATGGAGGCGGAGTCCGGGTCGGTCGCTGTCACGGTTACCACATGCGCGCCATTGGTTCCGGCCTGCGGCGTCCCACTGATCCCCACGCCAGCACTATAGGTCAAGCCCGTTGGCAGGCCGCTCACGGTGAGCGTCAATGGGTCTGAATCCGGGTCGGAGAACCCTCCTTGGAGCGATGCCTCACCAATCGTGGGATCCAGCAACTCCCCGATGACGGCGTACTTGTTCTGAAGCTGTGCTGCAACCACTGGCGCCAGATTGACCTTAGTCACAACCCATTCGAACGTATCCGACACCGTGCCACCCTGTCCATCGTTGGCGGTGATGGTCACGTTGTAAGGGCTGTTGACCGCCGCCGTCTGCCCAATCGTGCCACTGATGACACCGCTGGCGGCGAGCGACAAACCCGCCGGGAGAACGCTGCCCGTGGTGAACGTGAGTGGATCACTGTCTGCATCACTGAAGTTTGAAGCCACGCTGAAGTTGATCGCGCTCCCTTCCGCGTCGCTGCGGTCAGACAGGGGCGTACCCACGACCGGTGTTTGATTCACGTTTGTGACTGTGATGGTGAACGTTTGACTGGCCGACGGAGGAGTACCCGCGTTCGTTGCCGTGACCGTGATTGGATAGTTTCCAGACGAGTTTGGCCCCAGCGGTGCCAGATTGAAAATCACTTTTCCGGTTGCGTTGTAGGCAAGCCCGCTTGGCAGGGTGCCCGAGACGGCCAAGGTGAAAGCATCACCCTCCGGATCCATGAATGCACTACCAATCTCTATCCAGACACCGTTGTAACCTTCGGCATACGTCTGGTCAACGAGCGTCTGATTCACACGCGGACCATCATCCACTGGGGTGATCGTGATCGACACCGTCTCCGTGGGGCTGTTGCTATGTCCATCGTTGACGACGTAGGTAAAGCTATCCGAACCGTTGTAATCGAGCGCAGGCGTGTAGGTGAGATTGGGCGCCGTTCCACTCAGGCTGCCGTGGCTTGGGCCACTGGTAACCTGAAAACTCAA
>CAUJJS010000161.1 GCA_963205415.1 Pseudomonadota bacterium
CTGAGCTACAGCGCCGATCCCAACGGTTCGATCAACGGCAGCTCGCCGCAGACCGTGAACCACGGTGCCGACGGCAGCGCCGTCGAAGCCCTACCGGCCCTCGGCTACCACTTCGTGCGCTGGAGCGATGCATCCACCGACAACCCGCGCACCGATCTGGCCGTGACCGCGAACATCAGCGTCACCGCCGAGTTCGCCAACGACGCGCCGGTAATCGCCGCCATTGCCGATTCGCAGGTACTCGAAGATTCAGGCACGACGCAGATCACGCTGCTGGTGTCCGACCGGGAATCTCCTGCATTGAGCTTGGTCGTCGCCGCCGAGTCCAGCCTCCCCGCTGTGGTGCCAAACCCCACGATCGGACCCGGTTCGGTCGATGGCGAACGCGTCTTGAGTTTCATTCCGGTCGCCCAGCAGAACGGCAGCGTCACGATTTTGCTGACCATCACCGACCCCGCCGGCAGCAACTCGCAACGCTCGTTCGAGATCGATGTCGTAGCGGTGAACGATGCGCCCCAGCTGACCCTGGGCGTCGTCACGCCACATGCCGCCGCCAGCAGTGGGCCATACGCGCAGCCCGGTTTCGCCAACGTCAGCTTCGGACCGGCCAACGAATCGTCGCAGGCGATCGATGACTTCTTGCTGCAGGCCACCGATCCCGACGGTGTGCTCAGTGCGATCGACATCGGCAACGACGGGACCTTGAGCTACACGCTGACCGGCGTCGGCGGCAGTGCCTCCGTCTCGGTCCAGGTACGCGACAACGGCGGCACTGCGAACGGCGGCATCAATGTCTCGACGACGCAGGTCTTCACCATCGACGTTGATCGGGGTGCCGATCTGCAGATCGCCAAGACCAATGACCGCCAGCATCTGCTGGTCGGCGAACAGGTCGTGTATGCCATCGTCGTCGCCAATGCCGGGCCCAATGCCGTCACAGACGCCGAGATCGCCGACCCCTTACCCGCGACGCTGAGCAATGGCAGCTGGATGTGCGTTCAGGTTGCTTCGACTGCGACCTGTCCAAGTCCGAATGCCGGCAGCGGCAATCTGGTCGCCCTCATCGACTTGGGCGTGAACCAGTACCTGCGCTTCGATGTGATGGCGACAGTCAATGCAAGCGTCAATCAAACCGTGAGCAACACCGCGACGGTCACGGCACCCAATGGCATCACCGCGCTGAACACCGGCAACGACAGCAGCACCGATGCCGATCCAGTCGTGCCCGAGAACATCCACCGCGATGGCTTCGAGCCCGATCCCGGCAACAACCTCACCGTGCCCGGTGCCGCCGAGGCCTTGCGGCGGTAGATCCAGCATCCCCGCCGACCCACGACACCGTCGCGTGGGTCGGCGGGTGAGTCTCCGGTACGACATGAACGTTCAACGTAACGTTGTTCGTCGCCCACAAGCGGACTCCAACTTCTTGGCGATCAGTTTTTACCCTCACGTCGCCGACCATCAGCAAGACGCTCGGCAGCGCACGCTGCACCAAGCGCGGCGTGGCTTCGGTTGCAGTGCCGAGTCTCCTCGCCGCCCGCGTCTTATTCAGAGTCCAGCGTGCGGCCTCATTCGGGGCCGCACGCTGCGCCATCAACGCTCTTCTGCTCAGCGCCTTATGGCGTGGGGATTTGGCAAACCGGGGAATCCAGAGCCCACAATTGCGGACGGGAGAACGTGGAGATCGGCGGGCCGCTGGTCGGGTCGCCGCTCCACTGGGCATGCTCGTAGTGCACGTAGTGCCTGTGGCCATCGGGCTGATACAACCGCCAGCTTCGGCGCACGTAGTTGACATTGCACTCGCCAGGGGCAGGTTCGTCAAAAATGGGAACGTAGGTAGCGCCGCTCCCCGTATTCGTCCTGCAGCGGCGCAGCACGACATCCTGCCCGGTTTGTTGCCACCAATAGCCAGGACGGGAAATAACCTGCCCCGCATACTCGCCACTGTGGTGGGCCTCGATCATATTGACCGCACCTCCATCCAGTAGTTCGAATATGAGGTAGTACGTGCTTAACATTTCCCGTCCCTCGTTTGCGCACCACTGGCCTTCGACGCCATTGCCGGCATTCCACACCGGCGACTGAGCCATCTTGTAGGTGGGCTGGAGGTCCACGGTTGGCACGCCCGCCTCCGGTTCCACGATCACGAACACGTCCTTCACGCCGGGCGCTTCGTCCTTGACGGGGATGAGGTAAGCGGAGCGCCCCTCGAACTGGACCCGAAGATTTCCCTCGGCATCCACGTTCCACGTAATTGGTTGACCCTCATCCAGATCCATCCCTTCGCCACCGGGATCGAGCTGGACGCGATCAGTCGTCATTGCCGCGCTCTCGTTCGATGTCGGCAATAGGTATTCGCCTGCCAGATTCTCCTCATCGAAGGCATCGGCCATGCGCTCCCGGATGATCGCGAATGGCTCGGATGGCGTATGTATGGATACCTCGCCATACAGCGGATCGTCGAAGCGGAATGCGCTGGTCCGCTCACGCATGACCGTGGTATAGCCAGCATCGCCATCCACGCGAATCAGTCGCGCACTGACGATCCGAAACAGGCCCGGCAGATAGACCGTCACACCATCGACGATGCGTGGCCAGGAGCCTGGCGTCTCGCGATCCCCTGCAAAGCTCATTTCGGCCGTATCACCGGCACATTCCAGAGTGAAGTCATCCTTGCCACCGTCGCCATAGTGCACACCCTGGCCACCGGTCTGGTTCTCGAACATTTCGCCCCCTTGGACATTGAGCCACTCACCCGTCAGACGCTTCACGATCGTCACGAGCGTCCTGCTGCCGTCCTGGAAACGGTTGCAGAACGGCTCGGCAAGAGTCGTCTGGAGATTCCCGATCCGCCCCGGGTCATCACCTTCGATCGCCGTGACAGCGGCACCGTAAAGCGCACCATCGGAAATCGTTCCCAACGTGGTCTGCGATGTGCCTCTGGCGTGCAGCAGTGCCGGAATGCCGCCATTGGCGATCATTATCTTGATCACTGCGGCACGCTCGAACATCGCATCCGGGTCGATCTGCGCCACCGCAGCGCCCAGCGCACATTCGTGCGCCAGCGGCATCGACTGTGCCAGCAAGGCATAACGCGCGGTAGATTCGGGCGAAACCGCAAGTGTCGGAACCTGGTTGACGCGCGCCACGCCATCGGGGTCGGCCTCGTCGATCATCTGCTGCACCGTGCCGACGTACGCGGCCAGTTCGATGAAATCCTGCCCGCTCCCGGCGCGACCGCGTACGCGCAGTTCCAGCATGGTTTCGGGGGCGGCAGGCGGTAGATCGAGCTGATAAAGGCCGTCGGTGACGACACCGCTGATCAGCACACCTGCCGCGCTGCGCAACTAGATATCGGCCGAGTCAACTCCCGCCACCATTCCGGAGATGCGCGCTCCGCTGACAGTTTCAAAACCGGATTGCACGATAGTGTCTGGTCCGCAACGCACGGCTTGGCTCGGCGCAGCGATCAGCAGGCCAAGTGGTGCAAGCAGTGCGAGCAGTGCATGGATCCCTTTCATGGCTCCTCCTCGATACCTGTGATTTTTCGGTTCGGGGACGATGGCATCGGTATCGCCGGCATCCATCGCATCCCCCGATGCTCGCCCGACACACTAGAAACCCCGCCATGTGCGGACCACAGGACTATAAACCTCGGGAGACTGCTCCGCATCATCCAAGGGAACCTCGAAAAACCTGCTTTGCCCGTCATTTCCGCAGAGACGGGGATGACAGCGGTTTTCGAGGTTCCCCAAAAAGGATGACGACAGATAGGAATCAGAACGCCCACTTCCACATGCCGTGACTCGACGGCGTGTAGGAGATGTCGATGTCGTGACATTCCGCAAACGCAGGGAATGCAAACGCAGGCAAACGCAGGGAATTGACCATGTTCGCTGCTCGCCATAAAATGTGCGGCTACGCCGGAATAGCTCAGTTGGTAGAGCGGCGCATTCGTAATGCGTAGGTCGTAGGTTCGATTCCTATTTCCGGCACCATCTTCAAGCCCATGATCTCATGGGCTTTTTTTATGCTTTTTCCGTGCGATGAGTTGGTTTGAGGAGGGCATGACACGGGCTCCGTGCCCATCTTGTGCCCATCCCGTGCCAACGTTTTCAAGCGCCGTCTTGAAAATGACCCAAGCACGATCTGCGCCGGCGTGCCCATCTGTCCACCCAGAAGAAGCCTTGCTCATACTGGCAAGGCAGGCGTGCAGCTTGAGGTGGGCGAAGAACTCGTCGAGTTTGGCCTGGACGCTCTTGGCGAAACCAGAGATCAGAGCGGCGAACAACGTAGGCCGCGGCTGCTTGCGTTGGCGTGAGAAGGCGTTGGGGGTGCGCCCGGTGGCGTGCCACTTCCAGAAAGGAATCCAGTGCTGGTAGTGGGTGAAGGCGGCGAAGGGGTTGCTGATGCCCATCGGCGGCTGGCGGTTAGAAAACGAAGCTCACTAGCCGGCGAAACGGGATGGATGTCAAGCGATTTCTGCGACGATCGGGTGCGAGCCGACGGACGGCAACAGCCGATCACGGCATGTGGCCTGCTCGATGTGCAAATTGCTTGTCTTGGGTGGATTGGGCGGCCAGTCCGGCGGTGTGGTGTCACCTTCCAGGCCATGGGCAAGGTGTGGGGACTGACTCATGGGATCGGCGTGCGCGGGCAAGAGATCGGGATTATGGTGGATGCACGCTGCGGTCGTTCGCATTGGCCGTTGCGCGTATCGACACGATCAGATCAGGAACAACTCATGGACACCACGATGTATCCGACCTCCAACGCCGAACTGGCCCGCAAGCGCCGCGAACTGGCGCCCAAGCAACTGGAAGCCTTCCGCAATTTCAGCGCAGCGTGCTTTGCCGATGGCGCGCTGCCGAATGTCACCAAGCAGTTGATCGCGGTGGCCGTGGCGCATGTCACCCAATGCCCGTATTGCATCAAGGGCCACACGGAAGAAGCCTTGAAAAAGGGCGCGAGCGAAGCGCAGATCATGGAGGCGATCTGGGTGGCCGCCGAGATGCGTGCCGGTGGTGCTTATGCCCATTCCTTGTTGGCGCTGGACACCATGAGCCATCACCACGCGCAAGCCGGCTGACAACGGCTTGCCGCCGTTTGCGTCGGCGAGAATCAAACGGCATTCGGACGCCGCCGCTCAGCTCGAAGTCAGTTGTGTCAGCGCGGCCTGGATACGGGCTTGGTGTTCGGGGTCTTCCAGCTTGCCGGCGCAGCGTTCGAGCACGGCGCGGGCCAGGTCGGTGCGATCGCGCTCACTGAGCAACTGTGCGGCACCGATGGCCCAGTCCACACGCGCTGGATCATGTGGCCAGCGTTTGAGCATGGCGAGCCAAAGATCCACAGCCAATTGGGCTTGGCCGAAATCACGTGCGCGTTGTGCCAAGTGGCGACTCTCTCCAACCTGCATCGGGGTGAAGGCGGGATCGAGTTCCAGTGATTCGCGCAGAATGCCCACCGCAAGCTTATCCTTCTTCTCCAACAGAAGTTGGTTGAGATAGGGGCCGGCATGCTCAAGCAGGGCCACGTTGTCGTTCTTGCCGCGCAGCAAGCGACGATAAAGTGAGTGCGCCTCGTGTGTGACCGCGCGTTCTCGCAATTCGCTGAGCAACAGATCGATGGCACCATCGACATCGTCCCTATCGATGCGTGCTTGCGCAGCGTCAATGAGGTCGCTGTCGCGGGTGCGAAGTTTGGGTTTCTTGGCAAGTTGTTCCGGCGTGAAGCCGAGGACTTCGTGGTACTGGAACACGAGGTAGCCCATCAGGTGAATCGTCGCGAACAGGCCCCACAGGCTGGTGACCATCGCCAGTACATGCGCCGCAACGCCCGGCATGAAACGTGCCAGCAAGTCGCCGAAATAGGTGGCGATGACCAAAGACACGAACAGCAGACCAGCGGCGACAAAGTAGGGCGTGCCGATGCGGCGCATGATCTGCAGTGCAGTAGCCGGATTGATCGCGTGCGGCAGGCTGCCGTCGATTGCCAGCGAGATCACGACACCAGGCATCAGAACCATTGCCGCCGATAGCGTCACCAGACTGGCGATGCGCCCGATCCAGATATTGCACGCGAACACCGCGATCAACAACGCCATCCACAGCAAGACGAAGCGCCAGACCACGCCGCTTTCGGTGTGGATGGAGACCTCCGGTGAATCCAATGTGCCGTTTGCAGTGTGCACGAGGATTTCGAAGCAATAGCGATAGACGGCGAACCAGATCACCGCGCTGAAGATCAGGCCAGTCGGGCTTGGCAACATCTCCAATACCGAACACAAGCCGAGCACGATCAGCGTGATCAGCGCGCCGCCGCAAAATGGATACCGCGCAATGTCGCCAAGGCGATTCCAGAACGGTTCGGGCGTGGTGATCATGGTGCGTGCAATGGGCCGGATTCCAACAAGGATGCCGCAGGACACGGTTTGAAGGAAGCTGCGAGGGGTTCGTTGAGGCGTCCGTGCTGGTAGCGGATTAGGGCGTGGTGCGTTGAATGACCACGCGCCTTGCCATCGTTGCCTTGGCCGCGCAGGTCGTGAGCTACCTGCTGTGGGCCGGCGCGATGAGGGGGAATCAATGCTCGGCGTGTTCAGTTTCCCAGCCTATGCAGGCCAGTGCTACCACACGCGGCACGGGCCGACTGCCGGTACGGTAGTGCGCCATCATGCGCCGGGTCATGTCCAATGCTTCCGCTGCGGTAGTCAACGAGAGACCGTTGCGGTCCATCCAGGCTGCAAATTCGCTGGAACGGGAGGCATCGAGCTGTTTGGCTTCACGCGGCAAGGGGCACATGCTCCACCAGAAAACGGGAAAGATCCGCAATCGCGCTGGCGTTCAGCACTTCCACGCCCACAATCGAGCCATCATCGGCATAGTCCACGATCAGTCCTGGCGAAACTTCATCGCTTTCCGCAATGGGGCGATCAGAGAACAGCACGCGCAAGATGTTCACATCGCGGTCGTAATTTACTTTCATGGTGTGGCTCCGTATTTCGTCAGCTTGCTGGTTCGGTACACCGTGACGACGGTCTCAGGATCAGTGGCAGGATTTACGATGGCGCGGATCAGGTAGCTATTCACAATGGCCTGCCGGACCTCCAGGCCATCGCGACTGGTTGTTCCGACTTGAATCATTGCCGCATCAAGTTCCGAGTCCGTGATGTTTCGGCGGATCATTTCATCTGTGGCGTGGCGACTGATTCGATATGTCATGGTGCCCATTCTGGTGTAATGAATTCACCAATGCAAGTTCACACGTGAACCGATTTGTGCTTGTTTTCAGGCCCACTGCCGAAACCACATCAGCTGGGCCTATAGCGCTTGGTGTGGAACGAGCTTGCCCCCACGATACCGAGCGTGGTGCAGGTGGGTGTGCTATACAAGATATTGTATGATCGGCACATGGCTGACCCAAAACCCGTCGAGTTCTGCGGTAGTGCTTTGGATGATCTGCGCGCCTTCCCGACAGAGGTGAAGCGCGAGGCAGGGCATCAACTCGATCAGGTGCAACGCGGCCTGGACGCTGACGATTGGAAGCCGATGCCGACAGTCGGCTTGGGCGTCAGAGAAATCCGAATACGGGATGCCGCTGGCGCATTCCGGGTGATCTACGTCGCGAAGTTTACGGATGCCATCTACGTGCTGCATTGTTTCCAAAAGAAGACATCCAAGACAAGCAGGCCGGACCTGGACTTGGCCACGCAGCGCTACCGGGAATTGGTGAAGGAGCTAGAACGATGAGCAAGAAGCAACGATTTTCCAGTGTGTGGGATGCGATTGAAGACACGCCCGCCGAGGCCGAAAACATGAAGCTTCGATCTGAGTTGCTGCTGGCGCTCAAGAGCCGCATTTCCCAATTGGGGATGACGCAGGCACAGGCTGCCAAGCTGTTCGGCGTAACTCAGCCCCGGGTGTCCGACTTGATGCGTGGGAAGATCAACCTGTTCGGTCTGGACGCCCTAGTGAATATGGCGACGATCGCTGGCTTGCATATCGAACTGCG
>CAUJJS010000162.1 GCA_963205415.1 Pseudomonadota bacterium
ATCTCCACGCCTACGCCATTGCCAGTCTTCGCGCGCTCGACAACTACCGTCAATCAATCATCGAGGCGAGACAGGATCGTTCGGCACGCATGGCAGGCATCGATCAGCGTGTAGCTCGTATTGAGCTGGAACTACCATGAGGCCGACAAAACCCTTCGGCGTATGGCGTCCGAAGCGTAAAGCGGATGCCACAGAAACAGTACGTACAACGCGCATGTAACCATTCAGCCGCACCAACACCAGTTTGCCCCCCCGCACCGATCCACGCCATGCAGGGCAAACACGTTTTTGCCAGATCGATGCCAAGGGCTTACGATGGTGTTCATGGGACTTCCAAACACGCGTGTGGAGATGCGAGGCTACGCTTCCCATCGTGGCACCTGGCTGCAGAATCCCACCAAAGCGCGGCACACTCGTGACGGGGAAATCCCTTTCATTCGTTCGTTTGTTGCGTAGTGCGCAACGTGATACAGTCACGCCATGATCAAGTCCTTCCGACACAAAGGCCTACGTCGCCTGTTCGAGACAGGAAGCGCCTCAGGCGTTCAAGCAAGCCACGCCAAGCGCCTCCGCCTTCAACTGGCTGCGCTCGACACGGCTCACGTCATTGAGGACTTGGACATCCCAGGCTTCAGACTTCATCCGCTCAAAGGCGAAATGAAGGGCCGCTGGTCAATCACCGTCAACGGAAACTGGCGCGTCACTTTCGAATTCAATGACGGGAACGCTTACGTACTGGACTACGAGGATTATCACTAATGAGCATGCACAATCCGCCTCATCCCGGTGAGTTCATCGCCGGCATCTACCTTGAGCCCAACAACATCAGTGGCCGTGAGCTTGCGGAAAAGCTTGGGGTCGCCGCATCAACTTTGAGCCGAGTCCTCAATGGTTCCAGCCGCATCACGCCTGAAATGGCACTCCGTCTTTCCAAGGCCATTGGGCGCAGCCCGGAAAGTTGGCTCAGCATGCAGGACGCTCACGACTTGTGGGTCGCACGGCAACACGTTGACCTGAAGACCGTCAGCAAGCTCAGGCTGGCCACCGCCTAACAATTCGTGTATGGACTCCCCCGTCAACCCCTGACGGCATGAATTTGTGAAACGGCAGCTTCAACATGCACCTGCGCGAGCATCAGCCACGCGGCTTTCGCACTAGAATGGGCGCATGAGCTCATCTTCCCTGATCGCGGCGGCGTTTTATCACTTCGCCGCCCTGCCCGACTTTGCCGACAAGAAACCCGCGCTCGATGCCCTGTGTGCGCAGCGTGAGGTGTTCGGCACCATCCTGCTGGCTGCTGAGGGCGTCAACGGCACCATCGCCGGCCGTTGCGAGGATGTGCGCGCGGTGCTCGCGCATTTGCGCAGCGATCCACGCCTTGCGGCGTTGGAACACAAGGAATCACCCGCTGCACGGCGGCCGTTTCATCGCATGAAGGTACGCCTCAAGCGCGAAATCGTGACCTTGGGCGTGCCCGGCGTGGATCCGGTGACCCAGGCCGGCACCTATGTCGAACCTGCCGACTGGAACGCCTTGATCGGCGATCCCGAGGTGGTAGTGATCGACACCCGCAACGACTACGAAGTTGCCATCGGCCGCTTCGCCGGTGCCCTTGATCCGCACACCCAAACCTTCCGCGAACTGCCCGACTGGGTGGCCGCTCATCCGGAACTGCGCGGCAAGAAAATCGCCATGTACTGTACCGGCGGCATTCGTTGCGAAAAGTCCACCGCCTTCATGCGCAGCCAAGGTTTCGACGAGGTGTTTCACCTCAAGGGCGGCATCCTCAAGTATCTGGAAATCGTTCCCGAGGCCGAAAGCCGCTGGCAGGGCGAATGTTTCGTGTTCGATGAGCGCGTATCGGTCGGCCATGCACTCAGCCAAGGCCCGCACACGCTGTGCCGCAATTGCCGCCATCCTATCGGACCTGCCGAACGCGCCTCGGCGCAGTATCAGGAAGGCATCAGCTGCCCGCACTGCCACGCCGGCATCGACGACAGCCGCCGCGCCAGCTTGGCCGAACGCCAACGTCAAGTGGAGCTGGCACAGTCCCGCTGCCAACAGCACATTGGCGCCCAGCCCACACCCAAACCACGGCGACACATCAAACCGAAACCACCGAACGCCGCGCCTTAAAACACCTCGGCGTGTTCGCGTCGCAGCCGATCCCATTCGATCTTGAGCCACGGAGTGAAGTGTTCCGGGTGACGCTCGATCTCGTCATCGAGGGCGTCCGGCGCGATCCAGCGCACGGCTGCGATTTCGCTGGCGTTGACATGCGGTACTTCGTCGCTTTGGCCGATGAATACGTGGCACAGCTCGTGTTCGGAGCCGGCTTCGCCAAAGCGGGCGTGATACTGGAACTTGAACACGAACTCCAAGTCGCAGGCGAGCCCAAGTTCTTCCTGCAAACGACGCCGGGTGGCGACTTCCAGACTTTCACCTCGACGTGGATGGCTGCAGCAGGTGTTGGCCCAAAAGCCCGGCCACAGGCGCTTGTCGGCGGCACGTTGCTGCAGCAGGAGTTCGCCGCGCGAATTGAACACGAACACGGAAAAGGCGCGATGCAGGACACCCTCGCCATCGTGCGCTGCAGCCTTGTCGAGAACGCCGACTTCGCGATCGTCGGCATCGACCAGGATCAAGTTCTCATCCTCGAAGGAGACCGTTTGGTGGCGCGGCGCGGCACCCAGCGCAGATTCAAACAAGATCCACCTCCATGGCCTGAAAACCGGCGGCACGCATGGCCGCCATGATCGTGCCGCGATGGTTGGGGCACAACGCGATGATCGAGCCACCACCACCACCGCCGGTGAGCTTGGCGCCCAAGGCGCCGTGTTCGCGCGCAATCTGCACCAGGGTTTCCAGTTCGCGACTGGAAACGCGCAAGGCATTGAGCAGGCCGTGACACACATTCATCAGGTCGCCCAAGTGTTCCAAATCACCTTCCTGCAGGGCCTGCACACCCTGTAGGGCGAGGGCGTCGATCTGCTGGAAAATGCCCTCGTACAGACCCGGATTTCGCTGCCATGCGCTGCGCACGTCGCCCACGGTGCGTGCGGTGAGACTTTCGCAACCGCTGATGCCGATCACCAGTGGAATCGGGCGCGCGAGACGCAGTTCTTCGACTTTTGCGACTTCGCCGACCGTGCGCCCACGTCGATACAAAATGGGCTTGCCGTAGGTCGCCACGGTGTTGTCGATGCCTGACGGCGAGCCGTGCGCGACTTCTTCGCAGGCATAGGCCAGGGCATTGACCTCGGCTTCACTCAAGCCCAGCCGGAAGTGTTGGTCGATCGCGCGGATCACCGCCACCGCCAGTGCCGCCGAGCCGCCCAGCCCCATCGCGCGCGGCACACTCGGCACCACGTCGATGCGCATCGAGTGCTCGATCAAGCCCAGCCGATCGAACACCAGCCCAAGTGATCGCTGGAAGGAATCACGGTGCGCGGGATCGCGGTTCAAACGACATTTCACGCCCCAACGTGGAATCAGCATGTCCACGCCGCCGGCCTGGGTGTCCTGCACGCTGGCGCGCACGGCCAAGGGCACGGGCGCGGCAATGGCGTGGCTGCCGTACACCACGGCGTGTTCGCCCAAAAGGATCACCTTGCCGTGTCCGCAGGCGCTGGCTTGGGTGGTGGTGGCACCCGCCCCGCGTGCGGTCGCGGGACGGCTCATTTCAGAACGCACCGACTCGATGATTTCACGCGCCTTGTGCACCTTGATTTCACCGCTTTCGATCAAGCGCTCCACCACGGTATCGAAAATGTCGGCCGCCGCACCGGCGCTGATCGCAACGCTGCGTGCGTGCAAGCTCATGTGACCCTGCTGGATGCCTTCGGTGGACAGCGCCCGCAATGCCGAGAAGTTCTGCGCCAGACCCACCGCGCCCATCACTTCGGCCAGTTCGCAGGCGGTCTTGACGCCCAAAAGACGCAGATTCAAACCGACCGTGGCATTGGATTGCAGCGAGCCACCCACGATGCCGACCTTCATCGGCATGTCCAGTTCGCCGACCAGTTCGCCTTGCGGGCCTTGGAACCAGCGCGTCAAGGCGGTGTATCGCCCGCCACGCGCCGCATAGGCATGGGCCGCGGCCTCGATCGAGCGCCAGTCGTTGCCGGTGGCCAAGGCCACCGCATCCACGCCATTCATGATGCCCTTGTTGTGGGTGGCCGCACGGTAGGGATCAAGACTGGCGAACTCGTTGGCCAAGATCACCCCATCGCGCACATCCTCGCCGCTGAAACCCTTGCCAGCCAAGGCCTCCAAGGGAATCACGCAGCGCGCTCGAACCATGGCGCGGTCAGCCAGATTGGAGAGGATGCGCAGAAACACCCGCCCTCCACTCAGGGTTTCCACCAAGGACGCCACACCCTCGCACATGGTGTTGACGAGGTTGGCGCCCATGGCATCGCGGGTATCCACCAGGAGATGCACCACCAGCATGTCGCCGCCTTCGGCACGCGCATGCAGGTGTACTTCCAGATCACGCGCCCCACCGCCGCGCGCCACCATCTGCGGATGCAGGCTGTTGGCGAGGTTGAGAATTTCCTCCTTGCGCTGCAGCAGCACCGCGCGCGCCTGCGGCGGGTTGGGCACATCGACCACCTGCACCTGTCCGATCAGGATCGGATCGCTGCTCTCCACCTCGAAGCCGCCGGCAGCACGCACCAGCTTGGCTGCCGAGGACAGCGCCGCCACGATCGAGGGCTCTTCCACGACCAAGGGCACCACGTAGTCGCGGCCATTGATCTGGAAGTTCAGACCCAAACCAAGCGGCAGGCCCATCACCCCGACCACGTTTTCGATCATCTTGTCGGCGAGATGGGGCTTGAGCGTGTGCTCACCCGAGGCCAGGCTCTGACCATCCTCATCACCGATCCAACCGCGCTCCTGGATCATGCGCACGCGCTCGGCCACCGGCAGCTTGTAAAACGCCGGAAAACGGGAACGGGCTGCATCACCGGTTTCAACACTCATCGCATCACTCCATCCAGCCACATACCGCCACGCACCGCACGGCGATGAAAAATCCGTCCAGAAGGCAAGCCGCCGTAGCGATCAACGATCACGCGGGGCGGCCTGCGCATTTCAGCCTGTGGCGCGTCACCGCAGGCCGCAGGTATCAACATGCAGCTCCAAGGCTTGCATGCCACTGGCCATGATACTGCCGCGCAGTTGAATGAGTGCTTCGGCGCTGTCGGTCAATAGCACGCCCATGTCACCGCCGGCTCCGCAGGGCTTGAACGCCGCGCCCAGGCGCCGCGCCTCTTGCGCCAGTGCCGATTGCGCTGGGGTGAAGATTGCAAGGCCGCTGGCTTCCGTCAGTTTCTGCAAGGCGCAAGCATAAGCGTCCACGGCTGCGACAAAGGCCGATGCCCCCTGCTCCAAGGCGTCGACCGCCACCTCTGCGCACTCGCTCAATCGCGAAAAACACGCGGCATGGCGTGCCGGTTCGGCCAGTTTCCATTGCCGCAAACGCTGCAACTGACCGGCGGTGGACATGGATTGCCCCGACCACAGGAACTGACAATGCAGTCCGGCCCGTGGCCAAGGCCGCGACTCGACCGTGGGCAGCTGTGATCCATCGCCACGCTGAAAAACGATCAAGCCGCCAACCAGACTGGTGGCAATGTCGATGCCACTGCCCTGCCCCTGTTGCCAACGCGCATGCCGCGCCAGCAGGGGCGCCCACGACGATGCGGACGCGCCCACATCGATCCGATCACCGGCCGCAGCACAGAAGGCCGCACTCAGGCTCACCGTCACAGCCGCGCTGGAACCCAAGCCGAGCTTGTGGCCCTGATGGACAAAGCCTGCGGTATCGATGCTCAAGTCAAAACCGCGCAAATCCGCCAGCATGCCATCGGCTTGAAGCTCCGCATGGATCTGCGTCACCAGGCCCAAGCGTGCGGCCACCGCCGCATCGCAACGCCATTGCAGACGCGCTTTTTCATCCAGCCGCGCTTCGACCACGCCCGACTCAAGCTGCGGCGCGGTGATGAAAGCCCGATCATCGTGACGTGCACTGAGGCGCACCGTGGCGCGTCGATCCACCGCCAGCGCCAGCGCCGGCGCGCCTTCCAGCACCGCGTATTCGCCCACCAGCACCAGTTTTCCCGGTGCGCTGCGAACGACGGTGTTCACGCGCCTGCGGCCTCGGCTTCGATCAAGCACGCGCCCTCGCCCAAGCCGCACTCGATCACGTCCAACACGCCAGATAGCGAGCGCATGGCCTCGGCCACCGCGTTCGCGGCATCCGGCAGGCAGATGGCTTTCACCTGCGGCCCGGCATCGACCGTGAAGAACACCGGCACACCCTGCGCACGCAATTGCCGCACCGCATGCATCGCGTCCAGCGTGGCGCCATTCCAATACAGGAGGCCGGGCTGAGCCGCCATCGCCAGCGCGTGCATCTTCAGGCAACTGTGTTCGGAGACCGCCGCCAAGGCTTCAAAATCCCGTGCCTCGATCGCAGCGCGTGCCCGCGCCAGATCGGCTTCTTGCGTATCCACCCACGCCGATTGATAGGGCGAAGTGAGCGCAGTGCGTTGCATGCCTTCGCTCGAACCGATCGCCTTGCTCGCCGTCGAGGTCACCGCCACCACCACACGCAAGGGCCAGTACTGCGCCGGTCGAATGGGATGGGCCACCGAATCAAGGCCATCAGCACGCTCGCCATGGCTCCATTCGACAAACCCGCCGAAGATCGAACGCGCTGCCGAACCCGAACCTTGACGCGCCAATAGCGACAATTCCGTCGCGTCGAGCGTCAATCCCAAGGCAGCACTGCCCGCCAGCGCCAACGCGGCAAAACCCGAGGCCGACGACGCCAGGCCCGCCGCGGTCGGAAAGTTGTTGCCGCTTTCCACCCACGCGCCACAGCGCACACCGGCGCGTTCTCGAAGCCGATCCAGAAAGCGCCCGATGCGCCGGGCGGATGCAAGGTCCTCGTGCCCATTGAGCCACACCCGATCAGCGGCCAGTTCGGGTAGAAAGCGCACCGTTGTGCAGCTGTGCAGACGATCCAGCGTAATCGACAAGGAACCCACCACCGGCAGATTCAAAGCCACGTCGCGCTTGCCCCAATATTTGATCAGGGCAATGTTGGGATGCGCCTGCGCCGTGGCCTGCCGAACCGAATCCTCAGCCTTTGTCATGGCGAAGCTCAAATCGCCTGCCGACTTTCGGCATGCCGCACCTGCCCCTTGCCTTCCACCACGAAGCGTTCAATGGTCAGTGCCTCGGCACCCATCGGCCCATAAGCGTGCAGGCGCGTGGTGGAAATGCCGATTTCCGCACCCAAGCCCAACTCACCGCCATCGGAAAAACGCGACGAGGCATTGACCATCACCACGGCCGAACGCAGCGCCGACACGAATCGCTGCGCCGTCGCCACATCGCGTGTGGCGATCACCTCGGTGTGATCGGAGGTGAAGCGTCGAATATGCGCGATGGCCTGTTCCAGATCATCGACCACACGCACCGCCAGAATCAGATCAAGGAACTCGGCGGCGTAGTCGTCATCGCTGGCCGAGAGCAGGTCGGAAACACGATCACGTGAGGCCGCATCACCGCGCAGCTCCACCCCGCGCCCGCGCAGTGCCACCGCTGCACGCGGCAAAAATTCATTCGCCACGGCGCGATGCACCAAGAGTGTTTCCAGTGCATTGCAGACACCGGGTCGACTGGTCTTGCCATCGATCAAGAGGTCCAGCGCCAAATCGAGGTCGGCATGTTCATCCACGTACAGATGGCACACGCCTTTGTAATGCTTGATCACCGGCACCCGTGCATGTTCGGTGACGAAACGGATCAAACCTTCACCACCGCGCGGAATGGCGAGGTCGATGACTTCGTTCAATTGCAACAGCCTCACCATGGCCTCGCGGGATAGATCCGTCACCACGCTCAAGGCCGCCGTCGGAATGCCCGCATCGCGCAGGGCCTCGTGCAGCGCCGCCGCCATCGCGGTATTGGAATGGATCGCCTCCGAGCCACCGCGCAAGATCACGGCGTTGCCCGCATACAGGCACAAGGCTGCGGCATCGGCCGTCACGTTCGGACGCGCCTCGTAGATCATTGCGATCACCCCGAGCGGCACCCGCACTCGCCGCACGTGGATGCCATTGGGCCGAATGTCCTCGCGCGTCACCTGCCCCACCGGATCAGGCAAGCCGGCCACGAAACGCACCGCATCGGCAATGCCTTTCAAGCGCACATCATCCAAGCGCAGCCGATCCAACATCGCACCCCGCGTGCCCCGCGCCGCAGCGGCCTCCATATCCTTCGCATTGGCCGCAAGAATGCCCGCTTCATGCCGCAACAGCGCCGTGGCCATCGCCTCCAGCAAGGCCCGCTTGCCCGCGGTGTCCAGCGCCGCCACCGCCTGCGCCGCGTCGCGGCAGGCCCGTGCCTGCGCCTCTATCGTTTCCAGCCCAGCTTCCATACCCGCGTTCAGCCTTGTGTGCATTGCAGCAAACGCTAACGGGTTTGTCAGGCTTTGAACAGTCACAGGCCACGACGCCTATCCAGGCGTGCCAAACACCACCAAAACCACCCAGCCAACAAGCCCAAGTACGGCCACGACCAAGCCCCCGCACGACACCCATGACCTCAAACGCCCCACAAGCGTGCAAATGCCAAGAATCAGCGCACTCAGCACGAGCAGTGGCAGGGCAAAAAACAAGGCCACGAAGTACTCGGCACCGCCGGCCGACACGTGCTTTTGTCCAACTTCAACCGCGAGCATGGGCAGACTCGCCCACACCGACACGGCAAGCGCCAGCACACCGAGAATCGTGAGAACCCACGCGACGGTACGGGTCGGAAGCTTGGGTACGTTGGGAGTCATCATGAGTGCTCAACGCCTGATTCAAACCGCACAACGCAGCGGACAAAAAAATTGGCGCCGGATTGCCAGAACCAAATTTTCTCACTTCAAGGCTAACAGGGAGTCCTTGCACAGGCGCCAGCTGCCGCACGGTTTACAGGAGCCCGCACGAGAATTCGCCCGTGTACGTGATGCCCATCATAGTCAGGTGGGTGTAGTTTTTCAGGCCATGTAGAACGAAGCTGCGAGGTAGGCGCGGATTCCCTGGGTTTGTGTAGACCAGATGAATCCTTGAAGCCTTGTAATCAAAGTCTTTGACCTTCCAAGAACCGTCTGGGAATGCGTTAGGAATCGGCGGATCGTTCAGCTGGAGCAGGGTTATTTCACTGGAACCGATGAACTCCAGACTTGTAATTGGCGATTCCTTTGGTCCCTCAAACATGCAGATCGTGTGTGATGCAGAGGCGCTCCCACAAGTGAGACAAGCTGCAAGGAGGAATACAAGGCGGGCAAGTGCGTCCAAGGCGGCTGCCAAGTGAAAGGGACTTCCCAAGTGTGCCACGAGCGAAGAGTAAGCGTCCGCCCACCCCACCTGTAAAACCCCGCGAGCTGTAGCTGCAATCGCGTTTTTGACGCGAGGGTGCAGCGATGACGGACAAGGCGGCGGTTTGGAGTGAACGAGTGGCGGAGTGGCGTGCCAGTGGCCTGTCGGCGG
>CAUJJS010000163.1 GCA_963205415.1 Pseudomonadota bacterium
CGCGGACAACAGCACGATCACCAGCAGCAGGATGTCGAGCCAGGTCAGCATCGGTTTCGCAACTCAGGGATGGGGAACAACGTTGCCATCCACGCCCAGCTTGGCTTTGGCGTCGGCTTTCAACTTCTCGGCATTGGCACGCTGCAGTTCAGGCCCGAGTCGCACCCGCCACAACACGCCACTGCCACTCGCCACGCGCTCGACATAACTTGGAAACCCCGCGGCACGTGCGCGATCGCGCAGTGCGTTGGCATCGGCCTGCGAGGCCAAGGCACCCAACTGCACGGCAAAGGCGGCAGCCACGGCAGGCTTGGCGGCGGGGGTGTTGCTCTCGCCTTCAAGCGAGACCACCGACGTCGGCAGGTCGCTGCGGATCTTGAGCGCGGTCAAACGCGCCGATTCCGCCTGCGCACGTTGTGTGTAGGGCCCGAGGCGCACGCGTTGCGCTGGCTTGCCATCGAGACTGATCGATTCGCTGTAGACCGCCATCTTGTGCCCACGCAATTGCTTGACGAGGGCGGTGGCATTGCCGGCATTGGCATAACTGCCCAGATTGACCGCCCAGTTGCCATTGGGCGTGGCTGCCACCGGCACCGGTGTCGGCGCGACTGCGACGGGCGCTGCGACCGGCGCACTCGCCACAGGCGCAGCCGTATTGGCCGTGGAACTGTTTGCCGGTGCGGCAGGTGTCGCGGCACTCGTCGAAGCCTCGACGGGAGTCGTCACCGCTGGCATGCTCGGCATGGCAGCGGGCGCGGTGGCGGGATCACCGGCCAGCGCATCCACGCGTGCCGGCGCATCGGTCATGTCGACGGTCGCAACACGATTCGGGTCCACGTCGGCGGCAGCTTCCGTGTTCGTCGCCGGCAAGGCCGGTGCCAAGGGCAGGTCTCGCGTCACCAATTGGCGATCACCGCGATCCGGGATGTCCGTGGAAACCGCCGCGCTGTTGCTCGACGGCTCGGGGCCACCAATCAACATCGGCAAGAAAATCACCGCCAGCGCCACCAGCACGGCGGCACCAACGAGGCGTTGTTTCAAGTTGGCGTCCATGCGAAGGGCCTGGTGCGAGACGGCGCAAAGTATAACGCCCCACACTCCGACCGGCGCCTGCGCACCGGCCGACAGTCAGCCGGCATCCAGCGCAGCCAGCGCCTCGCCCACGGTATGAAAGGAGCCAAATACCACGATGCGATCGCCGCTTTGGGCGCTGCGTCGGGCTTCGGCCAGGGCAGTCGCCACGTCCACATGGCGAATGACCAGCGAACGCGAGAGCAGGCTGCCGATCTTGGCCCACAGCGACTCGACCGTTTGTCCGCGCGCGCCCTGCCCGCTCAATCCGGCCAGATGCCAAATGTCGATTCGCCCCATGAGCGCGGCGACCTCGTTGGCCACGTCCTTGTCGGCCAAGCCGGCAAATACCGCGAGCGTGGCGCCGCGCGCCCGATGCTGCTGCAGCCACAGCGCCAATTGCTGCGCGGCCTGCGGATTGTGGGCCACATCCAGCACGATTTCGACCGGCCCGGCGATGCGCTGCATTCGTCCCGCCAAACGCACGTCGGACAGCCCGCGTGCCATGGCTTCGTTCGGGATCGGCAAGGCCGGAACCAGCGCCCGCAACGCCGCGATGGCGGCCGCGGCGTTGGCCATCTGCGCTGGCGCCTCCAAGCCCGGCACGGGTAGCTCGATGGCTTCGGACTCATCGCTCCAGACCCAAGCGGGCGAAGCGGCCTCGAACCGATAGTGTTTACCGGCACGCACCGGCACTGCACCGATACGCTCCACTTCGCGCAAAAGGGTGTCCGGCGGATCGAACTCGCTGATCACCGCTGGCCTGCCGACACGGAAAATGCCGGCCTTCTCGCGTGCAATCGCTTCCCGATCAGGACCGAGCTGTTCGATGTGATCAAGCGCGATCGTGGTGACCACGGCAACATCGGCATCGACGAGGTTGACCGCATCCAGACGCCCACCCATGCCCACTTCCAGGATCGCCAGGTCCAGCGGCGCATGCGCAAACAGCCACAGCGCGGCCAGGGTTCCAAACTCGAAATAGGTCAGGCTGGTATCGCCGCGCGCAGCCTCGACGATTTCGAAGGCGTCGATCAGACGCGCATCGCTGACTTCCACCCCATCGATGCGCACCCGTTCGTTGTAACGCATGAGGTGAGGCGAGGTGTAGGCACCCACGCTGTAGCCTGCCGCACGCGCCATGGCCTCGATGAAAGCCACGGTCGAGCCCTTGCCATTGGTGCCGGCCACGGTGATGACGCGCGGCGCCGGCTTGCGCAGCCCCATGCGCTGCGCCACGTCGCGCACCCTGTCCAGCCCCAGTTCGATGGACTTGGGATGGATCGATTGCTGGTAATCCAGCCATTGGGAAAGATTCATGACGGTTCCGAAGCCGGCCTGATTGCGTACTGTACGCAATCGGGCGCGTGCGTGGATCATCGTCACCGCACCCCACGCCGCTTCGCGTTGACGAAGCGGCGCGGTCGGACATCCTCAGTGATGCGGTTCGACGCCCAGTTCCTTGAGAATCGCCGGTGCCGGATACACCTCGTCCATCAGCCACAACATGTAACGCGAATCGACATGGATGGTGCGGGTGAGTTCGGGGTTGAAGACCCAGTTGGAGGCCACTGATTCCCAGATGCCGTCGAAGATCAAGCCGACCAGTTCACCCTTGGCATTGAGCGTGGGCGAGCCGGAATTGCCGCCGGTGACATCCAGATCGGCCAGATAGTTGACCGGCACATCCTTGAGCGCCGGCACTTCCCATCGACCAAAACGGCGCTGCGCAATCGCATCCAACTGCGGCTGGGTGACATCGAACAAGGGCTCGTCAGAATTTTTCTCCACCAGACCACGAGTGGTGGTGAAGGGCAGATACTCCAAGCCATCGCGCGGCGACACACCCATGACATTGCCGAAGGTGATGCGCAGGCTGGAATTGGCATCCGGATATGTCGCCTTGCCCTGGCTTGCGCGGTAATCGATCAGCGCCTGCATGTAGCCCGGCTGGAGGCGAGCAGAAGCCCCGCCCAAGGTCTTGAAGCGTTGCTCCATTTCCTTCAGGGCCGGATCCAGCACGATGGCCAACTGGATGAAGCTGTCCTTGCTGGCTTTCAGGCTGGCTTGATCGGCATTGAAGGCGGCCAGACGTGCATCGAGTTGGATCAACGTGGTGTTGGCATAGAGCGCATCCAGACGCGCCGCAAGACCCGCCTTGCCTTGCTCGCTGCCATCCAGACCCGCCCAAGCATCCAGTGCGGGAATGCGCTGCTCGACCGGCAAGGCTGCGTACTTGTCGAACCAGTAACCCAGCATCTGCCGATCCACGCCGGGATCCATGCGGCGATCGAGCTGCTTCAAGCCGGCTTCCTGACGCGGCCAATCGCGCTCCTGATAGCCGAACTCGCGCTTGGCATCGGGCTTGCTGCGCTCCTGCGACATCCGGTACAGCCTATTGGCGGTGCCGAGCAAACCGCTGCGCGTCAGCCAACCCAACACGTTGTCGCGTTCGCGGGTTTGGCGCTGGGATTCAACCAAGGCGGCATACGCACGATAGTTTTCGAGCGCGGCCTTGCCAGAACGGCCTTGGCCCTCCAGCCAATTCACTAGACCGGCCTCTTCGCGATGTTTGATGCCCGAGGCATCGGCGCGCTCGAAGCCTTCCAGCATGCCGGCCATGTTCTTGCGGCCGTTGTTGAGGCCGGCAATCATCGAGGCGTACTTGATTGCCACGTCTGGATTGGTTTTGCCGGCCGCCTCGGCGATCGCGATCATGTCGTCGAAGGCCTTGATCTGGGTCGGATAGCTCCACTGGATCGCATCATCGATCTGGCTGGCCAACTGATAACGCTGGGTGCGCCCCGGGTAACCGGCCACCATCACGAAGTCGCCCTCGGAAACGCCCTGCGCGGCCACCTTCAGCCACTGCTTGGGCTGGTAAGGCACGTTGTCCGTCGAATACGTCGCCGGCTTGCCATCCGGGCCGACGTAGGCACGGTAAAAGGTGAAATCACCGGTATGGCGCGGCCACTGCCAGTTGTCGACATCGCCACCGAACTTGCCGATGTTTTCGGGCGGCGCGTAGGCAATGCGCACGTCGCGGATCTCGAACTGCTTGAACAGGCGGTACTGCACCCCACCGAAATGGGAAAACACCTGACAACGGTAGCGGGAGTCGGTCTCGCACTCGGCGATGAGTTTCTTCTGCACCGCTTCCAGCGCGTCGTTGCGGGCGCGGTCGTTGGCACGCTTGGGAATCGCAGACAGCACCTTGGCGGTGACATCGCTGATGTCCTCGGTCACCCACAGCCGTGCGCCCGGCCCGGCGGACGGTTCATCGGCCAGCGATTTGGCGATGAAGCCATCGCGCAGCATGTTGTGCTCGGGCGTGGAATTGAGCTGCAGGGCACCATAGGCGCAGTGGTGGTTGGTCACGACCAAACCATTGGGCGACACGAACGAGGCCGTGCAGCCACCGAGCGACACCACCGCGCCCATGGGATGGCCGCGCAGGTCACTCAGCGCCGCCGGATCGAGCTTGAGCCCGGTGCGGGTGAGTTCGGAAGCAATTTCGGGAAGCTGTTCGGGCGTCCACATGCCCTCCACGGCCAGAACCGGTGTGGCGGCCACCAGGCCGGCCAACATCAGGATGGTGCGCATCGTAAAGCCCTCGTCATGATCGGACCCTGCATTCTATGAAACGGCGCTCGCGTGCGAATGGGGCGAAAGTCACGCAGGCCGCCACCGCCCGGCGGACCTATAATTTCCGTTCCCAAACACTCATTCGGAACGGTCATGAACCAAACCATGAAGGCGCTGGTGAAGCGCGAAGCCAGTCGCGGCATCTGGATGGAAGAAGTGCCGGTGCCCTCGATCGGCCCCAACGAGGTCCTGATCAAGCTCGAAAAAACCGCCATCTGCGGCACCGACCTGCATATCTATCTGTGGGACGAATGGAGCCAACGCACCATCAAGCCCGGACTCACCATCGGCCACGAGTTCGTGGGCCGCATCGTGGAAGTGGGTGAAGCCGTCACCGGCTACCAAATCGGGCAGCGCGTATCGGCCGAAGGCCACATCGTCTGCGGGCATTGCCGCAACTGTCGCGCCGGTCGGCAACACCTGTGCCCGAACACGGTCGGCATCGGCGTCAACCGCAACGGCGCTTTTGCCGAATACATCGCGATGCCGGCCAGCAACCTGTGGCCGATTCCCGATCAGATTCCTTCGGAACTGGCGGCCTTTTTCGATCCCTACGGCAACGCCGCGCACTGCGCGCTGGAGTTCGACGTGATCGGCGAGGACGTGCTCATCACCGGTGCCGGCCCAATCGGCGTGATTGCCGCCGGCATCTGCAAACACGTGGGCGCACGCAATGTCGTGGTCACCGATATCAACGATTACCGCCTCAAGCTCGCCGCCGACATGGGTGCCACGCGCGTGGTGAATGTCGCCAAGCAATCCCTCAAGGACGTGGTCAAGGATCTGCACATGGAAGGCTTCGACGTGGGCCTTGAGATGAGCGGCAATCCTCGCGCCTTCGGCGACATGCTCGACTGCATGTACCACGGCGGACGCATCGCCATGCTCGGCATCATGCCGCGTGGCGCCGGCATCGATTGGGACAAGGTGATCTTCAAGGGCCTCACCTTGCACGGCATCTACGGCCGCAAGATGTACGAGACCTGGTACAAGATGACCCAGATGGTGCTGACCGGCTTCCCGCTGCAAAAAGTCCTCACCCACCAGATCCAGATCGACGATTTCCAGAAAGGTTTCGACCTGATGGAAGCCGGCCAGTGCGGCAAGATCGTCTGCAACTGGGCCTGATGGAATGCCTGAACACGTCGATCGTTGCTCGTCACTCCCGCGAAGGCGTGAGTCCAGCGCCTTTGATTTGAATGGCGTGAAGCCACGGGATGCCCGCCTTCGCGGGCATGACGGACTTGCTCAAACGTTCCCCAAAGCCTCGGCCCCGTCCAACTCAGGAGTCCAAGCATGAAAATCCTCGCGCTGGCCTGCACGCTGTGGCTTGCCCTGGCAGGTGCCACACACGCCGATGAATCGCCCGTGGCGCGTGTCGGTGCCGACACCATCGTCAGCCACACCCTCGACAACGGCCTGAAAGTGGTGATCTGGCCCGATCACGACATCCCCAATGTCGCGCTTTACACCTGGTTTCGCGTCGGTGGCCGCAACGAGTATCCAGGCATCACCGGCTTGGCGCATTTTTTTGAACACATGATGTTCAACGGCACGCGCACGCTGGCACCGGGTGAGTTCGATCGCACCATGGAGGCCGCCGGTGGCGCCAACAACGCCTACACCTCGTCGGATGTGACGGTGTATCAGGACTGGTTCCCCAAGCAGGCGCTGGACACCATCCTCGATCTGGAAGCGGACCGCATGGCGAACCTCGCGTTTGATCCCAAGGTGATCGAGAGCGAGCGCGGCGTGGTGTACAGCGAGCGTCGTTCCTCGGTGGACAACCAGCCTTTTGGCGC